>NZ_KV811305.1:399235-551367 GCF_001813025.1 Pseudomonas sp. HMSC066A08
TTGGTGTCGCTGTCGAAGTTCATGTCCCAGACCTGCGAGGCGATCAGCGACTTGGGCAGCACCTCGCCGCTGCGCCGTAGCAGCAGTTCGAGCAGGGCGAACTCCTTGGCGGTGAGGTCGATCCGCTTGCCCTGGCGTTGCACCCGGCGGCGCAGCAAGTCGAGTTCGAGGTCGGCCAGTTGCAGGGTGGTCTCCTGCAACTGCTGGCTGCCCCGGCGCAGCAGGGTGCGCACCCGGGCGAGCAGTTCGACGAAGGCGAAGGGCTTCACCAGGTAATCGTCGGCGCCTTGTTCGAGACCTCGCACGCGGTCCTCGACGGCATCGCGGGCGGTCAGGAACAACACCGGTACGGTCATCCCGGCGTCGCGCACGCTGCGCAGGATCTGCCAGCCGTCACGGCCGGGCAGCATGACGTCGAGGATCAGCAGGTCGTAGTCGCCGCCCAGGGCCAGTTGCTCGCCCTCGTTGCCATCGTCGCTCAGGTCGACGGCGAAGCCTGCCTCGGCGAGCCCCTGGCGCAGGTACTGGCCGATGCGCGGTTCGTCTTCGACGATCAGCAGTTTCATGTTCATCCCTCGTTACATTTGCCGGCCATGCCGACCTGTTTCTGACAGCATCGTAATCAGTGGGTAACGGGGGCGACAGTGGCCCCCGCGCAGACTACATGGGAACTCATTCGAGGAGACTTCCCATGCGTACCTTCACTGCCTCCACCCTCGCTTTCCTGCTGGTCCTCGCCCCGACCGTTCCAGCCATGGCCGACAGCGGCGGCGACATCGTCTTCGAGCGCATGCAGGCCCAGGCCGCCAAGGCTCGTGCCGCGCACCAGGAGAAACTGGCGAAGCAGGCCGAAGCGATGAAGAAGGACAAGGAAAACTGCTGAGCGCCAGTTCTTCCACCCCGGCTCCACACGGGATGACGGAGGGCTCCGATCCCGTCTTCACCCGCCACCGGTTCCCTGGTTTCCGGTCGGCGGGTTTTTTATGCCCGTCGGTGGCGCTGGGCGATCTTAGCCTTCGCGGTCCGCAACGGCGGCAAGCTGACAAAGATGTAATGCTCCCGACAGCCAGCCGGCAGGCGCAGCGACACAGGATAGGCGACATCAACCCGATGGAGATTCCCCGTATGTTTCCGCGCCGCCTGCTTCCCGCTTCCCTGATCGTTCTCGGCGTGCTTTTCGGCGCCAGCGCCCAGGCTTCGCCGGCCCACGGCCAGGCCTTCGGCAAGCCGGCCCAGGCCGCGCAGGCCAGCCGCAGCATCGAGGTGGTGCTCGGCGACATGTACTTCAAGCCGCGGGCGATCGAGGTCAAGGCCGGCGAGACGGTCCGCTTCGTGCTGAAGAACGAAGGCAAGCTGTTGCACGAGTTCAACCTGGGCGACGCGGCGATGCATGCCGAGCACCAGAAGGAGATGCTGGAGATGCAGCAGTCCGGGATGCTCACCCCGACCGGCATGGCGTCGATGGACCATAGTCAGATGGGCCACGGCATGGGCGGCATGGACCATGGCCGGATGATGAAGCACGACGATCCCAACAGCGTGCTGGTCGAGCCGGGCAAGAGCGCCGAGCTGACCTGGACCTTCGCCAAGGCCACCCGGCTGGAGTTCGCCTGCAACATCCCCGGCCACTACCAGGCCGGAATGGTCGGCCAACTGACCGTGCAGCCCTGAGCCGGCGGACGGCCGGCGTGAAGATGCCGGCCGATCCGTATACACTTGCCGCCGCCCGCCAGTGCGGCGCGGCGCGCGGGGAAGGGCCCTGCGCGATTCATCCAGCAGGTTTCCCACATGCACCATCCCGCCGAACATTCGCCGCTGGGCAAGACCAGCGAATACGTCTCCAGCTACACGCCGTCGCTGCTTTTTCCCATTTCACGCACGGCGAAATGGGCCGAGCTTGGCCTGAGCGCCGAGACCCTGCCTTATCGCGGCGTGGATATCTGGAACTGCTACGAGCTGTCCTGGCTGACCCCGGCCGGCAAGCCGGTGGTGGCGATCGGCGAGTTCTCGATCCCGGCGGGCTCGCCGAACATCATCGAGTCGAAGTCGTTCAAGCTCTACCTCAATTCCCTCAACCAGTCCGCCTTCGATAGTCGCGAGGCGCTTCGCGCGGTACTGGAGAAAGACCTCTCGGCCGCTGCCGGGGCGCCCGTGGGCGTGCGCCTGCGCAGCCTCGACGAGGTTGCCGAGGAGGGCATCGGGCGCCTGCCGGGGCGCTGCATCGACGAGCTGGACATCGCCGTCGACGGCTACGAGCAGCCGCGCCCGGAACTGCTGCGCTGCGACGCCGGGCGGATCGTCGAGGAGCAGCTCTACAGCCATCTGCTCAAGTCCAACTGCCCGGTCACCGGCCAGCCCGACTGGGGCACCCTGGTGGTCGACTACCGGGGCCCGGCGCTGGACCCGGCCAGCCTGCTGGCCTACCTGGTTTCCTTCCGCCAGCACCAGGACTTCCACGAACAGTGCGTCGAACGCATCTTCCTCGACCTGCAGCGCCTGCTGCGTCCCCAGGCGCTCAGCGTCTACGCGCGCTACGTACGCCGTGGCGGCCTGGATATCAATCCCTACCGCAGCCTGGCGGAGGTCGCACCGGACAACCGACGCCTGGTGCGCCAGTAACGCCTCGCAACACGCGGATACGAAAAAGCCCCGGCCGTGCCGGGGCTTTTCATTTCGGCAAGTCGTTCAGATACCCATGTTGGCCAGGCTCTGCACGATGGAGCGGAGCGTGCCGGCGAGGGTTGGGTGGCTGACCTCGAAGCGCTCGACGGCGAGGTTGACCCCATCGACCAGGCTGCCTTCGTTGAGGGCGTCCTCGTTGGCCAGTTTCAGTTCGATATCCCTGATCAGGAGTTCCAGTTCGGCGCGCTGCTCTTCGTTCAGCGGCGGTTGTTGCTCCAGTTGCTCGCGCAGGGCGGACAGTTCGCGCAGCAGACTCTCTTTCGGCATGGTATTTCCCTCGACGTACAAGTCTTCGGTGGACCTCCGGCGGGCGCCGAAAGGTCCGTCCATGCCGAACAGATTAACCTGTCGGGCGCAGATGTGCGCGATCCGGATCAATCCGCAGCAGGCGTTCCAGCAGCGGGAAGAAGTGCGTCAGTTCGGGGGTGCGCATGGCCGGGTCCTTGGCCAGGTCGTCGAGGCGGCGCAGGGTCAGGCCGTCCTGGGCATAGGGCGCCTTGATATAGGCCGCGGCGGCACGCTCGTCGAACGGCCCGCCTTGCAGTACCAGGCTGTGCCGGGAGGCCGGCGACAGGCTGGCGTGATAGCTCGGGTCCACCGCGCAGAGGAAGCGCTTGGCCGATACGTGCAGGCGCACCGGCTGCCAGACCGACTCTGGGAACAGCTCGCGCAGCAGGCGTGCGCCGAACTCCTCGTGGCGCAGGTCCTCCTCGTCGATCTGCGCCGGGTCTTCGTAGAGGTGGCCGATATCGTGCAGCAGGGCGGCGACTACAAGGCTGTCCGAGCAGCCGGCGCGCTCGGCCAGGGTCGCACACTGCAGCGCGTGCTCGGCCTGGCTGACTGCCTCGCCATAGGGCTCGGCGCCATGGCTGGCGAAGCGTTCGGCCAGTTCGTCGAGAAAGCGGTGACGGGCGCGGCTCATGGTTTTTCTCCTTTCAGGCGGCGGACGGCGAGGTCGTGCAGACAGGGTTGCAGCTCGCCCAGGTGATCGATCACGGAATGCACGCCCAGGCGGTACAGTTCCAGGGTGGCGTCGGCGCGCAAGCGGTCGCGCTCGGTGTGCCCGAGAGCGTCCCAGTCGGCCGGCGAGAGGCCGCACGACGGCCCGCTGGCGGCCAGGCCGATGGTCCATAGCCCGGCATTGAGTCCGGCCTGGAGTTGACGCGGTTGGGCGCTGACCAGCACGCAGCCGTCGAGGCGCTCGATGCCCAGCCGGGCGAGGGCCTGCCAGCAGCCATCGGGGGCCGGCCAGGGGCGCGCGCCGGCGAGGGGGATCAGGGCGTCCGCCCGGCCGAGCGGCGCGGCAAGGCGCTGGCAGACCGATTCCGGTAGCTCGTCCTGCCAGGCGTAGGGAATCCGTTGTTCGTCCAGGCTCTCCAGCAGGGCCACGGCACCGGCGATGGCTTCGGCCTGTTCCCCGGCGGCTTCGTCGAGGGCCTGCTCCAGGCGCTGGCGTTCGCTCTTGTTCGGCTTGCGCTGCAACAGGAAGCTTTGTGCCTCGGTGAAAGGCAGCAGACTGGCATCGCGGAGGTGCTCGGCAGGGCTATGCGGATGGCTGCGCAGCAGCGCCAGGGACAGGGTCCGGGCGCCGAAATCCACCAGGCCGCCGGAGAGTCCGAAGAGCAGGGCGGTGAAGCGCGGGAGTTGGTCGGAGCTGGGCATGCGAAAGGCGTCTGGCAAATGGTCTAGGCCAGACTAGAGGGGTTTTGTGACGCCGCCGTGACGTTTTCGTGGCAGTGGCGATAGGCCGACGGGCTACCGTTATAATCGGCCGTTCTGAATCAGCGAGGCCGTCATGCCGGTCGATCAATCTCGTCAGTACCTGCGCATCCGCGACCAGCTCGCCGCGGATATCGCCCAGGGTGTGCTGCAGGTGAAACTTCCCTCCGAGCGGGAGTTGGCCGAGCGCTTCCTGTGTACCCGCATCACCCTTCGCGAAGCCCTGCAGCAATTGGAAACCGAAGGCCTGGTCTATCGCGAGAACCGCCGCGGCTGGTTCGTCGCGCCGCCGCGGATCCGCTACAACCCGACCCGTACCACCGGCTTCATGGAATACGTCAGCGCCCAGGGACGCCAGCCGCGTACCGAGACGCTGCACGCCGAGCGGCGTGCAGCCGGCGCCTGGCTGGCCAAGCGGATGGGGCTGGAGGACAGCGCGCCGGTGTATTTCCTGCAACGGCGCCGCTGGGTGGACGAACGTCCGGTGCTGATCGAGCTGATCGCCCTGGATGCCGGGTGGTGCCCAGGCCTGCTGGACCACGACCTCGATACTTCGCTGATGAGCCTGCTGCGCGAGCGTTTCGGCCTGCAGCCGACGCGCTGCCAACTGGCGATGCACCCGACCGCGCTGAACGCGGCCCAGGCCGAGCCGCTGCAACTGGCTCCGGGTTCGCCGGCGCTGTACCTGGAGCGACTGAGTTACGCGGAGGGGCAGAGGGTGGTCGAGTTCGACCAGGAATTCTGGCGTCCGGACGCCCTGGAGATCGTGCTCGACGCGGCCTATCCGGGCGCCTGAGTCAGGCGATCGCGGCGCGTATGCTGTCCGGCACGGGCGTCGAACGGTTTTCCGCGTGGCGCACCCAGACCAGCTTGCAGTGGCCTTCGCCATAGGTGCCTTGCGGATCTTCCAGGGTGCGCAGGCGATGTTCCAGTACCAGGCTGCTGGTGCCCAGCTTGCCGGCGTACAACTCCACCACCACGGTGGCCGGATGCACCACCGGCTTCAGGTAGGTGTGCAGGCTTTGCAGCACGACCGGCCCCTCGGCAGCGCCTTCCAGGTCGATGCCGAGGGTTTCGAACCAGGCTACCCGGGCTTCTTCCAGGTACTGGAAATAGAGGGTGTTGTTGACGTGCCCGTAGCTGTCCATGTCGCCCCAGCGCACCGGGATATGGGCCGTGTGTAGCAATTGTCTGTCAGCCATCTCGTAACTCTTCTAGTCTCAAAATCGATGCGAGCCTATATACTGCGCGCACGCTGAAGCCGCGCTGGCGGCCAAGACTAGTCATGCAAAGGAGATACAGCAATGCGCGCCCGCGGCGTGAACTGGATCGAACGTAGTGCCCGAATCCTGGCTTGCGCCAGCCTCGCATTGGCACCCACGCTGTCCCTGGCGGCCAGTGAAGAAGACCCTTGGGAAAGCATCAACCGCCCCATCTTCACCTTCAACGACACCCTGGACACCTATGCGCTGAAACCGCTGGCCCAGGGTTACCAGAAGGTCACCCCGAACTTCGTTCAGGACGGCGTGCACAACTTCTTCAACAACCTCGGCGACGTGAAGAACCTGGCCAACAACCTGTTGCAGGCCAAGTTCCACAATGCCGGCGTGGACACCAGCCGCCTGCTGTTCAACAGCACCTTCGGCCTGGCCGGGTTGATCGACGTGGCGACCCCGATGGGCCTGCAGCGCAACGATGAGGACTTCGGCCAGACCCTGGGTTATTGGGGGGTCGGCAGCGGCCCGTACGTGATGCTGCCGTTCCTCGGCCCGAGCACGCTGCGCGATGCCCCGGCGAAGATCCCGGACATCTATGTCAGTCCCTACCACTACATGGACGACGTACGTGCGCGCAACGTGATGTTCGGCATCAACACCGTCGACACCCGTGCCAACCTGCTGAAGTCGGAAAAACTGATCAGCGGCGACAAGTACATCTTCATCCGCAACGCCTACCTGCAGAACCGCGAGTTCAAGGTCAAGGACGGCGAGGTGGAGGACGACTTCTAAGTCGGCCCGCTTCGCGCGACACCTGGAAAGGCGGCCCTTGGGTCGCCTTTCGTCGTTTCAGTGGATCGCGACGATGCTCAGCCCCAGGCTATGCCGCCCCGGGCCGAGGCGTTCGCAGCGCACCACGCGGGCTTCCAGTTCCAGGCCGGTGAGGGTCTCGTGGGTGGAGGGGATGCTCACCCGCAGGTGGTCACCCGGAGCCAGCTCGCTTTGTGCTTCCAGCAGCAGCCCGCTGGCGGACAGGTCCCGGCACAGGGCCACCGACTCGCGGCCTTCGCAGCGGATGGTGACCGGGGTGTCGAGCTTCATGCGGATGAAGTCGCGCTTCTCGCTGTAGTTGTGCTCGATGGGCTGCATGGGCTGATCCTCATGGTCGGGGCGATGGGAGGGCGACTGGCAATCCTGGCGATTATCGTCAAAGTTTATACCGTGCGGACGGGATCGGACGGACAAAGGCGGATTTTCCGGCAAAGGTCAACGGCTTGAACTGCTCAACGGATGGGAGTACCGTCTGCGCCTTGTCGAACCCCGTAGCCGCGCTGTTGTCACTTACAATAAGCGCCTAGGACCCACTGTTTCCGGCGCCGTTTGCCTGGATGACCCATGCATAAAGTCAGTGCCACGCTGCTGATCATCGATGACGACGAGGTGGTGCGCGAAAGCCTCGCCGCCTACTTGGAAGACAGCAACTTCAAGGTGTTGCAGGCCTTCAACGGTCTGCAGGGCCTGCAGATCTTCGAAAGCGAACAGCCGGACCTGGTCATTTGCGATTTGCGCATGCCGCAGATCGACGGCCTCGAACTGATCCGCCGCATCCGCCAGACCGCTTCGGAAACGCCGATCATCGTGCTTTCCGGAGCCGGCGTGATGAGTGATGCGGTGGAAGCCTTGCGCCTGGGCGCCGCCGACTACCTGATCAAGCCCCTGGAAGACCTCGCGGTGCTCGAGCATTCGGTGCGCCGGGCCTTGGATCGCGCCTACCTGCGGGTCGAGAACCAGCGCTACCGCGACAAGCTGGAAGCCGCCAACCGCGAGTTGCAGGCCAGCCTGAACCTGCTCCAGGAAGACCAGAACGCCGGCCGCCAGGTGCAGATGAACATGCTTCCGGTGACGCCGTGGAGCATCGAGGGGCTGGAGTTTTCCCACCGGATCATTCCGTCGCTGTATCTCTCCGGCGATTTCGTCGACTACTTCCGGGTCGACGAGCGGCGCGTGGCGTTCTACCTGGCCGACGTTTCCGGCCATGGCGCTTCCTCGGCCTTCGTCACGGTGCTGCTGAAGTTCATGACCACGCGCCTGCTCTATGAGTCGCGGCGCAACGGCACGCTCCCGGAGTTCAAGCCGTCCGAGGTGCTGGCGCACATCAACCGCGGCCTGATCAACACCAAGTTGGGCAAGCATGTGACCATGCTCGGCGGGGTCATCGACCTGGAGAAGAACAGCCTGACCTACAGCATCGGCGGCCACCTGCCGCTTCCTGTGTTGTTCGTCGAAGGGCAGGCGAGCTACCTGGAGGGCCGTGGCCTGCCGGTGGGCCTGTTCGACGATGCGACCTATGACGACCGGGTCATGGAGTTGCCGCCTTCCTTCAGTCTCTCGCTGTTTTCCGATGGCATCCTCGATGTGTTGCCAGGAGCTACGCTGAAGGAGAAAGAGGCTTCGCTACCGGAACAGGTGGCAGCCGCCGGAGGCACCCTCGACGGGCTGCGCCAGGTCTTCGGGCTGGCCAACCTGGCGGAGATGCCGGATGATATCGCCTTGCTGGTGTTGAGCAGGAACCTTGCATGAGTACCGGTAAAATCCAGTTTGCCGAACAGAACGGCTCCTTCGTTCTGAAATTCGTCGGTGAGGTCCGCCTCACCCTGTGCTCGGCCCTGGATTCCACCATCGAAAAGATCTTCGCTGCGCTGAACTTTTCGGCGATCATCATCGATCTTACGGAAACCCAGAGCATCGATAGCACCACACTCGGCCTGCTGGCCAAGCTGTCCATCCTGTCGCGGCAGAAAATCGGCCTGTTGCCCACGCTGGTGACCACCAATCCGGACATTACCCGTCTGTTGCAGTCGATGGGCTTCGATCAGGTGTTCAATATCGTCGATCGTCCGATTCCGTGCCCGGAATGCCTGTCCGACCTGCCGCCGCAGGACCAGTCGGAAGATGTGGTGCGCGACAAGGTCCTGGAGGCGCACCGCATCCTGATGGGCCTCAACGAATCCAACCGCGAAGCCTTCCACGACCTGGTCAGCGCCCTGGAGCGCCATTAACCGGTCGATCCCTTCCCGAATTCCTGCTGAATCCTCCGCTGCGCCGGAACGGGACGCCCTGCATGCGCGTCCCGCCGGCAGCGGCGATCAGTGGCGGGTCGCCAACTGGTATTCGAGCTTTTCCTGGTCGCGTGCGAACAGGCGGATGCCTTCGGCCAGCTTTTCGGTGGCCATGGCGTCCTCGTTCATCTGCCAACGGAAAGCGCTCTCGTCGAGCACCTGGCGCGGCTCGCCTTCGCCCGGCAGCAGCAGGCGTGGCAGCTCGCCCTGGGCGTCAGCCAGTTGTTGCAGCAGGTCGGGACTGATGGTCAGGCGGTCGCAGCCGGCCAGTTGCTCGATCTGGCCGAGATTGCGGAAGCTGGCGCCCATCACCACCGTCTTGTAGCCGTTGGCCTTGTAGTAGCGATAGATGCGCGAGACCGACTGCACGCCGGGATCCTCGGCGCCGACGTAGTCGCGGTTCTCGCTCTTCCTGTACCAGTCGTAGATGCGCCCGACGAACGGCGAGATGAGGAACACCCCGGCGTCGGCGCAGGCCACCGCCTGGGCGAAGGAGAACAGCAGGGTCAGGTTGGTCTGGATGCCCTCGCGTTCCAGAATCTCGGCGGCGCGGATTCCTTCCCAGGTGGAGGCGATCTTGATCAGCACCCGCTCGCGGTCGATGCCCTGTTCGTCGTACAGCTCGATCAGGCGGTGGGCGCGGGCGAGGGTGGCCTCGCTGTCGAACGACAGGCGCGCGTCGACTTCGGTGGAAATACGTCCGGGAATGACTCCGAGGATGTCCTTGCCGACTGCCACGGCGAAGCGGTCGCAAGCCAGTCCGGCGTCGCCGCCGCTACCCGCGGTAGCCTGTCGAAGGTGCTCGGCGTAGCGCGGCAGGGCGGCGGCCTTGAGCAGCAGCGACGGGTTGGTGGTGGCGTCCACCGGCTTCAGGCGGGCAATGGCATCGAAGTCGCCGGTGTCGGCGACCACCGTGGTGTATTGCTTGAGTTGTTCCAGCTTCGAAGTCATGGCGAGGTCTTGTCAGGTGGGTTCTTGGGAAGAAGAATTCCCCGACCTTACCCGAGCCGCAGGCGCGGCTCAATGGGAGCTATCGCCCCGCCAGAAGTTCCAGCGCCTGGTCGAAAACCCGCAGCGGATCGGCGGCCTTGTGCACGTCCACCGAGAGCAATTGGCGGAATCGCCGGGAGCCCGGGAAGCCCTGGGCCAGGCCGAGGATATGGCGGGTCACGTGATGCATCGCGCCGCCTTCGGCCTGGTGTCGCTCGATGTACGGACGCAGACGGAGCAAGGCCTCGCTGCGACTGAGCGGCGGCGCTTCGCTGCCGAACAACTGGCTGTCCACCGCGGTCAGCAGGTAGGGGTTGTGGTAGGCCTCGCGACCGAGCATCACGCCGTCGAAGGTCTGCAGGTGCTCGCGGCAAGCCTCTAAGGTCTTGATGCCGCCGTTGAGGACGATCTCCAGGTCCGGGAAGTCCTTCTTCAATTGCGCCGCGACCTCGTAGCGCAGCGGTGGCACCTCGCGGTTCTCCTTGGGCGAGAGCCCTTCGAGGATGGCGATCCGTGCATGCACGGTGAAGCTCCGGCAGCCAGCCTCGCGCACCTGGCCGACGAAATCGCAGAGCTCGGCATAACTGTCGCGCCCGTTGATGCCGATGCGATGCTTCACCGTCACCGCTATCTCCACCGCATCCAGCATCGCCTTCACGCAATCCGCCACCAGCGCCGGATGCCCCATCAGGCAGGCGCCGATCATGTTGTGCTGGACCCGGTCGCTGGGGCAACCGACGTTGAGGTTGACCTCGTCGTAGCCGGCCTCTTCCGCCAACCGCGCGCAGGCCGCCAGTTCCGCCGGCACGCTGCCGCCCAGTTGCAGCGCCAGTGGGTGCTCGCATTCGTCGTAGCGGAGGAAGCGCTGGCGATCGCCGTGCAGCAACGCGCCGGTAGTGACCATCTCGGTGTAGAGCAGGGCGTGACGGGACAACTGGCGCAGGAAGAAGCGGCAGTGGCGATCGGTCCAGTCCATCATCGGCGCAACGGAGAAGCGGCGGGAGAGGGTGGCGGGGGTGGTGGTCGGTTCTGGGCGCATCGGGACTTCGATAGGAGGAGCGGAGCAGGGCGGGGATTTTATCAGGGATGGGGCCTTTGCCATATCGTCGGCAATGAGCAGTTCCACCCGCCCAGCGTCGGTGTCCGAGAACCGAGGCCTTCCAACACGGCTCGTAGGCTGTCATCAGTACTTCGATTCGGATGATGTCTCCATCAGCCTCTCGACCTGGGCCGCCACCGTTTTTCAGTCACTGGCCAGAATCTCCACCCCTGCTACATCTTTCGTGGGGATGGACTCGATCGCCATTTTTTGGGGCGCCGCCAGGCAGATGGTTGCCAGGCCCGAGGAGCTAGTCGTTACCCTCCACTGGGCCTCTCTACATGCGTTCGACGATAGTATCGAACTCCCGGATCTTGAAAGCCTTTTGGCAGGGAGGCGGGTTCCAGCCCAAAGGAGCGTTCCCGGTGAGGGGCCTTGACGCTACTGATGGTCAGCTTCGATAGCCCCGAGGAGTCGCCGAGCACATCGCCGATGCTTTTTTATCGGAGTGGGATCGAGCGAGGGAAGTTGCCAAGGATCTGGGCGGCGGTACTCGGGAACGACCGGTGCTTCTGTATGGTTGGCGCACTCTACATGCGTAGAGTTTTCACCACTTCATCGATTTCGGTGATCGCGGCGTGGTCGGAAATGACTCTGGCCATGAGGTAGTCATGCAACTCTGCATCGCCATCGACACAGCCGTCTCTGAGCACAACCAACTGGTAGTCCAGATCGAACGCTTGGCGAACCGTCGTCAGCACTACGCCTGACGTAGTGGCTCCAGCGATGAGCAACGTTTCAATATCATGCGCCCAGAGAAGCTCGTCCAGTTCCGTACCCGTGAAGGCGCCGACGCGACTCTTCGTAATGACCGGTTCGCTTTCGATCGGCTGCAAGGCGGCGGTGATCGCCATCCCGGGGCTTCCCGGTTCGATCAGGCCACTTTCACGTAGCTCGCGGAAGAGCCTGTTGCGCCTGCCCATTGGCGGACCATCGGGCGGGCAGCCCACCGTTACATGAACTACCAGCATATCGGTTTGCCGTACCCTGGAAAGAAATCTGGAGGTGCGGGCCACTACCTCGGCTGCGCGAGGTGCGGGCACGAAGTTGTTCAGCACGAACTCCTGGAAGTCCATCAGCAGCAGGGCGGAATTAAAGGGAGATTCAAACACGGGCTCAGTCATGACGACCTCTGGGTGGTGGAAAACCGTCTAGCGGGTGGAGTGCCCAAGGGTTCGCCAGTTGAATAGCGCTCCTGCCAGCATCAACAGGCTGGTTACCAGGAAAACGCTGCGCATCCCGAACTGGCCACCGACGAACCCTCCGATTACCGGCCCGATTACCTGGCCGGCGAATTGCGCGGAGAGCGACCAGCCCATTGCCGAGCCGACGAATCGCTCCGGGACGCTATGGCGGATTACAGCGGCCATGCACGGAAGCAGGCCGCCAAGCGCCATGCCCATCAGGAAGCGCAGGGCGATGAGTTGCCACCCCGCATATACGAAAGCCTGGGGAATCAGCAGGACGGCCGCGACGCTCAGCGCGGCTATCATGATGACGCCGTAGCCAATCCGGTCGGCCACCTTACCCAGATAGGTCGCGGAGATGATGCTTCCGAGCGCTGCCGCCGACATGGCCAGACCCGCCACAGACGTCACCCGCCTCGAGTCCTCGAGCAGCGTTTCGATATAGACGGTGATAATCGGTTCGACCGACATGTTGGCAATCATCAGCAGCAGGCCTGTCGCCAGCATGGCGAGGATCACCGCCTTGTTGGGCATATTCGACCAACCGACCTTGTGAGGTTCTTCGACGGCGGGGACGGAGGGGCGTGCAGTCTCGCGCAACATGAAGGTCGTGAAGACAAACGCAATGAAGATCAATCCACTGGCGCCCCAGAATGTGGCTCGTATGCCGATCAGAGGAGGCAGGAAGCCGCCTACCAGCGGCCCTAACAGATTGCCGGCCATCACGCCCGAGGAAAGAAGCCCCAATGCCCAGGCCGAACGGGATTTCGGAGCTTGCACCGCGATCAGGATCGTTGCCCCCGACGAGTACCCGCCGGCGATTCCCGCCAACAAGCGCAAGCCGATGAATTGCCAGATATCGGAGGCCAGCCCCATCAGCAACATGGTGATCGCCATTCCCAGGCTGGCTCGGACCAGCATGGGCTTACGACCGTAGCGGTCGCCAAGCATCCCCCAAAGCGGTGCTACCAACCCGGCGGTGACGAAAGTGGCGGCGTAGGCGATACCCGACCACTGCACGATTGCGGCGTGGCCCGATACCCCGAGTTGACCTATGTAGACCGGGAGGAACGGCAGGATAAGTGTCATGGCGAAGACGGTGGTGAAGGCTCCGAACAAGCACACGGCGAGGTTGCGTTGCCAGCATTCGATAGCGGGTTCGTTCATGTTGCCTTGCATCAGCAGACTCCGATCAGAGACACTCGTTACCACACAGTCATTTTGGTATACCAACTTGGTATACATTGACGTTGGCCAATGGATCTGTCAATCGGAGGCACCTAATGACGGTCATTCAGCAGGCTGAAGAGCGGCTGCGCCGCTTGATTCTGGATATGGAGATCGGCCCTGGAGAGCGCCTGACGGAGCGCTGGCTCGAAGGGCAGACAGGGGCCTCGCGAAGCTCTATCCGCACGGCACTGGTTCGCCTCGAGGCTGAAGGTCTCGTTGCGAGGGAGGGCCGGGGATGGCTGGTGCCGCCCATCGATCTTCAGGAAATAGAACAATTGTTCGTTTACCGGGAGATGCTTGAGGTAACGGCGGTTCGCCTCGGTGGAAAAGAGGCGGAAGAAAGCTATCTCCGGGAGGGGGAGGCCATACTGGATGCGGTGCCGACAAATGCCTCGGCAGAAGAGACCGAGTCTGCCGGACGCCAATTCCACCTTTGGATTGCCGGTTTGGCCCGCAATGAATTCATCAGTCGGGGGCTCGGCGAGGCCCTGACGCGCCTCCAGCGTGTCAGATGGTTGGAGAGCCAACCGGAACATCACGGCTGGGCCGAGCATCGCGCCATCATCGCTGCCTTGAGGGCATGCGATATCGAACGCGCCGCGGGGATGGTCGAATCGCACGTTCGGGAAACAAGGGACCGGTTGCTGGAAACTCTCCGAAAAGACCGGCGCAGTCTCAGGGCACGCGGAATCACCATTCTTCCTGAGTGATGCCGGCCGGGCAGGGCGATTCGGTCTCGTATCCCGAGGAGGCGCCTGCCAGGCGGCGCCGATTCCGACGCCTGGAGGTCTGCAGCCGGTTGTGGGGATTCTGATCGGGAGGAGCCGACCCAACGAGGGCCGGCGGGCCGTGGCAGCTCCTGGCCCTGCCGGTGCGCCCCTGCCGACCTAGTTCATTTGAAATATTGCGATCCTGGCATGGGCCAGTAAGATGGGCCGTCCGACGACCCGCACCAGCCTCTATCAAGGATCGATGCATGAGACTGCCCCGCCCGCGTTTCGCCCTTTCCGCCGCCTTGCTGCTTTGCCTTTCCGGTTGCGTGTCGGAACTCGATTCGGGCGCCTATGGCAGCATGGACGATCCGCGCAACGCGCAGATGCTGGACCTGGTGGACCAGGCGTTGAAGGGGAACATGGCCGTGGTGCTGGTGGCCGATGTGATGCCGCACAAGTCCTTGAGCGATGCGCTGACCATGACCCAGTGGACGCCTACGGCGATCTGGGAGTACGAGAAGGATCCGAAGGTGACCTTCGGCCGCAAGTTCCAGACCAACGCGCTGCAGCGGAAGCCCGACGAGACCTATCTGTTCAAGGCCTTCGAGGTGCATATCCTGCCGCCCGGCAAGTATCTGCTGACCGGCGGCGACGACTACCAGATCCATGGCTTGCTCGACCAGGTCGGCGCCCGTAGCGGTCCGCCCGGCTCGGGCCAAGGCGCCAATGGCACCGCGTACCTGTCCCCCGAGCTGTATCGCGAGTACTACCGGGAAGAAGTCTGGAAGGATGCCACCTATGGCAGCGAGATCAAGACCGAGAAGGTCTGCACCGCCGTGCATATGGCCTCGGGCGCCTGCGTGAGCTGGGGCGAGCAGCAATACACGCAGACGACCCAGGGCTCCCAGGCCGGCTATTACCAGCAGACCGACTCCCGCGACGTGCCCTCGATCAAGGTCCAGGCGCGCCTGCCGGTCGACAAGGCGCTGGCCAGCTTCACCGTGCAGGGCGGGCAATTGCTGCTGGCCCCGCGTATGCACCTGAAGACCCCCGGCTACAGGTACCGGCAGTCGAAGTGCCGGGCGATCGATCCGAAGAAGATCGAATGCCCATTGGAAAACCTGACCGTCTACACCTGGCCGGCGCCGATGGACTTCAGCCAGTCCCTGATCGCCCAGCGGGCCCTGAGCGACAAACACCGGCAACTGCTGTCCAGGCTCCAGCCCCTGCAGATCACGCCGCTGCGCAAGCAGGGTATGGAAGACCCGGTCTGGGGCGTGCCGCTGTCATTGAAATAGCGGGTGTTCGCTCAGGGATGCCGGGTGCCGCCCCTATCCACGATCGGCAGGGAAGCGTTTCCCCACAAGGAAGGTGACATGAACGTATATCGCAAGGTTCCCGCAGTGCCGCGACTTGGCTGTGCGCCGCGCTGCTGGCCGCATCCGGCCATGCCTGGGCCGAAGACTGGTGGGTGGTACACAAGGGCGACGACCCTGCCGAGCTTGACGTGTTCCTGGCCGATGCCGATTCGCTGGCACCGGTGCCGGGTATCGAAAACGCCTGGCAGTTGCAGATCGCCATGCTGTTCGACTCCTTCCATCTGCTCAGCGCGCACCAGTACCGCTGCGATACGCGAGAGGTGAAGGTGGTCAACGCCAAGACCTTCTCCGACAACGGGCAACCCACGAACCTCCAGTTCACCTTCGCCAAGGGCTGGACCCCGCTGCCCAACGAAAGCCATGAGGCTGTCCTCCAGTTCATCTGCGCGCCGCAGGAGCGCGAACGCAACGGCATGCGCTCCGCCGGCAGGGGCGTGCCATTGCAGGCGGTGATCACCGCCGTCGGCATGGTCGAGATGGAGCGCGCCCAGGCCAATCTCGCCGAGGCCCGGCGCAAGCTCGAAGAGGCCAAGAGCGATCGCGTCATGGGCGAGCTCGATCGTCTGCTCGGCAACGAGCCCCGGAAGCCCTGAGCCGCTCTGACCGAAGCAGGAGGGGGCGAGGCGGATCGGGCCGTTTTCCGGAGCGATCGGCGTAGGTCCGGAAGGCGCGCCGGGAGGGTATCGATGAAGTGGTATAGCCGCATCAGCCTGGGACTCAGCCTCGCGGTCGCGAGCGCTTTCCTGGTGGCGTACTGGCGATCGCTCGACAGCCATAGCTATCCCAATATGAATGCGCCCGGGCTGTTCGCCTACCTGCTGGTCTTTCCTGCCTGCGCGCTGTTCCTGCATTCCACTGCGTTGGCATTCGTGCTCCAGCATCGAAAGCTGGGGAGCGCTCGCGAAAGAGCGCTGCAATGGACGATCAATCTGGCGCTGTGGATGGCGCCGCTTTGTTTCATATTTTCCAGTCTTTAATCAGGCACTCGCGGGTGTGTAGCTCGAGTAAGCGGACTGCTTTGACATCTCCTGCTGCGGCGGAATACAGGTGCGTCCTTTGAGGCGCTCAGCGCTTCGGCGCAAAGACCATCTTCACCGGCGCATCGTGCTTCAGGCGCGAGCCGTTCGGTTGGTTCCCGGGCTCGAAGCTAGGGTGCCAGGCCCTGAGTTCCGTATCGGACAGCCACTCCAGTTGCAATTCGTCCGTGGATGATGCGCGCAGGTCGAATTGCGCCAGCGACAGCACGACTGAATGGCACTTTTCCGATTTCCCGGTTTCGAGGAGGGAAACCTGTATTTCCTCGCCCCAGGTTATCGAACCTTTCTCGGGGCATTTCCGAACTTCGACGTGGTATTCGCCGTTCGGCGAAGGCAGGTCGGAAATGAGCCTGTCGGGACCGCAGGCGGCGAGGAGTACGCTCAGTATCAGCAGGGGGCTTTTTTTCATCCATGACCTCGATATCTCGGAAAGGAATTCCTCTTCTTTCCTGGCGGAAAATGGGCAGGAAGCGTGCCTGCCCATCCTACGCGCAGACTGCTCGATCTGCCCATGGGCGGTCCACAGCTTCGTGCACGAGCGATATCAGATGGCGCTGAGCGATTTCAGGATCAGATAGGTGCAGATGAGCACCCCTGCCATGGACAACAGGCCCAGGGCGACAATGCTGAGTTTCATTGGGTTTCCTCGTTGAAACTGCAATGGGCTGCTGTATCAAGGAGGGGAGAGGCAGCAGGCGGGGGGAAAGCCCCGGAGGGATGAGCGGCCCCCGGGGCTTTGGTGACCACCATAGGAGAAAGTCACATTGATAAGGCTAGCCCTGTTTCGCTGTGCGGCAAGCGAAGCGGCATCGCTTTTTCCCGCATGATTGGGAAGATGCCTAGCCATACCGCAGTCATTTCCAAGGAGGGTCCATGCGCCTCGTCCATTTCCTGATTGCCCTTCCCGCCGCGCTGCCGGCTGAGCCTCAGATAACCGCGCGGCGCGGGTTCAGCGTTCGTCGCCGATCTCCAGTTCGATGAAGTCGATGACCCCTGCCGCGCGGTTGTCGAGGCGCTCAAGTTCCTGGCCGTCCAGCGTCTGCAACAGCGAGGCGCCGTGTTCCAGGCGCTCGCCGGAGGCATGCGAAGCGGCTTCGCGGGTAGGACTGAACAGCCAGGCGTGCGGATGTTGCGCGCGCCAGGCGGCGCGGGGCGAAAAGCTGACCTCGGTGCCCGCCGGATAGTGCCAGGCGCCCAGTTGCAAGGCCTCGGCGAGGACCGTACCGCCGAGACCGTACAGGCGGCGGTCGCGGTCGAAGGCCAGGGCGCCGCCGCTCAGCGCGATGCCGCGCACCGACACCCGTTGCCCGGTTTCCGGCATTACCCGCCAGCGCTCGGCGTCGCGGTAGCCGTCGGTGTAGACCATGCCGTCGCTGGCGAACAATCGCGCACCGGCGGGGAAGTCGATGTCGTCGGCGCGGTTGCCGGTCGCAAGGCTACAGCCTTCGAAGGCGGCGGGACGCCCGTCGCGCTCGCTGGCGAAGGCGATTTCCTGGCTGGCGTCGCAACGCCAGCCTTCGATCTCGGCGACTCCCTCGCCACGCAGGCGCAGCGAAGTGGGATGGACGCCGGTGGTTTTCCATGGGTTCTGCGGGTCGTCGTGCTCGCTCTGCAGCCAGCGTTGCAGGTGGCGGGTGGCGACGCCGCGGATCGTCACTGGCGTGGGGAATTCGGCTTCGCGGAAGCTTTCCGGCTGGTGCTTGAGTTCCAGCTTCAGCCGGGTGCCGGCAGGCATCTCGATGCCTCCGAGACGGGAGGGGCGTTCGAGCACGGCGCTGTGCGCGGCTTCCTCGCGCGCGCGTTCGCGCGCGTACTGCCAGAGACCGATCTCCAGCCAGGCGCGCAGTCCCAACGGGATCAGCAGGAGCAGCATCAGCAGGCCGCGGCTCGGCCAGCGGCGGCGCAAGCGCTGGCGCGCGCGCGGGCTGAAGGCCAGGAGCGATAGCCAGACCAGCAGCCAGATGCCGGCGATGAACGACGACAGGTAGATGAGCGGGACGATCAGGGGAAGAGGGGCGACGGGGATCACGCGGGCGTCCTTGCGGGTTGGGTTCCATGACGTCTCCGGCGCGGCGTGCCGGGGACCTGCCAGAGTTTACAGGGCGCGTCCCGATGCCGCAGCGGCAAACTGTCTTCAGGCCTTGCCAGCCGGGGGCCACGCCCTGGAGAGGGAGGCGCTCGGGGAGGGGGGCGGCGAAGTGCCGATTCAAGCCCAGGCGCGACGGGCCGATGGGGTGGTTATCGGTTTCTGCAGTCCAGTGGGGAAAAACCAATGAACGAAAGCGTCGCCAGGGTGTTCGATCGGATTCTACGGGGGCTCGGGTTGAAGACCCTGAACGCCCAGTTCCTGCTGTCCTATGCACTGATGTTCGGCCTGGCCGCCTGCGCCTCGGTGGCGTTGTACCTGAGCATGTCGATCTCGCCGGAAACCATCAACGTGGCCGGCGCGCAGCGCATGCTCAGCCAGAAGATGGCCCGCGAGGCGCTGCAATTGCGACTCGGCGCCGGCGACCCAAAGGCCCTGGCCGCGACCATCGCCCAGTACGAACGTTCGGCCGCCGACCTGGATGCGGGCAATGCCGAGCGCAACGTGAGCCGGATGGGCGCGCCGGAGATCGCCGCCCAGCGGCAGAAGGTGGCGCAGATCTGGGGCCGTTACCGGGCCATGCTCGACCAGGTGGCACAGCCTGCCAGCCAGGTCGACTTGCACGGCTTCTCGCAGTATTCCGCCGAGCTGTTGGGCGAGCTGAACAACCTGGTCTCGCTGATGAGCGCGCGCGCCGACAGTGTCCAGCACACCCAGATGTGGATCGCCTTCGGTTGCCTGTTGGCGATCCTGGTGCTGGTGGTGCTCGGCCGGCAGTTCGGCCTGGCGCCGCTGATGCGGCAGTTGCGTGGGTTGGAGGTGGCGCTGACCGAGGTCGGTGCGGCGAACTTCACCCATGTCCTGGCGGCGGGCCATGCGGACAACGAGATCGGCCGCATCGTCGCTGGCTACGAGCGGATGCGCCAGGACGTCAGCGGTTTGCTGGCGAACGTCAAGCGCAGCGCGGCAGAGACCGACAAGGACGTGGCCGAGGCCCTGGAGCAGGCGCTCGGCGCCGGCGACCAGGTGGCGCGCCAGCACCAGGACCTGGACCAGGTGGCCACCGCGATGAACGAGATGAGCGCCACCGTGGCCGAGGTCGCCCGCCACGCCAACCATGCGGCGCATTCCACCCGCGACGCTGCGGCCCTGGCCCACGAGGGACGGCGTCTGGTGGAGCACGCCAGCAGCCAGACCGGTGCGTTGGCGGAGGAACTGGAACAGACCGCCCTGGCGCTGAACACCCTGCACCAGCATGCCGGCAGTGTCGGCCAGGTGCTTACGGTGATCAGCAGCATCGCCGAGCAGACCAACCTGCTGGCACTCAATGCCGCCATCGAGGCGGCACGGGCCGGGGAGGCCGGGCGTGGCTTCGCCGTGGTGGCGGACGAGGTGCGTTCGCTGGCCAACCGTACCCAGCAGTCGACCCAGGAGATCCAGGGGTTGATCGAACAGTTGCAGGACGGCGCCAACGATGCGGTCGCCGCCATGCGCGGTAGCGCCAGCCATGCCCAGAGCAACCTCGTCGAGGCCGACAGCGCGGCCCAGGCGCTGGGGCGCATCGTCGCCACGGTGGAAGAGCTGGACGGCCTCAACCAGCAGATCGCGACCGCCGCCGAGGAACAGAGCCAGGTGGCCCAGGACATCGATCGCAACATCACCAACGTCTCCGGACTCTCCGAGCAGGCCCACGAAGGGACCGCCGCAGTGCTTTCGGCCAACCAGAGGGTCAAGGAGCACATGGCTGGCTTGCGCGTGGTGCTCGGTCGCTTCCGTACCTGAGGTCGGCTGCGGGCGTCGGCGCTAGTCGGCGGACAGCTCGCGGATCAGTGCCACCGTCAGGTACAGGCGCGGGGCGATACTGGACAGTTCGAGGTATTCCGCCTCGCTGTGCAGGCCGGCGCCGACCACGCCGAGGGTTTCCAGCACCGCCGGCTTGTCGCTGCCGGGCACGTAGGCGTAGCCGGCGTCCGTGCCGAAGCGCATGGCGATCGGCTCGATGCGCTTGCCGATTCGGCCATAGAGCGTCTGCGCGGTTTCCGCCAGACGCTGCGAGGCGGGGTTCTTCACCAGAGGCGGACGACCCTTGTCGAGACGCAGACTGACTTCGGTATCGGCGACCAGGCGTTCGCCGGTCAGCTTCCGGGCGTCGGCCAGAACCCGCTCGCTCTCGGCCGGGTCCGAGTAGCGCATGTCGGCTTCCGCCGAAGCCTCGGCGGGAATGATGTTGCGCTTCTCGCCGCCCCTGGCGAGAGTCCAGTTCACCGTGGTGCCTTTCGCCGGATCGCCGAGATCCTTGAGACGCAGCAGCTGGTACGACAGTTCGAGAATGGCGTTGCGGCCTTGCTCGGGTGCCGAGCCGGCATGGGACGAGCGACCCTTCACCTCGAGCAGCAGGCCGTCGATGCCATTGGTGGCTACCGTCACTGCGTCCCGGTCCGGCGGCTCGTAGGAGAAGACGTAGTCCTGCTGCCGGGCCAGCTCGGCGATCAGTTGCTTCGAGCCGGCGGAGCCGGTTTCTTCGTCGGGATTGAACAGCACGGTGATCCGTCCGTAGTCCCTGAAGCCTTGCTGCCTGAGCAGCGCCAGGGCATGCAGCACCATCGCCACGCAGCCTTTGGCGTCGGCTACGCCGGGTCCGTAGGCGCGCTCCGCGTCTTCGCGGAACGGACGCTTCGCCGCGCTGCCGGCGGCGAACACGGTGTCGTAGTGAATCATCAGCAGGAAGCGCTTGCTGCCGGTGCCATCGAGGGTCGCCACCAGGTTGTCGCCGGCCGAGGGCGTCGCCGGTGCGCTGCGGACTTGCGCGCCGAGCGCCTGCAGACGTTCGGCGAGCAGCGCGGACAACCGGCCGAGGCCTTCGGCCTGGCCGGTACCGCTGTCCACCGCGACCAGTTGCCGGAGCGTGTCGAGGTAGGCCGGACGTTCGGCTTCGGCCTGGCGCAGCAGCTCGGCGGCTGGCGTGTCGGCAGCGAAGGCGGCGGGCGAAAGCAGGAAGGCGAGGGCGAACGGCAAGAGGCGGGGCAGGCGGCGGGCGTACACGGAAGGTCCTCGTCTGGCGGGCGGAGGCGGCGCGGTTGTGCGTCGCGTTATCCGATTGACCTTAGGTCATGAGACGGTTTCCGCCAGCAGCGCCTCGACCTTGCGCCGCAATTCTTCCAGCAGGGCCCGTTCCTCGGCCGAATAGTCGCGCGGTCGGCTGTCGAGTACGCAGACGGTGCCGTACGGGGTGCCGTCGGGCGCATGAACCGGATAGCCAAGGTAGTTGCTCAGGCCGAACTCGACTTCATCCTCATTGCCGGCCCATTCCGTCTCCTGGCGCGAGTCGCGCACGTGCAACGGGGCGTCGCGGTCGACCACGCGTTCGCAGTAGAGGGGGGTGGCGCCCTCTTCATGGACGCTCTTGCGGCCTTCCGCGCCGATCGGGTAGGTGTCCTCCAGTCGCCCGGCGGAGGCCTCGACGCGCATGTGCCTGGGGAGCGAGCGCATGATCAGTACCGACGGCACGTCGAGCCGGCGGGCCAGTGCGTCGATATCCCGGCGCAGGGACTCGAATCGTTCGGAGGATTTCGCCATGCCCGGCCTCGCCCATGTCTGGTGGATGAACGGCGACTGTAGCGGCGAAAGGGGGCTTGGCCTAAATACCCTTTGGTGCGCTCCCCCTCGCTCGAGCGCATAAGCGCCCGGCTGTCACTCCTCGGTCGGGCCGGGCAGGTACTCCAGCAGGTCTCCCGGCTGGCACGCCAGGTAGGCGCAGATGGCCTCCAGGGTAGCGAGGCGAATGCCCTTTACCTTGCCCTGCTTGAGCAGCGACAGGTTCTGTTCAGTGATGCCGATGGCCTGGGCCAGGTCCTTGGACCTGGCCTTGCGCAGGGCGAGCATGACATCCAGCCTGATTTCGATGGGCATGGGGGACCTCAGACGAACTGGCGGTTTTCCTCGGCGAGCAGGGCGGCCTTGCGCTGGATGCGCGCGATCACCATCACCGAGGCGGCGGCGAACAGGCTGACCAGTTCCGCCGAACCGAAGCTGAGACTGACGATGCGTTGCCCCTGGGGTTGGAGGAAGGTGACCCAGACCGTCAGCAGCGGTTCCAGCAGGAAGTTCGCCAGCACCCAGCAAGCCAGGCACAGGCCGACCTTGCCGAGCAGCGCCGCGGCGTCTTCGCAGAAATACTCGCCGCGCCCGTAGTGCTGGAACAGCCTTCGCAGCGCTTGCAGTCCGCTGGCCAGGACCAGCAGCGGCAGGCTCGACAGGAGGATGCCGCCGATTGCCTGCCAGAGCGGCATGTCCCGCGCCACAACGCCGAGATTGCCGGCGACACCGGTGGCGGTGAGGGCGAAGCCGAGGCCGTGCTCGCTGGCGAGGTTGGGGAAGATCCAGCACGCGGCGTTGAGCAACAGCATGCCGGCGATCAACAGCAGGGTCAGGGTAGCCATCAGGCGGCTGTAGCCGGCCAGGCGGTCGCTTGTCATCGGGGATACTCCTGGGAAGGTGGGCAGGCCCCTCGAAAACGAGGGAAACTGGAGTGATCATAACTTAATAATAAATTATCGTAAAACGATAATTTAATGCTCACTGCATCCGGGCCTGGAGCATTCCGCAAAATCCCCTCCGTGCCCGCCGGGGGCGCGGAGGGGGAGGCGTCCTAGTTCTGCAGCAACTGGACATTGTCGATGAACATCGACTCCTGCTGGTTACCGCTGAGGATCATCAGTTCAGCACGCTTGATCGGCCCCTTCGGCAATTGCACCTGCCCGCGCAGGCTGGCCCAGCGGCCATTCTCGACCACCTTGTGGCCCAGGGGCAGGTATTCGCCGGGCCGACCCTGGCTTTCCAGGTAGAGGTAGGCATAGGTCATGGCCTGCGAGCCGCGACCGTCGCCGACCCGCACGTCCGCGCTGAACGCGTAGGTCCGGCCTGCTTCCAGGTTGCCCAGCAGGCTGGTGCTCGCGCCGGTGCCGGCGTAGCGCCGCTGGTAGGCTTCCAGGGCCAGCCGTCCGGCGCTGGCGACGCGCGTGGCGCGGGCGCTGGCATGCACGCCGCTCCAGCCGCCGATGCCGCTCTCGAAGTCGTAGGCGATGCGTTTCGGCGCCGGCGGTACGCTCGGCGGCGCGGCCTGCGCTTCCTGCAGGTTCATCTCGTCGACCAGCAGGCTGGCGCCGCTGTCGCTCCAGACCGCCACGTACAGGTTGCGCTGGTCGGCGGCGGGACGGTAGTCGAAGGTCTTCTCCAGACGACTGAACTCATTGCCGCTGACCGATAGTTCGACGCTCTGCGCCGGGTTGTAGGCCAGGGCGCCATCGGCGCGTTCGCTGAGCAGCGCCATGCGCACGGTTTCACGGGTATTGGCGGCCTTGAGCATGACCTTGCCGCTCAGCCGGTAGCCGCTGCCGGCGCGCAGGGGGGCAATGGGGCGGACCAGCAGGTCGAAGCCACGCACGTCGACCAGCAAGGCATTGTCGCGGCAGCCCTTGGCGACGTTCACCAGGCTCAGTTGGGCGTTGCCGGACCATGCGCGCCAACCTTCCATGCTGGTGAACTCGCCATCGCCGAGCAGGCCGCCGAGCTTGGCTTTCGCGCACCATGGCAGGTCCGGCGGGGTCGGCGTGTCGCCGCCGGAGCCCGGGTTGACCGTGCCGGGTACCTTGGTCGGGCGAAAGTCGGCGATCTGCGTGGCCATGCTGTTCAGCGCGCGTACGGCGTCGGCGTGCTCTTCGCGGCCGCAGGGCTGGTTGGCGCATTCGGCTTTGACCAGGCGCGGGTTGGCGAAGAACGGCGCCTGCTTGTTGGTGCCGAAGGCGTGCGGATAGGCCATCACGGTGGCGAAGCGCCCCTGCACGCCGTAGCCGCGGCTCCATTCGTAGGTGCCGCTGTGGGCGTAGCGCGGATCGTAGTAGCTGGACTCCAGGTCCTGCTCGTAGGAGTGGCGCAGGCCCATGTTGTGGCCCGCCTCATGGGCGAAGGTGTTGAGCCCGCAGTCGACCCCGGTGAGGTTGTAGGCGATGTCCTTGGCGTTGCCGTGGAAGCGCCCGCTGTTCTTTTCGCCCGAGCCCATGTAGCCGATGCCGCAGGTGATGTAGCCATTGCCGCTGTTCTGCGAGCGGTTGACCAGGCTGACCAGGTCGGCGCCGTACTGCTCGCGCAGGCGCTGCACCTGCGGGTCACGCATGAAGCGATCGAGGTTGGCGCCGGTCACCGTCGGGTAGTCGGCCCAGTCCAGGCGCTGCTTGTGCACCAGGCGCAGGCGCAGATCGACGCCGCTCTTCTCGTAGGCGGTGTTGGCGAACTCGATGTAGCTGGCGATCCGCGCATCGATGTCGCGTCCGTTTCCGGTCTGGGTCGCCGCGGGGGTGTAGAGGACCATGATGTCGACGGTCTTCGGCGCGGCCTGGGCGGCAGAGGCCACCGCCAGGGCGAGGGTGGAGCAGAGCAGGGATTTCTTCATGGGTTGCCTGTATTCGGACAATAGGAAGCCATGGCGCCCCGAGGGCACCGCTGGGAAAACACGCTGGGAAGGTGGGCTCAGCCCTGGGCGGGCGGCGGCATCGGTGGCAGCTCGGCGAGCGGCGCGTCGACATGATCGCCGTGCGGGTCGCTACGCGCGGCGATGTCGTTCTCGTCGATCACGCGGGTCTTGCCGCTGCGGTTGTCGACGATGATCGAGTAGCTGCCGTCGAGGGTGGCGACATTGATGTGGGTTTCCAGGCTACCGCGCACCACGGTCAGGCTTTCCGCCTCGTCGCCGTCCACCAGGCCGCCGCGCCAGACCGGCAGGCCGGCGCTGTTATGGGTGCTGGCGAGGCGCGCCTGCAAGGGCCGCTCGCGACCCGGCAGGCTCATTTCCAGCACCTGGCCGAGCGCCAGCGTGTCGAGCAGGGCGGGTTCGACCTGCGCCAGGTATTCGGGAATGCCCTGGGCGCCTTCGCGGCTGCGCAGTTCGCCTTGCCAGAGCGTCACCCGCTCGCGTGGTGCGGGCGCCGCGACGGGGGCCGGGGCGAGCATGCGGGTAGCGTCCGCCGCCGTCGCCGTCGCCGTCGCCGTCGCCGCGAGCGCCGCTGCCGGGGCGGCGACGGCCTGGGCGGCGGGGGACTGGCGGACCTGCGGCGGTGCTTCGGGCGGAGCCGGGTCGAGCAGCCAGCCGCCGATCAGCGCACCGCCGATGGCGGCGGCCGAGGCTGCGTAGATCCATGTCTTGGCCACGTTGTTTCTCCTCTGAGTGAACGTGGCGCGGAGTCTAGGAAGAAGCCTCTCCCGGCGTGGCGGCAACCGTTCACATTTGCGCCAGGCCGCGCGCCGGCATAACGAAACTGCGAATCAGGCCGGAGCGCTGCGGGCGCCAGGTCACGTGCGCTCTGTGCGCTGTGGCAAGGCTGGCGTTCGGCCGCCACGCTGTGCGCGGCGGAAGGCTCCGGGCACCTGGCCGACCTCGCGCTTGAAGAACTTGACGAAATTGCTCGGCTCGTCGAAGCCGATGCGCTCGGCGATGGCGGCGACCGTTTCGTCTGTATGCGCGAGCAGGCGCCTGGCCTCCAGCGCGATCCGCGCCGACAGGTAGGCTTTCGCGGTGATCCCGGCGGCCGCCTGGCTGGCCCGGCTCAGGCTGCGTTCGGAAATCCCCAGCAGACGCGCGTACTCGCCGATCCGGTGATGACGCGGGAAGTGCTTCTCCACCGCTTCCCGAAAGCGTGCGAAACGTTGCAGATCGACGCCACTGGCGAGCGAGACCGGCTGTCGGCGGCGGGCGGCCAGTTCCAGGCGCAGGAGCAGTACCTGCAACTGGTGGCGCAGCAGGCTGTGGCGCAGCGCGCGGCTGTGCGGTAGGCGGGCGTCGCGGGCCATCTGCCGGAGCGCCCGCAGGCAACTGCGCTGTTCGTCGATGGCGGGGGTGAGGACGGCGGGCAGGGCTTCGGCGCAGGCGCCGGCCTCCAGGTCGTCGGCCATGCCGGCGCGATCCCGCGGAGCGACGAACTCAGGACGGAACATCAGCAGCCAGCCGGACCAGTCGGAGTCGCCGTCGAAACGATGCACCTGGCCGGGCTGGATGACCAGCCAGGCGCCGGCTTCCGCGGTGTGGGGGCGGAAGTCGATCCAATGGCCGCAGCGTCCGCGGACGACCGCCAGCAGCAGGTGGAAATCGGTGCGTTGCAGGGTTTTCAGGTGCGCCGGGGTGGTGCGCCGGCGCAGTTCGTCGAGGTCGACGATTTCCAGGTCCAGGCCGTACTCGCCCGGCGGCGCATATCGCACCTGCTCGACGGCGGGGGAAAGGGAACGCTGCACGGGGTTGTCCACTTTCGACCATTCAGGGGCCTGAATATACCTCGTTCGCCGCGCGCCGAGACCGGACAATCCCGGCGGACGGCGCGCCCATCCGGGGCTCGCCGGAACCGTCTAGGATATTTCGGGAGATGACCATGAGTGCGATCGCGATCGTGTATTTCAGTGGCTACGGGCATACCGCCCGGCTGGCGGAAGCGGTACGGGAGGGGGCGCAGTCGGTACCCGGCAGCCGCGTCAGCGTGCATGCCATCGATCCGCAGGGCGAATTGCCCGAGTCGGCCTGGAAAGCGCTGGAGGAGGCCGATGCCATCGTCTACGGCAGCCCCACCTACATGGGCGGCCCGGCCTGGCAGTTCAAGAAGTTCGCCGATGCCACCTCCAAGCCCTGGTTCGTCCAGCGCTGGAAGAACAAGGTGGCTGCCGGTTTCACCAATTCCGCCTCGGTGAACGGCGACAAGTACGCCACCATCGCCTATTTCTTTACCCTGTCCCAGCAACACGGCCAGGTCTGGGTCGGCACCGGCCTGTTGCCGGCGAACACCCGCGACAAGGGGCCCGAGGACGTGAACTGGACCGGAGGGTTCGCCGGGGCATTGGCGATCTCTCCGTCCGACGTGGGGGCGGACGAGGCGCCGCGCAATGGCGACCTGGAGACTGCGCGGCTGCTCGGGGCGCGGGTCGCGGAATTCGGCGCGCGCCTGGCGGCCTGACGTACATGGCCGGCGTGCCGGCCCTTCGTTTCGTGGGAGGTATCCGATGTTGCAAGACAAGCGTTTCCTGGTGACCGGCGTCAGCTCCGGGATCGGCGAAGCCACCGCCGTGCAGTTGCGTGCTGCGGGCGCCCAGGTGATCGGGGTGGACGTCCGGCCGCCGAGGGTCGCGCTGGAGGGTTTCTTCAGCGCCGACCTGGGTAGCCGCGACGCCATCGACGCGCTGGTGCGGAAAGTGCCGCAAGGGCTCGACGGGCTGGCCAACATCGCCGGCCTGCCGCCGACACAACCGGTGGAGGCGGTGCTGCGGGTCAACCTGGTGGGATTGAAGTACCTGACGCTGAAGATGCTGCCGCAGCTGGCGGACGGCGCCGCGATCGTCAACCTGGCTTCGCTCGCCGGAGTCGGCTGGGCGGATGCGTTGCCGACGATACGCGCCGCGGACGACCTGGATTTCGACGGTGTCGCCGAGTTCGCCCGTCGCCAGGGGATCGATGCGCAGCGCAGCTATTTCTTCAGCAAGGAAGCCTTGCTGGTGTGGACCTTGCAGAACCGCTGGACCTGGCGCGAGCGGGGGATCCGCATGAACGCGGTGAGTCCGGGACCGGTGGATACGCCGATCCTCGGCGACTTCCTGCGGACCCTGGGCGAGCGCGCCGAAGAAGACATGCGTACCATCGGCCGGCCGGGACGGGCGGAAGATATCGCGCCGGTGGTGAGCTTCCTGCTCGACGACGCCTCGCGCTGGCTATGGGGTGTCAACATCCCGGCCGACGGTGGCATGTTCGCTCATCTCCAGGCAACCCGGTACGGCCTCTAGCCGCGCCGGGGCCTCAGCCTCGCGCCAGTTGCAGGAGACGGGCGCGCTCCTGCATCAGCGGCCGGCAACTGCGGATGCCTTCGACGATGCTGTAGAGGCTTTCGATCTGCTGCTGGCTGAGGCTGTTGTTCTGGGCCCAGCCGAGCAACTGCAGCCAGGTCCAGCGGGCGATGGTCTCGCTCTGCGTCTCGGCCTTCCTGCGGTCGTCCCCGTCGCTCTGTCCGACCAGGGTCTCCACCAGCCCCGAGGCGCACAACGGCAGCAGCTCCCGGTACTGCTCCGGGTGCGTGTCGCGTAGGCGACGCAGGGCCATTATGGCGGTGGTTATCGAGTCTGAATCCAAGCTTTTGTTCACAGTTCACTCCTTGTGCGTACAGGCTGGCGGCTGGTTGATCCCTGGGCCGCGAGCAACTGTTCGATGAAACGCGTCAGCTCTTTCTTGAACTCGGGTGTCAGGCTGGACACCTTGAGGATGAGCTCGGCCAGCTCGTCCTCGGGGCAATAGAGGTAGGCCATGGGGACCTGGAGGACCATGGCCAGCTGTTCGGAAGTCCGCATGTTGGGGGAGTGCCGTTCGCGTTCGTATTGGTTCATCCGTGCGCTGGCGGAAAACTCGTCCATTCCCACCAGCATGCCCAACTGCTTCTGCGAGTATCCCGCTCTGATTCTTGCGGCTTTTAGCCGGGTACCTAGCATCCATACAACTCCCGTCCCGTTGGCCCGCTCGCTCAAGGTTGGGCAAATCTGGACAAGATGGAAGCTCAGGAATCCTTAGTTTTCGCCGTGCCGGAGGCTCTGTCGTCCGGGGCGGCGCGCGGTTTCGACGCCGTGTACGAGGCTGCGGCGGGGATATGCGTCGATGTCGTCGAGATCGCGCATGCTCCGGTTTTCTCGCGGCGAGCCGGAGTATATGCGAATTGCATAAAGGCAGACGCCGTTTCGTCGCCTGGGGGCGCGGGTCGTCGTCTCGCCAGAGGGGCGGGCCTCGGCGCCGAGGCGGCGGAAAACGGCGATCGGGACGATACTCGGGAAAGGTGGGCGTTGCGGAACCAAGCCTCGCCTTCCAGGACTAATAGCCGGGTTTCACGCAGAGGTCATTCCCATGAGAACAACAACAAGCATCCGCCGTGTCGCTGTCGTCCTGGCAGCGCTGCACCTGCTCACCTTCGCCGAGGTTCCGCTCGCCCAGGCAGCGATGATCGGTACTGCGGAAGTCATGCAGCAACAACAGCACAACCTCGATCGCCAGCAACTGCTGAAGATGCTCGACGACCAGGGTGTACAGAAGAAACTGGAGGCCATGGGCGTGCCCCGCGACCAGGTGGCGAGTCGCATCAACAGCCTGACCAACGCCGAGCTGGCGCAGTTCAACCAGCAGCTGGATCAGGCGCCGGCGGGCGGCATCATCGGTATCATCGTGTTGTTCCTGGTGATCTTCATCATCACCGACATGCTTTGCGCCACGGATATCTTCAGCTTCATCAAATGCATCAATCGGTGAGGCGGCTGGCAGGGGCACTGCTGGTCTCCGCAATGCTCGGCGGCTGCGCGCAGCCGCCGAGGCTGCCGCCGGAAAGCGCGGCGCTGCCCGCACGGGTGGAGCTGCGCGAAGTGCCGTTCTTCCCCCAGGAAGCCTACCAATGCGGTCCCGCCGCGCTGGCCACGATGCTCGGCCAGCGCGGCCTGGCGTTGACGCCGGGGCAATTGAAGGACGAGGTGTTCATTCCCGGTCGCGAGGGCAGCCTGCAATTGGAGATGGTCGCCGCGGCGCGCCGCCACGGCATGCTGGTCTATCCGCTGCAAGGCGGACTGGAGAGCGTGCTCGAGGAAGTCGCGGCGGGCAACCCGGTGCTGGTGCTACAGAACCAGGCTTTCTCCTGGTGGCCGCGCTGGCACTTCGCGGTGGTGGTCGGCTTCGATCGGCAGCGCCGCGAACTGGTGCTGCGCTCGGGCATCACCCGGCGCTGGGTTACCGACTTCACCAGCTTCGAATCGACCTGGAGGCGTTCGGGGCGCTGGGCGGTGCTGACCCTGCCGGGTTACCGCCTGCCGGCCACGGCAGCGGCGGTCCCGTGGCTCAAGGCCGCCAGTGACAGCGAGGAAACCGGCCACCCCGAGGTTGCCCGGCGCGCCTACGAAGAAGCCGTGCGACGCTGGCCTGAGGACGCCTTCGCCTGGTTCGCCCTGGGCAATAGTCGCTACGCCGCAGGCGATTCCGCCGCTGCCGAACAGGCCATGCTCACCAGCGTCGAGCGTCGCGCGGATTTCGCCGCGGGTTGGTTCAACCTGTCCCAGTTGCTGGCGGAAGGCGGTTGCGCGGCGCCGGCGCGCCAGGCGCAGGCCTGCGCGCGGGCATTGCAGCCTGGGGAAGCCCGTTTCGCCGCGGCCTTGCCGCAGGCCGTCGCACCCGCGGCTCGGTGCGCCGAGCTGCCGGCCTGTCCCGTTGGCGCGCCGCCCCGCTGAGGCGGCCGAGCCGAAGGTTGTCGGAACCCCGTTCCAGCGAGACGGTTCTATACCTGGAAGGACCCCACTCAGGTGCAGAACATGGCCAACGACAAGCGGACTTCGACCCCCACCCCCCGGCAACCGCCCAAGGGCGGTGCGGCGGGCAAGCGCCAGGGGCATGCGGCGGAGGGCTCGCGCAAGCCGCGTGCGCGCGACGAGGAGCGGAAAGAGAAACCGGCCGACGGACGTTCGGCCACGGCGCTGACCGCCAACGAGCGGCGGGAGATCGACGACAAGCAGCCACCGCGCGCCGCTGTCCTGCACGAGGTGATTCGCGTCCAGGGCGAACACGAGCTGCAGCGCACGGTGGCGGCACTCTGGTGGTCGGCGGTGGCCGCGGGGCTGACCATCGGCCTCTCGTTGATGGGCATGGGCCTGTTCCGCGCTGCCTTGCCCGAGCAGGAATGGGCGATCATCGTCAGCAGCTTCGGCTATCCCATGGGCTTCCTGGCAGTGATCCTCGCCCGCCAGCAACTGTTCACCGAAAACACCCTGACCGCCGTGTTGCCGGTGATGACCGAGCCGACCCTGGAAAAGGCCTGGCAACTGTTGCGTCTCTGGAGCGTGGTGCTGTTCGGCAATATCGTCGGTACGCTGCTGTTCGCCTGGGCGGTGCTGCATCTGCCGATCTTCAATGAAGCGGCCGACGCGGCGTTCCTCGAGATCGGCCGCGAGGTGATGCACAACGACCTGGCGCAGATGTTCGCCAAGGGCATCGTTTCCGGCTGGATGATCGCCACCATGGTCTGGCTGATCCCGGCGGCGGAGGGCGCGAAGATCTGGATCATCGCGATGGTCACCTACCTGATGGCGCTGGGCAGCTTCACCCACATCGTGGTGGGCTCGGCGGAGGTAGGCTACCTGGCGTTCGCCGGGGAAATCGGCTGGTCCGAGTTCCTGCTGAAGTTCGCCCTGCCTACCCTGGGCGGCAACATCGTCGGCGGTAGCCTGATCTTCGCCCTGATCAGCCATGCGCAGATCCGTAGCGAAGGTTGAGGCGCGGATGGAAAAAACGGCACCCCGGGGTGCCGTTCTGTCGACGCCGATTAGACTCCGAGCCTGTCGCGCAGGCTGTAGTACCAGGCGCCGATGGCGGTGAACGGTACGCGGAACAGCTTGCCGCCGGGGAAGGGGTAGTGCGGCAGGCCGGCGAAAGCGTCGAAGCGCTCGGCCTGGCCGCGCAGGGCTTCGGCCAGGACCTTGCCGGCGACGTGGGTGTAGGTCACGCCGTGGCCGCTGCAACCCTGGGAATAGTAGATGTTGTCGCCGATGCGGCCGACCTGGGGCAGGCGCGAGAGGGTCAGCAGGAAGTTGCCGGTCCAGGCGAAGTCGATCTTCACGTCCTTCAGTTGCGGGAAGGTCTTGAGCATCTTCGGCCGGATGATCGCCTCGATGTCCGCCGGATCGCGAGCGCCATAGATCACGCCGCCACCGTAGATCAGGCGTTTGTCGCCGGAGAGGCGATAGTAGTCGAGCAGGTAATTGCAGTCTTCCACGCAGTAGTCCTGCGGCAGCAGGCTGTGGGCCAGCTTCTCGCTCAGCGGCTCGGTGGTGATCACCTGAGTGCCGCAGGGCATCGACTTGGCTGCCAGTTCCGGGACCAGGCCGTTGAGGTAGGCGTTACCGGCGACCACGATGAACTTCGCCTTCACCTTGCCTTGCGGGGTATGCACCACCGGGTTGGCGCCGCGCTCGATGCGGGTCGCCGGGCTCTGCTCGTAGATTTTGCCGCCGAGCGACTCCAGCGCCGCGGCTTCGCCGAGGGCGAGGTTCAGCGGATGGATGTGGCCGCCGCTCATATCGAGCATGCCGCCTATATAGTTGTCGGTCGCCACCACCTCGCGGATGCGCTTGGCGTCCATGATCTCCAGCTGGTTGTGGCCGTAGCGTTCCCACAACTGTTTCTGCGCGCGCAGGTGATCCATCTGCTTCTCGGTGAAGGCGGCGAACACCCCGCCGTCCTTCAGGTCGCATTGGATACCGTAGCGGGCCACGCGCTCGCGGATGATGCGCCCGCCTTCGAAGGCCATCTCGCCGAGCAACTGCGCTTCGCGCTTGCCGACGGTGCGCTCGATCACGTCGATGTCGCGGCTGTAGCTGTTGACGATCTGGCCGCCGTTGCGCCCGGAAGCGCCGAAGCCGACCTTGGCGGCTTCCAGTACGGTGACCTTGAAACCATTCTCCAACAGGAACAGGGCGGTGGAGAGGCCGGTATAGCCGGCACCGATCACGCAGACGTCGGTTTCGACCTCGCCCTGGAGTTCCGGGCGGGGCGGCGCGGGATTGGCCGACGCGGCGTAATAGGAGGAGGGGTAGGGGGTGTGCGGCATCTTGCACCTCTGTTTTTTATTTTTTACGGATGCCCGGATGCTACCCGAGTCGAAATCGGCCGGCTAGCCTCCGTGCAAAATTTTCAACGGACCCCCTGAAAATAAAAATTCCACTTTTTCAGAGAGTTAGCGAAAAAAAAGCTTGACGGTGTTTTTGGGGTCTGTAGAATGCGCGCCATCAGCAGGCACGTAGCTCAGTTGGTTAGAGCACCACCTTGACATGGTGGGGGTCGTTGGTTCGAATCCAATCGTGCCTACCAAACAAATCCCGCACTGCTGGCGGGGCAAGAAAGGCGATCCGAAAGGGTCGCCTTTTTTCGTTTGCGCCCCGAAAAAGGCCGCTCGGCCCGTGCCCGCCTGGGCTCGCGCTTCATCGCATAGCCGGGATTGACAGTGGGGGCGGTCTTTTCCGACCCTAGCGCCTTCACGGATGATTCAGGCGACAAGGCTCATGACGACCTCTTCCGGTTCGCGTATCGGCGGACTTCTTCACGCTTCCCTTTTTTCCCTGCTCGGACTTGGCCTCCTGCTCGCCGGCGGTTTCAAGTCCGTCGAGCGGTACCATTTCCTGCGTACTGCGCAGGAAGCCCAGGGGACGGTCAGCGCCTTGAATGCCGGCGGTTCGCATCCGCAGATCGATTTCACCAGCGTTTCCGGCGAGCGGATTTCCTATCCCCAGGGTGGCTTCATCTTCGGCTACCAGGTGGGCGAGCCGGTTCGCGTCCTCTACGAGGCCGGGCGACCGGCGGCCAGCGCGATAGTCGACGATGCCGGCGCGCTCTGGGGAACCGGCGCTTTCCTCTGCGGCTTCGGCGCACTCTTCGGTATTGTCGGGCTCAGGGGATTGCTGGGCCTGCGTTCTTCCCAACCGACCCCAAAAGGACATTGAAGTCATGTCGCAACTTCCCATTCCCTTACCCCTCAACGAGAGTCGCTGGCGCTACGTGACGGCCAGCGGCTGAGGCGTGACCGTGGCCTTCCTGGCGGGCAGCGGCGGCTCCATCACGTTGCTCTCGCCGGAGGGTGAGAGCGTGTCCTTCCGCTATGGCGGGGTGGGGTGCGGTCGATCGTCCGGAGCGGGGAACGGTCGTCGGAGATTCCGAACCGGTGTGGATCGATTCTTTCCAAACAAGCCCATCCACTCGTTCGAGGTGTCGTGCTTGTGTCCAGGTTGATCATGCCCGGAGGGCCGTTGTCGCAAGAATCCGATGTCCGGATCTTCTGTTCACCCAAGGAGCGGCTGGACTTCTACCGGCGGGAAATCCACTACGAGACGGGCCAGCTATCCAGTCGGACCAACGCCTACCTGACGGCGCAGTCATTCCTGGTCATCGCCTATGCCTCGTCGATGGCCAACCTGAACCCGGCCTGGGGCGAGCTGTTCACCCTGGTGGTGCCGGCGCTCCTGGCCCTGCTCGGGATCGTCAATTCCCTGCATGCCTGGCCGGGCATCCAGGCATCCTCGGAGATCATCTGCCACTGGCAGTTCAAGCAGTCCTGCCTGCTGCACAGCGATCCGGAAATCGGCCTGGCCTATGATGATTCGCCATTGTTCAGTGAACGCGAGGTCAACCGCGGCAGCTTCGAGAAAACCTTGCTGTTTTCGCGACGCGTGCCGTTCCTGTTCGCCGGCTTCTGGTGTGCGCTGGGCGTGTTTTCGCTCTGGCTGCAACTGGCCGGCTAGCGGCGCCGCGCTGCCGGTCTCAGTGGCTGGGCGGTAGGCACAGGTCGATCCCCAGCAGGCGGGCGCCCAGGCCGCGCAACAGATAGGTCTCGATGTGACTGCCGTCCGCGCAGTCGAGCTGGTAGCCGAGGGCCAGACCGGCGGAAAGGAGGACGAAGAAGAACAGGCCGATGTGCTGGAGTTTGCTCATGATGCTTGGGTCGGTGACAGGAGGCAGGGGCGATTCTAGTGCAATTCGACGAGCGCCCGGAGTGGGTGCGTCCTTTTGCCGGCTCGCTGCGAACGTTGACGTGACGGGCGGGCGCATTTATAAGTCCGCCACCTCCAGCGAGACGATGGTCGAACATGCGCGACGAAGACGACATCCACGAGCCCGAGCACGACCACCTGCTGGACAACGAATACCTGGAGGACGAGTTCGACGCGGCGTCCGCCGAAGACTACCCCGATGGCGGCGAGGAGAGCGAAGCCGGGCCAGCCTGGCAACCCTGCGCTTGCTGCGAGGACGTGCTGGTAGCGAGGGACGCGGACGGGCACTACGTTTGCGCGGAGTGCGCGGCGCTCGACTGACGGCGGACCTTCCCTGGTGCTCCGCGTGGGGTTTCAGTCGCCGCCCTTCCAGGCGCCCTGGCTCGCCGCGGCGCGGAAGCGGGCGCGGTTGGCCGGCGTGTCGGCGGGTTCCGATTCACCGAAGATGGCTTTCATCCAATGGCCGTCGGTGGGATTGGGGAAGATCACGTACTTCTCGCCGAATGCCTTGCGGTCCTCGTCGAGCAGCCGGTTGCGCTGCGTCACGTCGTCGACGTAGTAGCGACGCTGGAAGTCGTTCAGGTTGTCGCCGAGCATCAGCAACACGTCGTACTGCGCGGCGATGGCTTTCTGCGCCGGCGCCTTGTTCGAGCTGTCGCGCAGGATGGTCACATGCTCTGCGTCGGCGAACGGCATGCGCAGGGCGCGCATGTTGCCCAGGGCATACTCCAGGGTCTTTTCGCCCTGGTCGCGGCTGGACACGTAGAAGATTTCCACGCCTCGGGACCTGGCGTATTCGAGGAACTCCAGGGCGCCGGGGGTCAGGCTCGGGCCGTTGGCTGCGACCCAGCGGTCCCAGACGGCGTCGTCGAAGAACTCCTTGTCCTGGCTGAGCAAGAAGCTCCAGTAGCTGTTGCTGCCGAGCAGGGTATCGTCGAGGTCGCTGACGATCGCCGGTTTCCTCGCCCCAGGCTGGCGCGCGGCCAGCGCCCGGTCCAGTCGATCGCGGGCAACGTTGAAGCCCTGGTAGTAGAGGGCGCGGTATTCGGCGGCGGTCTGCCGCCAGGCGACTGCGGCGGTGAGCAGGTTCGAGGCTGGCGTTGTGGCGGGCATCTGCTCCTGGGCGTGGAGCAGGGAGCTGGCCAGCAGCAGGGTGGCGGCGATTATTGTTGTTCTGGTTCGTGGCATGGATGGGTCCTGGGTAGTATGTCCGCGCGGGAATGGCGGTGTGTTTTCATACTTCAAGGCGTGCGGTACCACAATCGCGATGGCGCAATGACGTAACCGATTGACGCGTTGTCCGGGAAACGGCTGCGGCGGGCAAAAAAAATCCCGGCCGCGTGGAGCAGGCCGGGAAAGGATCCAGGGATGTACAGCGCCCTCAGCTTATGTCGGCGGCGGTTTCGATGAAGCTGCCGGATCTGGTAGGCGCGATTTTCGCGTCGATGTGTGACCCGCTTCGCCGACTATCCTGGCAAGTGGGGTCGCGAACCAATAGGATTTGCGGGTTTTATTCAATCTGGGTGAATGCGTGCAGGAAATCTACTCTGAAGAACAGATGCGCAAGGCGCTGGGCCTTGCCGAAACGCGACCGAAAAAGGTCCGGACCGAGGCCAGCCAGCCGGTCCGCTACACCATCGTCGAACTGAGCGTGCGCAAGGGCGGGGCGGGATTGCCGCTGCGTTTCGAATATCGCTCGCGCTCCATCAGCAAGGTCACCGCGCAACTGGAAGCGGAGAAGGAAGCCAAGCGCCAGGGTTACCAGGTCTGGGCGCTGCTGGATATCCGTCAGATCTGAGCGAGGCGCCTGCGCGGGGCGCGGCATTGTCCTGGTCTCGGTCCGGCTGCTAAGGTGCGCAGCCCATCGATACAGGAGTCCGGAACATGGAACTGACGATCTTCCAGGTCGACGCATTCGCCGACGGTCCCTTCCAGGGCAATCCGGCCGCGGTCTGCCCCCTCGATGCCTGGCTGGACGACGAGCGCCTGCAGGCCATCGCGGAAGAGAACAATCTTTCGGAAACCGCCTTTGTCGTCGGCCGCGACGGCGACTATCGATTGCGCTGGTTCACGCCGCAGGTCGAGGTGGACCTGTGCGGCCACGCGACCCTGGCGACGGCCTGGGTACTGATCCACAAGCTCGACGACGCTTCCCCGGTACTGCGTTTCGCTACCCGTAGCGGTGAGCTGAGCGTGCGGCGCGAGGGCGACTCGCTGGCGATGGACTTCCCGGCCAAGCGTCCGGAGCCTTGCGCGACACCGGACGGACTGCTGGAGGCGCTGGGTATTGCCGAGGCGGAAGTGCTGAAGACCGACGATTACCTCGTGGTGGTCGACGACGAAAAGACGATCGCCGCCCTGGCGCCTGACTTCGCCCTGCTGAAGGGCTTGCCGTGCCGCGGGGTGGCGGTGACCGCGCGCAGCCAGCGCTTCGATTTCGTCTCGCGCTGGTTCGGGCCCAACGTCGGCGTCAACGAAGACCCGGTGACCGGTTCCGCGCATACTTCCCTGGCGCCGTACTGGGCGCAACGCCTGGGCAAGACCCGGCTGAACGCCGAGCAGGGCGGGGCGCGCAAGGGGCGCCTGGAATGCGAAGTGCGCGGCGAGCGGGTGGTCATCTCCGGCAAGGCGGCGTTGTACATGAGCGGTACGCTCCATCTCTGATCCCGAAGCAGGAGTGCGACGATGCCGGCACCGCAGGTAGGCGTGGGCGTCCTGATCTTGCGGGACGGCAAGGTGTTGCTGGGGCGCCGCAAGGGCAGCCACGGCGCTGGCTGTTGGTCGGCGCCCGGTGGCCATCTCGAGTTCGGCGAGGCGGTAGAGGACTGCGCCCTGCGCGAAGCCCTGGAAGAGACTGGCCTGGTGCTGAGCGAACTACGCCACGGCCCGTTCAGCAATGACGTCTTCGAGGGGCGCCACTACCTCACCGCGTTCATCCTGGCCGGTTGCGCGGAGGATGCCGAGGCGCGCCTCATGGAGCCGGACAAGTGCGACGGCTGGGCCTGGTTCGACTGGGCCGATCTGCCGGAGCCGCTGTTCGCGCCCCTGGCGAGCCTGCGCCGGCGGGGCTATTCGCCCTTCGACCCGAAGCGCTGAGCGACAGGCAAAAAAAATCCCGACCGCGGGGGAGCTGGTCGGGAAATACCCTTGGGGTTCGCACACACCGTGAGCATAGGCCAGTCCGCAACGGCATCAAGAGGAGCCTGTTCGAACTGCTAGGCTCCTTTGAGGCCGTTCCGCCGTCGTCACCTCCGCTCGACAGCGAGCGAAGGGATTGCCCGCTTGCGTTGCGGTATCCAGAACAGCGTCAGCGGCAGCAGCGAGACCCAGCCCAGGAGGACATCGCCGGCCAGGTGGATGTGTTCGCCGGGCATCAACAGTCCCTGCAGGAACATCAGGCCGAAGTGCGCGGCATTGGCCGCCACGGTGAAGTCGATGAACAGCCGGTGGCGGAAGGGCTGGCTGGCGGCGCGCCAGAGGAATGCGCCCCAGACCAGGTAGATCGTCGAGATCATCAGCTCATAGTGCTGTCCGCCGCCTTGCTGGTCGCCCCAGCGAACCAGGCGGAGCAGCAGGCGCCCGGCGTCGGAGTCGAGCAGCGACTGGTCGAGCCGCAGGAGCAGCGTGGCCAGGGCCAGGCCGAAGAACAGCAGGAAGCCGCCGGCCATCAGGCGAATGCTCAGGGTCAGCCAGGGCGTGGCGGAAACCGGGGAAGGGGAGGCCGTCATGCAGATCACCTGTAGGCCATGTCGATGGCGTTGCCTTCGGTCAGATCGTCGAAATCCGCACGGCGGAAAGGGCGCTCTTCCCGGACGATGGTGCGCACCCGTTCGATGTATTCGCGCATGGCGCGGCGGGTATTGCCCTGGGAGGCGGCGGAGAGGAAGCCGGCCTTTTCGCTGGCCATGCCCTCCGTCCAGTCGCGGGACGCCGCCTGGTAGATCGAGCGCTTGATCAAGCGCACCGCTTGCGGTGAGCGCCGGGACAGGCGTTGCGCCAGCGCGTCGGCGGCTTCCAGTAGCTCCTCCGCTGGCGCCAGCCCGTTGACCAGGCCCAGCGCAAGGGCCTGGCGCGGCTCCAGCAGTTGTCCTTCCAGGCACAGCTCCAGGGCCCTGGCCACGCCCAGGCTGCGCGCCAGCATCTGGGTGCCGCCGCCTCCCGGTATCAGGCCGATGAGTACTTCCGGCTGGCCGAGGAAGCGTTCCACCTGGTCGTCCTCGGCCATCAGGCGCAGGTCGCAGGCCAGCGCCAGCTCGCAGCCGCCGCCCAGGGCCAGGCCGTTGATCGCGGCGATGAACACCTTGTCCATGCGGCGCATGTGCGCGGTCACCTCATGGAACAGGTTCATGTCGGCGACGCCTGCCAGCAGGGTGCGCCGCAGCAGCTTCCTCGCCCCAGGCAAGTGGCGCAGGAGGCTTTCGCTTTCCAGCAGCAGGCGTGTCAGCCAGGCCGGCATGGAAAAGGTGATGGGGGCGACGGCGCGCTCGATCTCGTCGACGTCGAAGTGGGTCAGGAAGACCCCGTCCGCCGCTCCGGAAAGGATGACGGCACCGATGTCCTGGCGTTGCTCGAGGTCCTCCAGCAGGTCGGCCAGCTCCTGCATCACCGCCGTGGTGAGGAAGTTCGCCGGGGGATTGTCGAGCAGGACTTGCAGGACGCGTCCTCGTTGTTCTACGCGCAGGTGTCGCGGTGCTAGAGTCATTGCGGCTTCCTCATTGGATAACGAGCGTTATATAACGATCATTATCCAATGTGACGACATCGTCTCCCCAACCAACGGATAGTCGGCATGCGCTACAAACCGGAACAGAAACAGGCCACCCGCGCCCTGCTGTTGAGCAAGGCCGCTCCGCTGGTGAAGCGCCAGGGCTTCGCCAGCACCGGCCTGGACACCTTGATGAAGGCGGCTGGTCTTACCACCGGGGCGTTCTACTCGCAATTCTCCAGCAAGGCGGAGTTGCTCGAAGCGATCCTGCAGCGCGAGCTGAGCGCCCAGCAGGATGCCTTTCCGCTGGACAGCCTGGAGCAACTGGCCGGCGCCACCCGTCTCTATCTCAGTCGCGGTCATGCGCAGCATGCCGACATGGGCTGCCCGATCCCGGCGCTGGCCGCCGAGGTGGGCCGGGCAGGGCCCGAGGTGCGGGAAACCTTCGAACGCGCCCTGGAACAGCGGCAACGGCGGCTGGCCGAACTGATGGGCGACGAGAACCGGGCCTGGGTGCTCACCTGCCTGTCGGTCGGCGCGGTGCTTCTCGCGCGTGCCCAGGCGAGCGAGGTGGCGCGCGACAAGGTCCTGGATGCGGCGCTGGAGCATGCGCTGGGCTTGCTTTCGGCGAGCGGAGCGGCTTCGCCGCAAGCGGACCGGGACTGATTGCACAACTGCAATGTTCGGCGTCTAGCGTCAGGCTCTCCCTCCGACAGGTAAGCCCATGAACGCCCATCATCTCGAACTCGCCAAGGCCCTGCTGGTGTTTGCCCTTGCCGTCGCCGGCCTGGTGGTCGGACTCATGCCAATGGAGTTCTGAGCGACGCAGGTCCGACTTCGCGCTTTTCCCTCGTCTTCGAGTGGTCTCTGGCGTTGCACCGGTTTAGGATGCGCGGGTATTTCGGAGCCGCTTCGCTTGGCGTCGCCCGCCGCTGCGCTCCGAGACCGAGCATTGCTCGAACCAGAACGAGATCGAAGGTGCATCGCCACGAGCGGCGCACGGCCTGATGATAGATGGAGGCAACATGAGTGCGGCTCAGCCAGGCATTCTCACCCCGATTCCGGTGGTGGGTCGCTACCTGTTTTTCAGCATTTCCCAACCCGAGCAGGTGGCCGCGACCTTGGCCCGCCTGGCCGCGGCCACCGATGGTTACCAACTGGTGGTGGGTATCGGCCATTCGCTGATGCTCAGCCTTGGCAAGACCGTCGAGGGCATGAAGGACTATCCGGTGCTCGCCGCGCCCGGCATCGACCTGCCGTCCACGCCCTCCGCGCTGTGGTGCTGGCTGCGCGGCGAGGATCGCGGCGAGGTGACGCTGCGCTCGCACGCGCTGGAACGGTCGCTGGCACCGGCCTTCCAGCGGACCGGCGCGGTGGATGCATTCCTCTACGGCGAGGACCGCGACCTGTCCGGCTACAAGGACGGCACCGAGAATCCCAAGGGCGACGCGGCGCTCGAGGCCGCGCTGGTCTCCGGGCGCGGTGCGGGCCTGGATGGCGGCAGTTTCGTTGCTGTCCAGCAGTGGCTGCATGACTTCGACCGGATGCAGGCGATTCCCGGCGAGGAGATGGACAACATCATCGGCCGTCGCAAGTCCGACGACGAAGAACTGGAAGACGCGCCGGCCTACGCACACGTCAAACGCACCGAGCAGGAAAGCTTCGAGCCCGCCGCGTTCCTCCTGCGGCGCGGCGCGCCCTGGTCCGACGAGCACCGCGCGGGGCTGTTGTTCGCAGCCTTCGGCCACTCGTTCGAGGCCTTCGAGGTCCAGTGGCTGCGGATGATCGGCGTGGAAGACGGGGTGCTCGATGGCCTGTTCCGTTTCACCCGGCCGATCAGCGGCAGCTACTTCTGGTGTCCGCCCATGGCCGACGGCCGCCTCGACCTGTCCGCCCTCGGTCTCTGAGCCCGCCGCGGCAGCAGGCCGGGCCTGCTGCCGCGTCCTGCGCGGCGCTAGTGGGCGGTGGCCACCGCGGCCTCGTCGATCAGCGCCGCTACTTCCTTCGCTCGCGAGGCCAGCGACGCGTGGCTGGCATCGAGGGTGACGATCTTCCTCGGTGCGATCCGCGCGGCCATCCGCTCCTGGTTCTCCGGCGCAATCATGCGATCGGCGCTGGAAATCTGGTACCAGGAGGGCTTGCTCTTCCACGCCGGGCTGCCGATGGCATCGCCGAAAGTGCTGGCCAGCGGAGCCTTCTGGGTGATGCCCATGACCAGTCCTTCGTCCGCAGTGAGATCCTGGCAGAAGCTTTCGTGGAACCTGTCCGCCTTCACCCAGAGATAGCCATCGCTGTCCGGCGCCAGGTTCGCTGCGGCCAGGGGCAAGTGCTCCTGGGTGATGCCACCGGGACTTTCGCCGCTGTCGGGGGCGAAGGCGGCGATATAGACCAGCCCGACCACATTCGGCTGGTTGCCGGCCTCGGTGATCACCGCGCCGCCATAGGAATGTCCGACCAGCAGGACCGGCCCCTGTTGCTGCGCGATCATCTTGCGCGTCCGCTCGGCATCGTCCGCCAGCGAGGTCAACGGTAGTTCGACGGCATGCAGGTTGTCGTGGCCGAGGCGTTTCAGTTCGAGAATGACCTTGCTCCAGTGGGCGGCGCCGCCCCAGAAACCGTGGACAAGGATGATCGCAGGCAGGTTGCTCATCGTGTTGCTCCCTTGTGGGTGAGGGTTGCTGGCATGAGGCATTGCCCGGCGAGCATACGAGGTCGCGATGGGCGGGCGATAGCGGGAGGCGAGGACGTTCGTCGAAAAGAACAACTCCTTGTTCCGGTAGGCGACGTGTTATCGGCGCGGCGGTATGTTGCAAGTCCGGACCCGACCGATCGGGTTGTCGCGACGGGCATGGAGGGGTGATCGGTCGGTCGGGTTCGCGTCTTTTCGGTGCCCCCGAATCTGAAAAAATCTTGCTTCTCGCCATACCGGGGGAGCGGGGCGGGTAGATTTTCCTCCGAATCCTTCACTTTCTACCCGGTCATGGAAAAAGCTCTGAAATTGGCGTCATGCCTCTACGGCCTGCTGATCCTGTTCAGCCTGGCGATGGTCGCCTTCCTCAGCCAGTTTCCGTTTCTCCTCAGCTCGGGAGCGGAAAACCTCTCGATGTCGATCCTGCCGCTGCTGATCCCGCTGATGGTCGGGTTGGTCGTCTGCGAGGCGGTGCGGGCGGTGGTGCCGAAGAAGCGCTAGGCGCGGCGCCGGGATCAGCGGCCGAGAATGCGCTGGCGGCGCAGCCGGTACTGCTCGTAGGGAAGGCCCTGGCGGTTCAGCTCTTCCAACTGGCGTTCGCTGGCGCTGCGGGAAAACGATTCCTCGACTATCGAGTCCGGCGTGACAGGCTGTGCGCAGGCGCTGACCAGCAGCACACCCAGGACCAGGGCAATGCGTGGCATGCGATCTCCATGGACTACGGCAGGAGGGAAAAAAAGGCCATTACCAAGCGGGGGGAGGGTTGGTAATGGCCTGCACAAGGGACATTTGCCAGGCCTTGGGGATCTGGCGAAAAAGACGATATCAAGGGGGAATTTGATTAGCCAGCTAACAAAATGGAATGAAGTTTTGCGGCAGGCGTAACAATTCTGTCCGAATCGTCATTCTTGCGTCACCGCCGGGACAGAGCGGTTTCGGCAGACTGCGGGGGAGTCGCCGAAGGAGATACGTCGTGGACGATACGCTCAGGTTCGCCTCGCGCTTGTGCAAGTTCATCGTCGCCGCCAGCTTCCTGCTCGTGGCGGTCGCCAGCCTTTGCCTGTGGTGGACGGGCCAGGCCTACGAATACGCGGCGCTGGCGTTCTTTCTGTTCGCCGTACCCATGCTGCTGCTGATCATGGTCTGCGACCTGCTGGCAGCGCTGAATGGCAGGCGTCGCTGAGCGCCCGGGCTGCCTAGCGCTTTCAGCTAGGCGGATGTCGAACCCAGACAACCGGCGCCCCGCGCGTGGCCCTATGGTGAGGCATTCATCCACTGCCTTCCTGGAGCGACCATGTCAGATTTCATCACCGTACTGCGCAATACCTGTCCCGTACCCGTGCTGGACGCCACCAAGTGGAAGCGGATCGACGGCGATCCGCATACCGTCAACCTCAACGCATACGCCTCGGCGGATGGCAGCAAGCTGATGGGCACCTGGATCTGCACGCCGGGCAAGTGGGAGGTGAACTACGAACGCTGGGAGTTCTGCCACTTCCTCGACGGCTACTGCATCATCACCCCGGAAGGCGAGCAACCGGTGCACCTGAGGGCGGGCGACGTGTTCGTCATCGAACCGGGCCTGCGTGGTACCTGGGAGGTAGTGGAGACGGTGCGCAAGTACTTCGTCTTCGCCTGACGGCATTGCCGGACGCCCGGCATGCCTGCCGGGCGTCGCGCCTCAGTCCTGGTGGACGATGCGGCGGATGGTGCCGCCGCAGGACTGGTAGCAACTGCGGTACTCGTCCTGGCAGTCGTCGCCGAAATCGAAGTTGCGCTGTGGGTAGGGGCAGGACTTGCGCTTCTTCTTGTCGCTGTTCTGCATGCAGTAGTTGTAGGCCGTGCTCTGCGCCTGGTAGAGCGCGTCGTCCTGGCGCTGCTGCAGCTTGGCGAGGGTCTTGCACTGGCGCTTCTCGGCGTTGCACTGGCTCACGCAGTGCAGGCCGGCATCGCTGGTCGGCGGAATGTAGGAGTAACTGACGCTAGGGCCGCAACCGCCGAGCAGCAGGGCAAGACCGAGGAGGGGGAGCAGAAGGTGTTTCCGGAACGGCATTGTCGATATCGATAAGCAATGGCAAGCGAGAGCGAATGCTATCACCGGCTTTCCGATGCTGTACGGCGCCACCCGATAAGGTTGAACTGGCGCACGAAACGCAAAAAAGAAAACCCCGGGACTGGCCCGGGGTTCTCGTCGCACTCGCGGGTTCGATCAGAACACGCTGAACGGGTACTCGACGAAGGCACGGATTTCGTTGCCGTCGTCGTTGTACGAGCGAGCGTCGTTGGAGACACGCAGGAACGAGCTGCGCAGACGCAGGGTGAGGTCCTTGGCCGGACCGCTCTGCACCACGTACTGGACCTGGTTGAAGATCTCGCGCTCCTTGCCGTTGCTGGTTTCGGCGGTCTTGATGTTGTCGCCGCGCACGTAGGCTACGCGATAGGTCAGGCCGGGCACGCCGTACTTGGCGAAGTCCAGGGCGTAGCTGACCTGCCAGGAACGCTCGTCCTCGGCGTTGAAGTCCGACCAGTAGGAGTTGGCCAGCCAGATGGTGGTGCCGCCGTCGCCGATGCCGCCGGCGTTCTGGTACCAGCCGTAGTTGTAGCCGGTGTCGCCGGTGTTGCGCTGGTGGGCGATCATGAAGGTGTGGGCGTCGATGGTGTAGGACGCCGCCAGGCTCCAGATCTTGTTGTCGCGGTTACCGTTGAAGTTCTGGTCGGCGAAGTCGCTGTCCAGCTTGGTGCGATAGCCGTTGAAGTCGAAGTTCAGCGACTGATCGGCCTGCAGCGGGATGGTGTAGTTCAGGTTGATGTACTGCTTCTTCAGTACGTCCTCGACGTCGGAAGCGTACAGCGAGGCGTTGAAGTGATCGGTGAAGGCGTACTTGCCGCCGAACACGTTGATGCTCTTCAGGCCGCCGCTGTCGCGCCCTTCGGCGCTCTTGCGGGATTCCGCGGTGAAGCGACCGGCGTTCAGCTCCAGGCCCTCGATCTCCTTGGAGGTGATCAGGGTGCCGCTGTAGCTTTCCGGGAGCAGGCGCGAGTTGTCGTAGCTGAGCACCGGCAGGCTGGGCATCTGGTCGCCGTACTTGAGCACGGTGTTGGAGATGCGGAACTTCACCGCCGCGCCGCCCTTGGACAGATCGTCCGCCGCGGAGCCGCTGTCGCCTTGCTTGAAGAAGTCGATACCGGCGGCGCCGCTACGACCCTTGCCGCCGTCCAGGCGTACCGCGTACAGGCCGAACGCGTCGACACCGACGCCCACCGTCCCCTGGGTGAAGCCGGAGGTGAAGGTGGCAGTCGCGGCCTGGCCCCACTCGGCCTTGTCCTGCCGGCCATGCTTGTAGTCACGGCTGATGTAGCCATTGCGGAAGAACAGATCGAGGTGGCTGTCCTCGACAAACCCCTTTGCTGCTTCTTGGTCATTGGCCATCGCCTGGCTTGCAGTCGCGATGCCCAGTGCCAGCAGGCAAATCCTTTTCTTCAACATCTTATTGTTCCTGGTTGTTGGCTTGATGTGCGCTGAAATTGAAGGAAGCGCAAGGTTCGAAGTGCACGGGAGTCATTTGTCCCATTTACCGTGCGTGGCGGTTCTGGTTTCTTGTTTCTCCCGTTGGCGGCGCAACAATACCAGAACATTGTTCGATCCAAGAAAGCTTCGAGTCATTTGCTAATAACCAAAGTGCAAGGAAAGCCCCTTCCATAGGCTCTGAATCGGGCGTTGCCGGATCGCTTCGTCATGCGCCTGCAATATCAACCTTATCGATAAGTACCATGCCGCGAAGTCGCTGCAGTTCTCGCTTTGGGCGGTGATACCGTCGAATCGTGAACGGATCGACAAAGAGGGACGTGACATGAAGATTCTTATCGCTGTATTCGCCGCCCTGGCCCTGTCCGCCTGTGCCTCGCCTCCCGCTTCGAACGCCCCGGCGCTGGCCGCCAGCACCACCAAGGCTCCCTACGATTACGCGATGTGTGTCTTGCCCAAGTGGCAACGCCAGGCACCCGGCGTAGCGCTGGTGGAGGAAGGCCGCGGCTATCGCCTGGCGGACGCCGGTCAGTGGCTGGAGGTGCAGCCGGCGAGAGCGGGCAGCCTGGTGCGAATCCATGACCAGCAACCCTGGGTCACCCGCGGGGCCTTCATCGATGCGGCCAGGACCTGTTCCTGAACCCTGAGGAAGAGGGAAGAGCTCCGGCCCCCCTAGCATGAAGTGTCCGGAGCTCTACGGCCGCAAACGGAGGATGGCCGCAGAACGATCATCTGCCTATGGCCGGCACTGCGCTTGATCGAGATCAAGTACTGGAGGCCGGGACGCCGGCCTATGCGGCGATTCGCGTGACGGGTCTCGTTTTTTCTGTGAAGTGCATTGCATAACGTTTCAATCGGGACGGGTGGCCAGCATGCCAACCAGTTCCTGAGCGGCCTTGCGCAATGGCTGGTTTTTCAGCCAGATAGCGTGGACAGGCAGTTTCAGCTCGTTCTTGGTGTTCCTGAAGTCCAGGCGTACCAGCCTTCCCGTTGCCAGCAGCGGCGCGACCCGGGACAACGGGAAATTGCCCCAGCCGATCCCCGCTTCGACCATTTCCAGCGCCGTGCCCAGGCTGTCGGTGCGCCAGCAGGCGCCGGCAATCAGCGGACGGGTGTCGGCCAATGGCAAGTCGCAACTGGCCACCAGGATCTGCCGCACGTTCACCAGCTCTTCCAGGTACAGCGCCTGCCCCGGCTTCTGCAGGGCGGGATGGCGCGGCGAGATGGTCGCGACCAGCGATTCCGCGCCGACATACTGGAAGCGCTCCTGCGGGTTCACGCTGATGCCGGCGAATCCGAAGCACAGGCTGATTCGGCCGCCATGGAGCAGGGCGAGGGCATCGTCCTGCGCCGCGCTGAGCACCTCGACATCGAGCAGCGGGTAGCGCTCGGAAAGGGTGCGGAGGGCGCCGAACAGCCGCCCGCTGTCGATGTCCGCAACCACGCCGAGCGACAGGCGGCTTTCCAATCCCTGGGAGAGTTCCAGCGCATGCACCTGCAACTGGGCGAGTTGCTCGGCGATCATCCGCGCTTGCGGCGCCAGGGCCCTGGCCAGCGCCGTAGGACGGGCTTCGCGGTGGGTTCGCTCGAAAAGGGCGAAACCCAGTTCCGCCTCCAGGTTGGCGATGCCCATGCTCACCGCCGAAGGCACTCGACCCAAGGCACGGGCGGCGCCGGAAAAGGAGCCGCGGTCGAGGACGGCGAGGAACAGCTCGATGGTGTCGCTGGAAAAGTTCATGGCAATTCTCCTGTCAGTAGATCTGAAAGCTGCTGACTTTTTCTGTCAAGAAAATTGATCCAACCTTGCCCGCCTTTCCGCTATCAGGCCCGAGAGGTCCATGTGCAAGGCATCAAGCGCAAACTGGTCTACGTGACCGCCTACGAAATGATCGGGATGAGTATCTCGACCCTGGGGCTGGCCCTGCTTGCCGGTTCCACACCCACTACCACCGGCCCCCTGGCGGTGGTGATCACCACCGTCGCGGTCACCTGGAACTTCATCTACAACTGCCTGTTCGAGTTCTGGGAGCGGCGCCAGGCCGTGCGCGGACGCAGCGTCGCACGGCGGGTGGCACACGCCATCGGTTTCCAGCTGACCCTGGTGGTCTACCTGATCCCGCTGATCGCCTGGTGGATGGGGATTTCCCTGCTGGAGGCGTTCTGGCTGGACCTGGCGCTGATCGTCCTGATCCCGTGCTACACCTTCCTCTTCAACTGGGCCTTCGATCGCCTGTTCGGCCTCCCGGCTTCCGCGTTGCCGGCCGGTGAGGCGGCCTCCGTCTGAAGATTTTTTTTCTCCAGCGCCATTCACGCTCGCCTTGGCCGGGGCAAATCGCCTACCTTAGACGGACGTGCGCTGTGGGGCCGGTTCAGGGAGGAAGTGCGACCGCAAGCCATGAAGGTCCGCCCCGGCGAGGATGGGGTACGGCATTTCGATGAACGGATTGGGGTCACTATGCGGATTTTGGGGATGCTACTGGGGGCCGTCTTGCTGGCGGGTTGTTCGACATCGACGCCCTCGCTCGACGAGACGGATCAGGTACCGAAGGAGCGTTTGTACAACTACCAGTTCCGTGACGACGGCGACGCCTTCCTGGTGGTTTCCCGGGACCGCGAGTTCCTCGGCAGCGTCTGCAATACCCGCTTGATCATCGATAGCCGCCTGGCCGCCGAGATCCAGGCCGGCGAGAGTGCGCGCTTCCGCCTTCCGGCGGGGCTGCGGGTGGTATCCGTGCAGGGCGATGGGATCTGCCGCGGCGGGGCGCCCAAGCAGGTGGTGCATGTGCAGAACGGGCAGACCACGCATTACCGGATCACCGTGGACTCCGGCCTGAACATCGGCCTGGTGCCGGGCTGAAGCCGGCGCGACGAAAAAGCCGCCCACGGGCGGCTTTTTCGTTCGCGGCGTTTATTCGCTGACCGCTTTCTCGACCTTTTCGGACGCCGACCAGATCCGATAGCGGACCTCCACGTCCTTCGGCGCATAGACCACGATCGGCAGCTTGCTGTTGTAGCGCAGCAGGAAGCCTTCGCCGACCACCGGGATGAAGCGCTGCTCCTTCTTCTGGCCGGGGCAGGCCATCATCGTGCTCATCGGCCCGCTGACCTTGTCCAGGCGGTAGTAGGAGTAACCCCAGCCTTCCAGGGTATGTTCTTCCAACTCGCCGCCCAGGCGCTGCTGGTTGCAGTCGGCCTCGAGGGTCTTGCCGGCGATGATCTCGACCTTGAATGCGTCTTCCGTGTCCTGTTTCGGCAGGTGGATGACCTGGCGAGTGGAGCCGGCATCTGCCTTCGGGTAGGGAACCTTTTCATCCAGTTTGGCGGCCAGGGCGGTGCTGGAAAGAGCGGCAACGCCGGCGGCGATCAGTAGTGCTTTCATGTCCTTGAGGTTCTCCTTACGTGGTAACGCGAGCAGGGTAAGACACCGAGGCACGGGTGAAAAGTTCAGCGCGGGACGTAACGGAATGTTCCATGTCCTGGATCAGCCGGCCGGGCCACGACCGAATCGCGGGCAAAAAAAAGACCATCTGCGGGGGGAGGGGCGATGGTCTTCAAAGGAGCGTCGGGGACTTGGGGTTCTCCCGACGCCGCTACGATCTCACGCCGCTCCGCTGGGGAAAAATGCTTTGGGCTGATAGTGGCTATCGATGCCGATGACTTGAAATTCCCTGCTAACTCATAGCAAGTTCCGCGAGATAGAGCCTTCAGTGGAACAGTTTGCGGTTTTTTCAGCGGGTCAGTTGCAAGGCCAATTCATCGACCTGCTCGGCCCAGTCGGAGTCCTCGGCCAGGGCTTCGCGCAGGAAGCTGGCCTGGGCAGCGTTCCAGAATGGCGCATCGGGTAGCGCCGTGCCCTCCTCGAGGTGGTGCCGGGCGAGAAAGGCGACGATGTCGTCCCGCCCTGCAGGGAGCCCCAGCTGGCGAAACAGATTGGAAAAGGTGTGCGGGCTGGTGTCCATGACGGTTCCTCCTGGATTCGCTGTTTTTCCACTATAGCCGGCGGAACGGCAGGGCCGCCGTGGGTGCCGGGGTGGGTAATTTTGTCGCAGATGAAAAAGACTGTTGTGCGCGGCGCGCTTCATGGCGAAGGGGCGGGCACTTATTATTAGCAAGCTAATGATAACCGGAGTCAGCCTATGTCCAGAATCGAAGTCGCCGTGCTGGTGGGGACGTCCGTTCCCGAATCGCTGCGCAGCAAGGGATTGCTGGCCTGTTGGATCCTGATGGTGGATGGCGCCATGTGGGCCGGCCCCTTCACCAGCCGTGACGAGGCGGAAGCCTTGAAGGGAACCTGGGAGCTGAGTTGGCCGCTGGAGGCGGCAATCTCCGCCTGAACCAAGACCCCTGCATTGCGAAAAGCCCGCCGAGAGCGGGCTTTCTGTCGTCTGCTGAAACGCCCTAGCGGCGGCCCACCAGCAAGCCGAGGAGGAAGCCGGCGCCGGCCGAGACGGCGATGGTCTGCCAGGGATGGTCCTCGACGTATTCCTCGGTCGCTTCGGCGGCCGCCTGGCTGCGTTGCACCACGCCGCGGCGGGTGCGCTCGATGGCGTCGCGACCACGATGCAGCACGGAATTGATCTGTTCGCGCAGGTTCGCCCCCTCCTTGCCGGCCAGGCTGCCGGTGCCGCTCATCAACTGGTCCACCTCGGCGATCAGGTCCTGCAGTTCGGCCATGGCCTGGTCCTGGATAGCCTGCTTGGCGCGAGCGGAGCGGGTTTTCAGAGTCATGTCGGTCTCCTTGACGAGGATGGTTACCTAGGTATGGAGTCGCCCGCTTCGCTGAAAGTTGCACGGCATGGCCTGCGTCGGGGCTTCCTTAGCGTGCGGGAGAGCCGTTTCAGGATGCCCCGGCCTCGCCGCGCAGGTAGCGGTCGAGGTCGATCGCTTCGCCGCTCTTGAGTTTCAGGCGTCGGCGCAGGTCGTCGAACATTGCGTCGTACTCGCGGCGCTGGCGCACGATCGGTCCCTGCCGCAAGCGCAGGCCGTGGCGCCGGGCCAGGCGACTGGCACGGCTGGCGAAGTGCACGGCGGCGTCGCGCGGCAGTTCGAAGCTTTCGCTGAAAGGCTGGCCGTCGATCCGGCCCTCCATGTCGAAGTGTACGGCCACGGGGCGGGCCTCGGCCTCCAGGACCCGGTAGCGTAGGTGGATGTCGAATGCCTGGCGGTCGACTTCGCTGGCCGAGGCGAGATGCAGATGGCCGGGAATGAACATGGCCTGCCTCCTTTTCGGATAACCGGGGAAATGCCCTTGCCTGCCAGGGTATGCTTCGCCGGCCTCGGGACGGCTGTCCCAGGTCAGTTTTTTCCGGATTGGAGTGGGGATGCGAATGGCGCTGGGAGCGTTCGGGTGTTGACTGACTGGGCCGCGTACGCCGGGCTGTTCCTCTCGGCGTTCGGTTCGGCGACCCTGCTGCCGTTGCAGTCGGAAACCGTGCTGGCCGCCTTGCTGCTGCGCGGCGGCCAGTCGGTCGCGTGGCTGCTGGCGCTGGCCATCGTCGGCAATGTGCTGGGTTCCTGGGTCAACTGGTGGCTGGGTCGCTACCTCGAGCATTTCCGCGGTCGCCGCTGGTTCCCCGTGGGCGAGGTGCAGTTGCTCAGGGCGCAGCGACACTATCGCCGCTACGGCCGCTGGACCCTGCTGCTCAGTTGGGTGCCGGTCATCGGCGATCCGCTGACGCTGGTGGCCGGCATCATGCGCGAGCCCTGCTGGAGTTTCCTGCTGATCGTCGGCCTGGCCAAGACGCTCCGCTACCTGGTCCTGGCTGCGCTGGTGCTGGGCTGGGCCGGCTGAGCGCTTCGTCGGCGAGCGCAGAACTATTTTTCGCGGGGCAATGTCCATTGCTGCGAGGTGTAACTGCCGCCTCATCGCCCCCGGGGCCTTTAGTTGCCGCTGTGGTCCCGGGGGCTTCTCTTTTCCTGCCTGTTTCCGGCGATGCGAGGTGCGCAATGACGAGGGTGGTTGCGGGATCGCTGGTCTGCCTGCTGCTCGGTTCGGCGCCGGCCTGGGCTTCCACGGCCGAGGCGTGGCAGGCGCACGACGCCATGGTGCGTGCCGCCTGCCTGAAAGCCAGCGGCTTGCGCCAGGTACGCGCGGTGGGGCAGGTACTGCCCTTCGACGATGAGGTGGGCTATTCGGCGCTGCTCCTGCAGGGCCGCTATCCGCAGCCGCACATGCAGGGTCGCCAGGGCCGCGAGCTGTGTCTGTACCGGCGCGCCACCGGCAAGGCCAGCGTCAGCGAGGCCGACGCCTTGCTCAGGCCTTGAGTTCGGGGTCGTCGTTGTCGGGAAGTTCGCGCTCGCCAGGATCCTTGCCGTCTTCCGAATGGTGTTCGATCACCGCGTTCAGCTCGGCGCCGAACAGCACCACTGCCGCCGACAGGTAGAAGTACAGCAGGAGGATGATGATCGCCCCGATGCTGCCGTACATGGCGTTGTAGTTGGCGAAGTTCTTCACGTAGAAGCCATAGGCGAGGGACGCGGCGATCCAGGCGATCACCGAGAGCACCGAGCCGGGAGTGATGAAGCGGAAACGCTGCTCGACATCCGGCACCAGGTAGTAGAACAGCGCCACCGCGAGCATCAGCAGGAACACCGCAAGAGGCCAGCGCAGCCAGGTCCAGATCGTCACCAGGTACTGTTCCAGGCCGACCAGGCTGGCGATCCAGGCGATCACCTGCGGCCCGGTGACCATCAGGCCGGCCGCCACCAGCAACAACAGGGCGATGCCGAGGGTGTAGAGGATCGACAGGGAGAAGCGCTTCCATACCGGGCGGCTCTCCTTCACGTCGTAGGCGGCGTTGAGCGCGATCATCATCGAGCGGATGCCCGCCGAGGAGGTCCACAGCGCCACCGCGATACCGATCGACAGCAGGCCGCCTTTCTGCTGCTGCAACTGGTCGATCACCGGGTTGACCTGGTCCATCGCCTCCGGCGGCAGCAGCAACGCCGCCTGCTCGCGCAGCCAGGCGAAGAACTCCGGCAGGTGCAGGTAGCCGACGAGGGTGATCAGCACCAGCAGGAACGGAAACAGCGAGAACAGCATCTGGTAGGCGAGGGCCGAGGCGTAGGTCGGCATGTCGTCCTCGAGGAACTCGTTCACGGTGCGCTTGACCAGGCCGAACAGGCCTATTTCCCGATAAGCCGTACGGAACATTCCATCTCCTTGCTGTGTGCGTGCCGATGACGATCGACCACCGATGGCCGCTTTGCCGCCAGGCATTTTCCGTTGGGTGAAACTCGTCGCGTCCTTTCTGGGACGCCACGGCGGGCGAATTGGTTCGTCTCCGGCGTCATCATTCGGTCGCATCCGTTAGCCAGACTGCGCCTGCCCGCCGCGCGGCGGGCCTCCGTCCAACTTCTCAGAAATGGAGCGCACCATGTCTGTCGACCTGAAGAAAATCGCCGCTGCCTTTCCCGAGTTCCAGTTGTCCAGCAAGAGCCGCCACGACGGCGCGCTGTTGTTGCAGTTGCAGGCCGCCGACGGCCGCTACGTGGCTCGCACCATACCCTCGCCGCAGCTCGGTGCGCCGCCGGAGACCGAATGGCTGATCCGCAGCATCCGCCGGGAACTGGCCGCGCCGGGCATGGAAATGGCGATGGCGGCACGCTGAGTTTTTTCGTCGCGGGAACCGATGATGCGATAATTCCGCCTTTCCACACAGTTGACGGTAAGGCAATGAAGCGCGAGAAGGTTCGGGACAGGCAGGCGGCAGGGAAGATCTCGGCGACCCATATCATCGCCAATCCCACCCTGGCCAGGGAATGGATCGTGTTCTTCAAGAAGGACGGCGGGCGCAGCTATTTCCTGGTCGACGAGAGCGACGAGGTGATGTCGTTCCGCCGGCTCGACGACGCGGTCAAGGAGCTGCGCGGGCTGGGCATCAAGTTCGCGGAGATCCATCTCTAGGAGCGGCGTCGCGCGGTCCCCACTGGCCAGCCTTGCGCGCCCGCGCTTCTTCCTCGGCGAATCGGTACTGGCCGCGCGCCTCGGCCGTCTGGCCGCTGTCCGGCGCGTCGCGCCAGCTGGCCAGGCCAATGGTCAGCAGGGCCAGCCCGGCATCCAGGGTATGCCCGCAGGTGGGGCAGTCGGCCGGGGTGACCCAGGCCGCGCCGAGGATGCGGAAGCGCGCGTCGCGGCCTTGCTCGCGGATGGTCGCCGGTTTGCCGAGCAGCATGTCTTCCAGGGCTTCCCGGGCGCGCCGACGCCAGGGCTCGGCGGCCGGTAGCTCGACGGCGTCGAGCTGGATGCGCAGCGCCTTGTTCGCGCCGGGCAGGCGGCAGCCCAGGCTGGCGTCGTCGTGTATCGCCACCACCGTGCAGTCGAAGCGGCGCTCCCCGGCGTCGGCGGCGAACGCCAGGGCGGCGCAGAGCGGCAGCAGGGCGAGGGTGCGGAAGATCATGGGCTACTCCGGCGGAGGTCAACGTCGACGCGAGGATAGGTTGCTGCAGGTCGCCAGGTCTACCGGGCCGACATAGGGATTGCCCCAGCCCATCACGCAACCGACCATGTGGTTGCGCTGGCGCTCCCAGGTCTGTGGCGGGTACTGCTTGTGCCAGGCGTTGTAGAGCTGGCGATCCTGCTTCGACAGGCGCAGGCCGTAGCGGTCGCTCATGTAGAAGTAGGTGCGGGCGATCATCCCGCGGATCTGCGGGCGCGGCATCGCCTTGCGCGCCTTGAAGTCCACCACCATCGGGCAGGCGCCGTATTGCTGGGGTTTCTGCGGCAGCCAGCCGAAGCCGAAGTTGCTGCGGTCGCCGTTGACCTCGCCGATGCTCGGCACCAGGTTGTGCAGGTCGGCCTCGGCGCGCTGGTAGGTGCTGTCGTGCCTCGCGCAGTTGCTTCGCCCGCCGTTCTGCCAGCAGCGCCGCTGGTGTCCGATCACCCAGGCCGGGACGATGTGAAATGTGCCCTTTAAATAGTTACACATTTCCTTGTCGTAGGAGTCTGGGGCGTCTACCGTGACTCATATTGCAAGCTTTATGGGGCGGGTGAGATGGAGTTGGTCTTCGCAGATGAGGGGTTCAAAATAAACGGGGTTAGCTACCCTGGATTTCCTATCATCCTAACAGCAGAACTACGGTCAATTCCCGAGGTAAGCGCCTTCTTGATTTACCGCTGCCTTCACAGGGGGCGAGTTGAAAGTAAACATACATGGGCCTCATACGGGCAAGCCCTTTACGACTATTTAGGTTTTCTAAATGCTGCCAATCGAGACTGGAGAGATGTTGGTTTTTTTGAGCTGGGCTCGAGCCCACTGGCTGCATACCGTGACTGGTCGATGCGTAGTTGCGGGCTTAGCGAAAACACCATAAATCTTAGACTGCGAGTTGTTTGCTCTTTCTATAACTATGCAAGGCGCCAAGGTTGGATAGAGAGGGTTCCATATGATGTTGAAACAGTAAGGGTCGCAGTCCATTCTGTATTTTTGGCTCATGTGGATGTAACTGGAGGGTATGTCGCTTCTCCCGATATACTAGTGAAGGGGAAGAGAACAGCAATAAAAGTTTTAACTAAAGAGCAGGTTAGAATTTTTTTAAATTCCGTAAGTTGTTCTACTCAAAAGCTTATTGCACGACTAGCCCTAAGCAGTGGGTTGAGGAAGGAAGAGCTCCTTACATTTCCAAGCTCCTATATATTTGATCCCGCTCAAATATCTAAAGGCAGTTCTCACTTTAGAGTTTTCTGTAGTCCAAAGGATATGGAGCTCAAGGGGAATAAGGCGCGGGAGATTGACATCCCTCGCTCGCTTATGGCCGCGCTCTGGCAGTACAAAATTCATGAGCGTAATCGGAGTATGCAGACCTCATGTGTAGAGTCAATTCCGTTGTTTCTATCTAGGTATGGTGTGCCTTACAGTCCTAAAGGCCAGAGTCTAAACCATATGTGGAAAGATCTGGGGCTTCCTTTCACAGTCACTCCTCATATGCTCCGCCATACCTATGCGACGCATACACTCCATGACATGCGCAGGCGTAAGAGTGTTATAGATCCGTTGCTATATGTGCGGGATAGGCTCGGCCACTCCAGTGTGGCTACTACGCAGAGGTACTTGCACTTAATTTCTATGATCGAAGATGATGTTATGGGAGAGTATCAAGAATTTATTGATTCTGTCTGCGTTGGAAGAATATGAATATGGCGCGCAAAGATTTTTCTTCTGCTGCTCTGGTGATAGATAAAGGCTCATCTAACCACATCATTGCGGATCATCTGTCAAAGACCATTAATTTTGTTCCGGAGAGTTATGTTATTAACTTTCCGGAAAGTCCGTTGACAGTGCGGAAATTGGATTTCGGGCGATATTATGGTGTAGGGTGTGATGAGGTTACCTATTATTGCCATAAAGTCATCGAAGTGTTGCTCGGGTCTGCTATAGCTTCGCAAGGTAAGACTAAGTCCGTGGCGAGTATTATTACTTATGCAAAGCGCGTTTCGAGAAGCTTTTTATGCTATTGCTCATTTATGTCAATGGCTATGAAGGGTGAGATAGGTTTGCGACATATTGATAGGGGGTTTGTTGCATCTTTTATTAGATATCTCGAGGCCTCTGGTGCTGGATATACAACTCAGAAAAATATTTACACCTGTTGTAAGTCAGTGCTTGGCGAGTTGGTAAGGTGTGGGTTACTTTCAAGTGATATATTTCCTCCTAATCCTTACCCGCACTCCAATAGGAGGAAAAGTAGTGAAAAAGCTTTTTCAAAGAAAGAGTTTACACAAGTTATTAATGCTTTGAAAAGAGAGGTGATTGCAGTAAAGGAGGCGTCTGGTCCTATTTTGGCGGAGGGCTTGGCCTTTTGTGCGGTTGCAATAGTAGCTCGTACTGGATTGAATCTTACGCCTTTAATCGAACTTTCCATGGGTTGTTTGCTTCCTCATCCGCTTAGGCGTGATCGTAGTATTTTGATTACTTATAAGCGCCGCGCTCATAAAGTGAACTATCAGTCAGTTAGTAGTGGCGCTGTGTCAACGCTGGATGATGAAGTAGATACCCTGAGTGTGGTGCTGCCCGATATTTCCGCTATTATAAAAATGGTCGCAGAAAGGAATGACTCTATAAGGAGTAGGGGGGAGTGGAAAGATAGGCTATTCGTTCGTGAGCGCCCCTTAAAGAATCCTGATGAAAGAACTCCTGCACCTATAACTATTAATACTATTAATCGAGCTTTGGAGGCGCTGGTAGTTCGTCATGAGTTGATTTCTGATAATGGTGATAGACTGGTTGTTAATGTGTCTAGATTAAGGAAGACCTTTGCCAATAAAATATGGGAGCTCTCAGGTAATGATCCTTTTTTAACTGCAATGTTGGCTGGAAATACTCCAAAAGTCCTCCTGGATAGTTATTTGGAAGCGCCGGCTGATGCTGAGAAAAATTGGGCGTTGATGGGGGAGGTTCGTAATAAAGAACTTCTCGAAAATGATCATGCCGATCTTGGTATTATTCCGGTAAAAGAGGTAAATACTGCTGTGGCCCGTTGCAAGGATACCGTTAACGGGCACAGGGCTCCCAAGAATGGGAGTCATTGTGTGGAGTTCTTAAACTGCTTTCGCTGCAGCTCTTTCGTAGTGACTGCGGATGACCTGCATAGATTATTAAGCTTCTATTGGTTGTTGGTTCGTGAGCGCGGGCGAATCGGTGCAAAAAATTGGGTGAGGTTATATAGGCATATAATTAAAATTATTGACGAAAAAATCTTGCCTAAATTTGATAAGTCCACTGTTGTGGCTGCTAGGGAAAAAGCTAGGCAGAATCCTCATCCATTTTGGAAAGATCCTGAAATTTTGGGGTTGGCATAATGATTTTGGCTAAGGGTGTTAGCTATTATCAACAAGAAGCACTGAGAAAGGCTCGTGAAGGTCACACGCACCTGCCTATAGCAGTCACCGCTACACGGCTAGGGGACGGGACATACAAAGTCTTAAGTTACCTCGCGGATGACGTTTGGCGATTCCCAAACGCGATTTTTCCACCTGGGACTGCTGACCACGATAAATGCATTCGGTTCGGTAAGATTCCAGAGCGTTGGCGCTCAGTTCTGAAAATAGTTATGCTTGAATACTATTTAAACGGCATAGAGGGCCGGGTGCGACCAGTCGGATCTTCGTTAATTTCTTTTTTCAAAAACGTATCATTATTTTTGAAGTTTGCTGGTGCTTATGTCGAGTGCTTGTCTGAAATTTCAGAATTTCTGTGTATGCAGTATGTTAATTATTTAAAAAATAGTAGCAGTAGATCTGGTGATAAGTTTTCTAAGTCCTATCTTTGTACGCGATTGAGCTCGGTGCACACACTGCATCTGCTCAGTAAAGTTACTACTACTCCCATGGTGCACCCTTGGCCTGAAAGTAGCGCGACTGAGTTGTCAGGCGCAAATCGTGCTCACTGGGCCCAATCAAAGACCTTGCCAATTCCAGATAACAAGCTCGCGGAAATTTTTCGTGCGGCTGTATCACGTCTAGAGCGCGCAGACGAGACATTAGCGCTTGCGGAAATGGTTTCCGAATGGCAAGCCCAATATTCCTATTCTGGCACTGTAAACGCAAAACTTGCGGCTACGGGATACCGGGGTGGCATTTTAGGGTTGAGACTTGAGAAAAATCTCCTGCTAGATGCCTGCAGTATCGTCATTCTTCTAACGAGCGGTATAAGAGTTTCAGAGCTCATGAGCTTAAAAATAGGCGCTCACTACGTACGTGATGGGGAAGATGGTACTAAGTTTTACTGGATGTCTGGAGTATCCACAAAGACCAAAGAGGGTAAGGTAGATTGGCTAGTCACAAAGCTTACCCATGAAGCGCTAGATGTTGCGGGGAAGGTCACCGCAGAGATTCGTGCCGAGCTAAATGATAGATACAGTTTGGCTAAGTCGGCAAGTAATCTGATAGAGATGCATGATTATGAAGCGCATCTCGATTCTTTGTTCCTTGGGTGGGGAGGGCATGCACATAAACTCCAAGTTTTTGCTGCACAAACCATTAGGGCAAGATTAAAGCGGTTTATGCTGGCTCATAATATTGACTGGGAGGTCGCACCACACCAATTTAGAAGGACGTTCGCTCGATATGTGGCTCGCAGTCAACTCGGTGATGTTCGTTATCTTCGTGATCATTTCAAACATTGGACGCTGGATATGACTGCGATATATGCAGAGGATCAAGTTAGAGATAAAGAGCTGTTTGATGAAATCTATGTTGCAATGCGTCACGAAAAGATGCTGGTGCTTGAAAGTGTTTTTGAAGAAGATGCATTGGTTTCTGGTGGTTTGGCAGAGACCATTCGTATTTTTCGATCCTCTGATGAGGCGATTCGGACGTACAAAAGCCGCCGTGAAATGGTTCAGTTTGTATCGGAGGTTGTGCATCTGAGAAGTACTGGTATTGCATGGTGTACTGCAGATAGTACGGGCTGCTCCGGTGGCAGTGTATTGGATAAAACTCGATGCGGTGATTGCTCGAAAAGTCTTATCGATGAATCGCGGCTGCCACATTGGGTAGGCATATATGGTCAAATGTTGGAGCTTAAAGCTATCGCTAATGACTGTGGTCCAGGTGCGGGTGCACGAATTGACAGCGATATTCGACGGTGTGAAGTCGTCCTTCAAGAGCTTGGAGCTGATATTGAGGAGCTTAAGCTCGGTGTTTTACTTGAAGGGGGGCTTCGTCATGCATAAAGAAGATCGAATATCGGGAACCGAAAAAAAGTTGCTAGATGCTTTAAAGCGAATCCAGCACGGACGTACGAGGATAGTAGAATCTAGTAGAAAGTTGTCTATTGCCTCGGTTGCCGAAGAGGCAGGTATGAGTCGTGCAACAATCCATAATCGCTATCCCCGTGTTGCCGAAGAAATTCGTACTGCTCTCGGTCAGGGGCATCGAGAAAAGATTGTCAAAGGACTGGAGGCTCAGCGAGAGATGCGCGATATAATCAAGGCGCTCCGTATAGAAATTAATGGATTGAAAGCTATGAAGGTTAAACTCGTGTCTATCAACGAAAGTCTCGAAGCAGAACTGAGGATGCTTCGAGCTATTGTCGACTCAAAAAATGTCAAAGCGTTGAAGTCCAGAGGTTGAGTGTGACTATTTCAGGGCGAGCTATGGCAGTGGCTTAGTCCGGTTATGCCAGAGTTCTAGCATCAAAATTCCCTAGTCAAAATCATAATGAAGTGCCCCTTCGTAAGCAGCTGTTAGAGATTTTGTTTGGCATGGATGCAGTTGTTTGCGAAGAACCTCTTCCGCCGATTCTGTTGGAAAAGTTGGTTTTTGAGATGGCAGCTTTGGACGGTTAAAAAATACATTAGATTTCGGTGCCTCTACGAAAAAATAAGTTTTGAGCGAACCAGATTTCAACGTCGCTCATGCTCTTTCATGGGGCAGAATCATGACGGTTTTTTTCAACAGAATCGGCCGGTAGCTGAAAATTCAGTTACGTTTGATGCCCAAACAAAAGGAGTAAACGGGTGAAAGGGTTTTTCAATGGCGCATTGCTTTTGGGCACTGTTCTGGTCAGTTCTCTGAGCTCGGCAGCGGATCTGACTCTGATGTCTTGGAACGCCATGAGGTTGGGACAGGGTGGGGAGAAGAGCTTTCCAGCACTCGCCGAGGTGGCAGGGAAAGCAGATCTGGTAGCCATTCAGGAAGTGATGAATGAGGAAGGACTGACAAAGTTGGAGGCGGAGCTTGAGAAACGGACCGGGGAGCAATGGTCGACGTTGGTCAGCCATGCGGTGGGCTCCCGCTCCTACAAAGAACTCTATGCTTTCCTCATGCGTGAGAGCGTTGTCGTATACGAAGACGGGGCAGTCGTGTACATGGATCGAGGCGATCGCTTTATTAGGGAGCCCTTATCGGCCCGATTTAAATCGAAACGAGATGGTACGTTATTTGCTGTGGCCAGCATTCACGTGTTGTACGGGAAAGGTCCCCAAGACCGTGAGCCGGAGGTCAGGGAATTGGAGAGCTACTGGGCGTGGCTGGAAAGCATCTACCCAGAAACCCCGGTCATGCTGGTAGGTGACTTCAATATGCCTCCCTCTCACCCCGCATTTTCCGGCCTCTCACAGCACGCAACGCCCCTCATTACAAAGGGCGCAACCACGCTTTCCGCACGCGAAGGGCTCTACGCCAATCTTTACGACAACATCTGGGTATCCAGGACGCATCGTCTGAAGCTGGATAACGCGGGCATCATGGACTACCCCCGGATGATCGGCTGGAGCCATGAGAAAAGCCGGAAGCACGTGAGTGATCACGCTCCCGTATTCGTCACCCTGGGAAATGCGAAGCTGCGCCAGGGGGTTGTAACGGTCCGACCGGAGGCAGAAAGGAGTCGAGTTGCGGGGGGCGGAATGAAGCAGATTTTCCCGTCTCAAGCTCAGAAGAGCACTGCAGCCATCGCCTCCAACATAGACGATGCCGACCATATCCGCGGAAATGCTAACTCCCGCATTTTCCACTGGCCGGGCTGCCCGAGCTACGACAAAGTATCACCAAAGAACCGAGTGGAGTTCAGCAGTGTCCAGGAGGCAGAAGCCGCAGGGTACCGGTTGGCCGGCAATTGTCGCTGATAGATCTAATGCACCGACCAAAGGTTGGTGTCACAGCCTCATCGCAGTGAGGCAGTCGCACGCATCAATGTGACCTAGGGCAGCTTCGGCTGCCCATTATCCGATTAGGAGTTGGGCCGTGCCTGTGCGAGCACCTTGTAGTGACCACCAGCAACCGGATGGGTGCATTCAAGTTCCCTTTAGTAACCAATACCGTTTCTCTTTCAACTGGGTCCAGGAACGAGTCCGTTGAGAGTTGCGATCAGGCTCTGTTTCTCCGATAACTTCAGCACTCTACTGAACACCAAACCTTGCGTGCACGAGGTTCTGAAAGACGCTCAAGATGCGGCCAGAGTGATATTTAGATCTTGGCGATACACTCCAGTAGAATGCTGGATGCCGGTTGATACACGCCGAGCCCCCGTTATCGCCCCTTCCACCATAAACATGGCTGATCGCCTTTTTTGCCCGGCCGCAGCCACCCTGAGGATGCATATCTTGATTTGGTTTCTTGAGGGACAGTCCAGCCAGCGGGACATCATTCTGGGAGCGCGTGAAGCCCTCCCGCCGGAAGTGAGGATTTTTGCTTCACATCGCCAAGACAGGCCCGAAATCACCGGAAGCGCCGATGTAAGCTTCCTTGAACCGAAGGACAACCAGGAACGAATCGACTGGGTGATCGAGACCGCCCTAAGGCATGGGATTAAAGTCATCCTAGCCGGCCGCGTGGGGAGTGTCTTTGAGGCTCAGCGCCATCGATTCGAGGTCGCTGGCCTGGTTTTGGTTACCGGCGGCTCGAGCATGGGTACGTTCGAGTTGGTAGATGACAAGAGCAAATTCACGGCGGAAGCAGAGCGTGCTGGCCTTGCGTGTGTCCCGGCGATCACGGCACGTAATGCGAAGGAACTCATCGATGCCTACGAGTCCCTTCGTGTTCACGGCGACGTCTGTGTCAAACCAGCGGTAGGTATATATGGTCAGGGGTTCTGGCGCTTCAAGTCTGAAGTGGATTCGTTTCGTTGCTTCGCCAACCCCGCTTCTCGGGAAGTCCAGTTCGAGACATACCTTAATGCCTACCGGGCTGGAGCGGATCGTTCCGCCATGCTGGTGATGCCGTACATGACAGGAAGCGAGTGCTCGATCGACATGGTTTGCGAATCCGGCCGCCCCGTGGCATTTGTTGGTCGCCGGAAAGAAGGGCTGCACCAGACCTTCGAGAATGCCTCGCCGGCGGTGGAGCTCGCTCTGAAGGCTGCCGCTCACTTCCAGTGCGATGGCCTGGTCAATGTCCAAACGCGGGATGATTTAGACGGTGTCCCACATCTGCTCGAGATCAATCCGCGGTACTCCGGTGGCATCGGCTACACCCGACATACGGGAGTGAACCTGCCAGGTATCTTCGCCACTAGAAGGCTTGGTCTGGCTGAGCCGGTGAGTGATTGGATACCGAACATCAGGGTGAAAGCCATAACCGTTGCGGTGCCAGTAGCAACTTGATATGTAGTCAGACTTCAAGTTTGATACCATTTCGTCGCATTTAGTAAGGTTCGGGACTCAAGGAGCAAAGCAGGGATGATGGTGATGGCGCCTGGCGCAAACACCGCTTTGGGAGCGGCGCAATGTTCCTGGACGCTGGAGTGCGGCAATCCCTCGGCATTCGGGGACTATGCCGCTGTCGCTCTGCTTCCGCTGGACGATAAGCGTCACCCAAAAGGGGAAGCAGCACTTTTCCAGGTTTCCCAGGCCTGGATGCAGTGGAGCGGTGGGCAAGAGAAAATCTGCTGCAACTTGAATCTCGGCCAACTCCCGACCGGTGCCGACAGGGTGCTCTTGGTCGTGTACACCTTCTCGGCAATGGGCCCAGTAAGCGACCTGCGATTACTCCGCTTGCAGATCGACTCTCAGATCGAGTTCAACTTGAACCTGTCCGACAATGGTGAATCAGCGATCATTGTCGGTGAGTTCTATTGCCGCAATCACCAGTGGAAATTCCGTGCTCTGGCCGAGGGGTCGGCCTATGGCCTAGCAGCTCTTGGACGTCGCATCGGCCTGAAGATCGACGATGCTCACCCGCACCGCCGCTCCAGTTCCTCAGAACAGAGCCGACCAGCATCCGGAGCGACAGGCACCGGCTTTGCTGTGACTTCCACCCATATTCTCACCTGCGCGCATGTCATTGAGGACATGAAAGAGATCCACATCGCTTCGTTCGAAGGACGCCATCGTGCCGAGGCAGTGGTTGTAGATCAACGCAATGATTTGGCACTCCTTAGAGTGCAGGGAGCGCCAGCCTTTAAGCCGGTGGCTTTCCGGGATGGAGTTGGGTGTGACCTTGGCGAGCCTGTGGTGGCCCTCGGGTTCCCACTTGCTGGTCTGGCCGGAGGGGGAGTGCACGTCACCCAAGGTGGCGTTTCAGCACTCTTTGGCCTGCACAATGACTCCAGCCTGCTCCAATTCACTGCACCAATTCAGCCGGGATCAAGTGGTAGCCCCCTCTTTGACGCAGCTGGATCAGTAGTAGGGATGGTGACTTCCACGATCCCTGACGCACAGAACATGAACTTCGCGGTCAAGGCCGGGCTTGCCCTGGCGTTTCTTGATGCCTGTGGTATCGAGCCAGCTCGTACACCAACAGGAAAGACTTTCTCGACATCTCAAATGGCCCGTGAAGCTCAGCAATCGCTATGGAAAATCGAGGCGCGTAATCCATAGGGAAACAATTGCTTGAATCTCGGGACTAGGCGTTAGGGTCAGCCCTCGTGCCAAACAAGGAAGCATTCATGGAAAATATCATAGTACCAACGTCCGTACGCGCCCAACTCAAGCGAGGGCTCCTCGAGGTCAAAGTCGAAGACACCGTTCTCCCTCCAGCTGACCTGTTCGGTTTCGCAGAGCGCCGGAATCCCAAGCGAGCATTCCTTTTCGTGTCGAAAGTGCTGGGCCGCCATATACCCGTGCGCCCCTCGGTTATGGCTGCCAGCTTCGAGAGCCTAGCCGCCGAAATCCCGCCTGATCTCCCCGGTCCGGTGCTGGTCATTGGCATGGCCGAAACGGCGGTTGGCCTCGGTGCCGGTGTGCACCGCGCCTTCAGTGCCACCCGCTCTGACAGTGTGTACCTCATCAGCACTCGCCACCCCCTTGGTACTGACCTCTTCGCTCGATTCGAGGAAGAGCATAGCCATGCGAGTGCACACCTGATCCACATGCCCGTCGATCCCGAAATCAGGGAAGCGATGCTTCAGGCGCGGTCGCTGGTGCTGGTGGACGATGAGGCTTCTACTGGGAAGACCTTCGTCAATCTGCACCGCGCCTTGGTAGAGGCCGGACTGAGCAAGATCGAACGTATCGTCACGTGCGTCCTCACGGACTGGTCTGCTGGCGCTGTGCGCAAAACCATCGGGGAATCAGCCACTGCAGTTTCGCTGATGCAGGGTTCCTACCAGTTCCATGAAAACCCAGCTGCCCCGCTACCCGAAATGCCCGACGTGGGAGCAGTTTCCATCGGCGAGTGGCCTCTTTCGGCTGACAAGGACTGGGGGCGTTTGGGCGTTCGTCGTGTGGACGACACGCTTGCCCCCGACATCCGGGTTCACCCTAACGAGAAAGTCATCGTGGTGGGTACAAGTGAGTTCGTTTGGCGTCCCTTCCTGCTGGCTGAGCGACTGGAACGTGCTGGTGTGGACGTGCACTTCAGTTCTACCACCCGCTCTCCAATCGCCCTGGGCCACGCCATCGAGCACGCCCTGTCGTTCTCAGATAACTACGGTCTTGGCATCCCGAACTTCCTCTACAACGTGAAGCCGGGGCAGTTTGACCGAGTCCTGATCTGCTCCGAGACTCCCGAGCAGGCTGCTCCTGCAGAGCTGGTTGCTGCCCTGAATGCCGAGGTGATTTTCGATGGGCACTAATCGTCCCCTGGTATTCGTCGACCTCGACGACACCCTGTTCCAGACCTCTCGCAAGATGGTCGAAGGTACGCCGCGTACTACCGCGACGCTGGACGTACACGGCCAACCCAATGGGTACATGAACCCGATCCAGCACTCCTTCATCAGTTGGCTGCTGGCTTCTGCCGATGTAGTGCCTGTCACTGCGCGTGACGTTGAGGCCTACAGCCGCGTCAAGCTCCCCTTCACCGAGGGGGCTATCTGCTCGCATGGTGGTGTGATGCTCCACTCTGACGGCTCACTGGATCAGGACTGGCATGGCCAGATGGCAGAATCCCTTTGGGCCTTCCAGGATCGACTGCCAGCGTTGAGCGAAGCAACCTTGCGGATCGGGAAGGACATGGGCTATTCGCTCCGCGGTTGGGTTGTGGAAGAAGAAGGTCTGCGCCACTACGTGGTGACCAAACAGAACGAATCTGATGACGCTGTCCTCTCCAAGGTTCTGGCCGAGGTTCAAGCCCGAGGCATGCTGGAAGGCATGCACATTCACGCCAACGGCAACAACCTCGCTTTCCTGCCCAAGGGGCTGGCCAAGCGATTGGCAGTTCAAGAATGGCTGCGCCGTGACGCCAAGATCAATGGAGATCGCCCAGTCCTTGGCTTCGGCGACAGCATTACTGACCTAGGATTCATGGGCCTTTGCCACATGTGGGCTACACCCGCTCGCAGCCAATTGGCCAAGGCCGTGGAGGAGATGATCATTGAGTAATCTCCTTGCCACCCTGAATACCGTCGGCAGCGGAAGCTACGCGCCGGAAGACGTCCATTTCCTTCTGCGGTCGGTGCAAATGAATGTCACCGATGTCGAGGAGAAGGAGCGCCTGATTCAGACCAATCAGAAGCACTATTCGGAGATGATCAGCCAAGAACACGCGCCTACCGACGTTCACAAGTCCTTGTACGCTCGCGCGCTAGTGCTGAACGGTGCTCGCATGGCTGAAGATGTTCAATCTCTGGCTTTGGCGTTGAGTGCCGTCTGCACCGGCTCCAGCATCGCACTGGTTTCCTTCGTGCGCGCCGGCCTTCCCCTTGGCGTCCTGCTCCGTCGGGCACTGGTCGAGATGGGCCGTGACGCCCACCACTATGGCGTAAGCATTATCCGTGATCGTGGGATCGATACAGTGGCCCTCGAAGCGATCATCCAGTTGCACGGTGCTGAGAACATTGTCTTCGTGGATGGCTGGACCGGCAAGGGAGCAATCTCTGGCGAGCTCAAGCGGACGCTAGGTGCCGACAAGCGTTTCCCGGAAGAGCCCCGACTCGTTGTGCTAGCCGACCCCTGCGGCCGCGCATGGCTCGCCGCCTCCGCAGAGGACTGGGTTATCCCGTCCGGAATCTTGGGCGCAACCGTTTCCGGCTTGGTGTCTCGCTCCATCTGGCCGACTCAAGGTGGGCTTCATGGTTGCGTGGTCTACGACCACTTGAGTGAACACGACGTTACTCGTGAATTCATCGACAAGATCGAGGCTGAGCGCCAAGCGCTGAGTAGCGTCCAAACCGCATCGCCCTGGACGCACGAGCAGAGCCTGAAGCTCCAGGCCGCGGCCGAAAACGTGGTTACCTCCCTGGCTACCCGCTTTGGCATCAGCAACCTGAATCGCGTGAAACCAGGTATTGCCGAGGCTACCCGAGCAGTCCTGCGCCGAGTGCCCGATCACGTGCTGGTGCGAGATCGTAATGACGGCGACGTGCAACTCCTACTGCATCTCACCGAGCGCGCAGGGGTAACGGTGGAGGAGACCGGCGAGGCTCTTGGACCTTATCGTGCGGTAACCATCATCCGGAGTACGAACTGATGAAGGCGATTTCTCCATTCGCCCTCGGGGCGACTCTGTACATGCCGGCAACCCGCGATGACATCCTGGATGTGGTGTTCGGGATGAAGATCCCTGAGCTTCGCTCACTCGTTGTGTGCCTGGAAGATGCAGTGGCGGCGATCGACGTCGAAAGTGCACTCGCAAATCTGCAGGCCCTACTCATGGGCATTCAGGCCCGTGGCGGCCGCCCGGAACAAGGGCCGTTGCTCTTCCTCCGTCCTCGCGATGCAGAGATGGCAGCAGTGCTGAACGGATGGCCGCTGATGAAGCACGTCAACGGGTTCGTCGTTCCCAAGCTGACGCTGAAGTCTCTTCCTTTTTGGGAAGCCGCTGTTAGCAACCCTGACCTCTATCTCATGCCAACCCTGGAAACGAGCGATGTTTACGACCCGGGTGCCATGGTGGAGCTCGGCCAGGCTCTGAAGGCCAACCTGAACCAACGCATCATCGCACTCCGGATTGGCGGGAACGACCTCATGGGTTGCCTCGGCCTGCGCCGCAACCCTGCCACCACGCTCTACAACACACCGATGAGCTACGTGATTCCCATGCTCGCCGGCGTGATGGGAGCACAGGGATTTGCCCTGACGGCCCCTGTATTCGAGCAGTTGGCCACGCCTCATCTTCTTCAGGAGGAGTTGAAGCTCGACATCGCACATGGCCTGGTAGGCAAGACGGCAATTCATCCAAGTCAGATCCGCATCATTCAGGACACTCTCCGCGTGAGCCTGGAGGACCTCAACTGTGCCAAGCTGATCGTCAACGATGTAGCCCCCGCCGTCTTCAAGCACAACGATGCAATGTGCGAACCGGCTACTCATTACAAGTGGGCAGTGAACATCCTTGAACGCGCCAAGTGGCATGGTGTGAAAACCGCCGACATGGGCAATGGCGAGCACAGTGTCCGCCTGGCCGAGGCTTACTAATGAGCATCGAAATGCTGGAGGCTGGGCCGAAAGGAGCGAAGGTGCTCTCGGTGTTTGACTTCGATGGCACTCTCACCCGGCACGACAGCTTCGTGCCGTTCCTTCGGTTTGCCTTCGGCACTCGCGAGTTCACCCAACGCATTCTCAGGTTGGCGCTGCCCACCCTGAGGTATCTCTCCAGGGGCATGTCCCGGGATGAGCTTAAGGCCCAGTTGATAGGCACATTTCTCGCTGGCGTGGAAGCCAAATGGGTATGTCAGAAAGCTGAAGATTTTTGCCAGTTGGTTTGGCCCAAGCTCATGCGCCCATCAGGGGTAAGATCAGTCGCGGCCGAAATTGCGTCCGGAGCGGAGGTTACACTCTGCTCGGCTTCTCCGGCGCTAGTTCTGCGGCCCTTCGCCGAACGTCTCGGCATCAAGCTCATCGGTACAGAACTGGAAGTGGTCGATGGTCACTTGACCGGCAGGATCAGCGGAAACAACTGTCGCTGCGAGAACAAGGTACGCCGATTGGAAGCCATATATGGCCCTCTGACACAGTATCGGTTGAGGGCCTGGGGGGATACCCATGGCGATCATGAATTATTGGATGCAGCGCAAGATGCGCATTGGCGTCATTTTCACCCCGCGTGGCGGCGTTCCCGCTCGCGGTATAGCAAGGCCGGGAGCTCGGTGAGTGTTTCTCCGCGTGACTCCCACTCGAACTCTGAAGATCAACAAGGAGCGTAAGCATGGCAATCACCCTGAGCAAAAATCAGAGCATTTCGCTGGAAAAAACTGCCGGCAGCGGCCTGACCTCGGTCAGCCTCGGACTGGGTTGGGATCCGGTAAAGTCTGGAGGTTTCCTCTCCAAGCTCCTCGGCAGTGGCAACGACGAGATCGACCTCGACGCCTCCTGCATTCTGCTGGACGGGAACATGAAGCCGGTGGATCTGGTTTGGTTCCGTCAGCTTAGCTCGAAGGACGGCTCCATCAAGCACTCCGGCGACAATCTCACCGGTGAAGGCGATGGCGACGATGAAACCATCAACGTCGACCTGCAGCGTCTGCCAGCCTCCGTCCAGCACCTGGTGTTCACCGTCAACAGCTTCCGCGGTCAGAAGTTCGACCAGGTGGAAAATGCTTATTGCCGAATCGTGAACAACTCGAAGAACCAGGAGCTGGCGCGCTTCAACCTCGCCGAGAAGGGCCAGCACACCGGCGTAGTAATGGCTAGCCTCAGCCGCAAGGGTAACGATTGGGACTTCAAGGCGATCGGCCAGTCCACTAACGGCCGCACTGCGGACGACCTCGTCAACCTGGCTATTCAGGCGGTACGCGCATGACAACCCTGGTACCTGGCGGTAATGCGCCGGTTGCCACCGGCCAACTGCGTGTGGACATCAGTTATACGCCGGCTCCAGGCGCAGACATCGATATCTCTGCATTCGCCCTAACCACCTCGGGGAAGGTTCGCGGCGATGGCGACATGTGCTTCTACGGTCAAACTAGTATTCTAGGTGGGGCTGTTCAGCTAACCGCCAATTCGGCCGGTCGTGCTGAGTTCACAGTCGACCTCAGCCGTGTTGATCCTGCCGTGGAGAAAGTTGCCCTCACCGCAACCATCTACGAGAACAAGGCAACCTTTGATCGCGTGTCGACGCTATCGCTAGCGCTCACTGGAGGGATCGAAGCTCAGATCCCAACACACGGGATGAATGAAACCGCCCTCATCCTCGGTGAGTTCTACCTTCGGCAGGGAGCGTGGAAGTTTCGTTGTGTCGCCCAGGGCTTCGCGGGAGGCTTGGGACCGCTGGCAAAGCACTTCGGCGTCGAAATCGCTGCACCGCCTTCCGCGCCGGCACCGACTCCCGCTGCGGCGCCTGCGCCGCCTCAAGTACCTCCAGCCCCGCCGAAGCCGACCATCAGCCTCAGCAAGGTAACGCTCGACAAGTCTCGCTCGAGCATCAGCCTGGACAAGCCTGCTGCAGGGTTTGGTGAGATCAAGGTGAACTTGAACTGGAACCAAGGTGGAAGTGGCGGTGTACTCGGCGGCATCTTTGGCAAGAGCAAGTCCGTCGACCTCGACGTTGGGTGTCTCTTCGAACTGCAAGATGGCTACAAGGGAGTTGTTCAGGCCCTGGGGGAGGCCTTCGGTGATCTGAACGATGAGCCCTACATTCAGTTGATGGGCGACGACCGAACTGGTTCTGTTGCTGGCGGCGAGTGGATGCACATCAACGGCCGGCAGTGGAGCGAGATCAAACGCATCCTGGTCTTCGCGTTCATCTACGAAGGTGCTCCGAACTGGAAAGCTACCGACGGCGTCGTGACGATCTTCATCCCGGGCCAGCCAGAAATCGAAGTTCGCCTGAACGAAGAAGGTGGACGCTATGGGATGTGCGCCATCGCCTTGCTTGAAAACGTAAACGGGGCCGTTAAGGTCTCCCGCAGAGTCGACTTCCACCGTGGGCACCAAGATATGGACAAAGCCTACGGCTGGGGGATGCGCTGGACGGCGGGCTCCAAGTAAACACTGATCCGGCGGGGCCGAAGGGCCCCGCTCACTGAGAGGAACACATGCTCGAATGGCTGAAAACCAACGCGACGAAAGCTCGCGAGACTCTGACGACTGAGGTCGCCAAGTTCAAAAATCGCACCTTCATGGAGGCAGTAGCAAATGCGTGCGCGCTGATCTCCGCGGCGGATGGTGAAATCAAATCCGAGGAGAAGATGAAGATGACCGGCTTCATCAATAACTCTCCGGAACTGAAGGTCTTCAACCTGAACGACGTGATCAAAGTCTTCAGCGACGCCTGCGGCAAGTTCGAGTTCGACTTCCAGATTGGTCAAGCTGAAGCCCTGAAGGCGATCAGCAAGGTCAAGGGCAAGGACGGCGAAGCACGGCTACTGGTGCGTGTGGCCTGCGCCATCGGCGCCTCCGACGGTGACTTCGATGATAAAGAGAAAGCGGCATGCCGCCTGATTTGCCTAGAGCTGGGTCTGAACCCGGCAGACTTCGAACTGTAAGGAAACTTAAACGTGGAAACGACTCACATTGGCTTCCCACCGCTGACCATGGCGGTATTCGTCGGCCTTGCACTTGCCGCGCTGTTGCTGGACATGGTTACCCATCGCGATGACAAGCCGATCACCCTGGCGCGCGCCTCTATCTGGTCCGTGTTCTGGGTGGCGATTTCTCTGGCGTTCGCAGGTTTCCTCTACGTGCAGCACGGCGCTGAAGTCGCCAGCCTGTTCGTCACCGGCTACGCCTTGGAGAAAGTGCTGTCGGTCGACAACCTGTTCGTCTTCATGGCCATCTTCGCCTGGTTCAAGGTGCCGGATGGCCTCCGTCACCGAGTTCTCTACTGGGGCATCATCGGCGCTATCGTCTTCCGTGGAGTATTCGTGGTCATCGGTACCGGCCTGCTGGCATTTGGCCCCTGGGTCGAGATCGTCTTCGCGCTGATCGTTGCCTGGACCGCTGTGATGATGCTCAAGGGCGGTGACGATGATGATGAAGAGGAGGACTACTCCCAACATCTTGCCTACCGCTTCGCGAAAAAGCTCTTCCCGGTATGGCCGAAGTTGTACGGTCATAACTTCTTTGTGAGCCGCAAGAAGCTAGAAGTCGAAGTGCAGAAACCCGAGAACAAAGACATAAGCCTGGCGGCGAAAGGTGGTCTTTTCGCCACTCCGCTTTTCTTGTGCTTGGTGGTAGTTGAGGTGTCCGATGTTCTGTTCGCCTTCGACTCGGTTCCGGCCGTAATCGCGGTGAGCCGTGAACCCCTGATCGTCTACTCGGCAATGTTGTTTGCCATCCTGGGTCTGCGCACCCTCTACTTCGTTCTCGAAGCACTGAAGCGCTATTTGGTGCACCTCGAGAAGGCGGTCATCGTGCTGCTGTTCTTCATCGCTGCCAAGCTCGGCCTGAACGCCACCAACCACCTGTTCCATCACGGCATCAGTATCGATCCGAATACCAGCCTGCTTATCGTCCTGGCAGTTCTGGCAGTCGGCATCCTCGCAAGCGTGATCTTCCCGGAAAAGGAAGAAGCGCAAGTCGAAAACCAGTAATCAGTAGCAACCACAAGGAGCTGTATACATGGCACTGTCTCTGCAAAAAGGTGGCAACCTCTCCCTGTCTAAAGAGGCGCCTGGCCTAACCAAAATTCTGGTAGGCCTGGGTTGGGACCCTCGCTCCACCGATGGCACCCAGTTCGACCTCGACGCCAGCGCTTTCCTGCTAAACGCCTCCGGTAAAGTCCGCGGCGATGCAGACTTCATCTTCTACAACCAACTCAAGAGTCCGGACGGTTCCGTTGAGCATACCGGCGACAACCGTGATGGCGCCGGCGACGGTGACGACGAGGCTATCAAGGTCGATCTGAGCCGCGTGCCGGTCGACGTCGACAAGATCGCCTTCACCGTGACGATCCATGACGCTGAAAATCGTCGCCAGAACTTCGGTCAGGTCGGCAACTCCTTCATCCGTATCGTTAACGAGACCAACGGCTCCGAGATTGTTCGTTACGATCTGGCCGAAGACGCCTCGACTGAAACCGCGATGATCTTCGCCGAGTTGTACCGCCACAACAGCGAATGGAAGTTCCGTGCTGTTGGTCAAGGCTACGCTGGTGGCCTGAAGGCCCTGGCCAACGGTTACGGTCTGACCGTCAACTGACCTCCATCTAATAAACTGAATCAAGGAATCACATTATGGCAGTTTCTCTCCAAAAGGGCGGCAACGTCAGTCTGTCCAAAGAAGCACCAGGTCTGACCGAGGTCATCGTGGGCCTGGGCTGGGATCCGCGCGTAACTGACGGCACCGAGTTCGATCTCGATGCCTCCGTTTTCGTCACTGGCGAAAACGGTAAAGTTCTCAACGACGCCAGCTTCATTTTCTACAACAACAAGACGAGCGCTGACGGCTCCATCGAGCATCTGGGTGACAACCGCTCCGGTCAGGGCGATGGCGACGACGAGCAAGTCAACGTCAAACTAAACGGCCTGGGCGCAGACGTGAAGAAGCTGGTCTTCGCCGTCACCATCCATGACGCCGAAGCTCGTAAGCAGTCCTTCGGCCAGGTGGGTAATGCCTACATCCGTGTCCTGAACAAAGCCGACGGCAAAGAGATTGCTCGCTTCGACCTGTCCGAAGACGCCTCCACCGAGACCGCCATGATCTTCGGCGAACTGTACCGTCACAACGACGAGTTCAAGTTCAAGGCGATCGGCCAAGGTTTTGCTGGCGGCTTGAAGCCTCTGGCTGAAGCTCACGGCGTGAGCATCGGCTAAGCCGAAAGGCGGAAAAAGCCCCGGAATTACCGGGGCTTTTTCATATCTGCAGGAAGAGAACGAGTGTCGTGGTCGGCAAGATAATGCGTTAGATAGCCGGATGATCGCAACTCGGTTGATCTCGTTAAGATCTATAACAGCAAAGACTGCAGCATGCGCGATTTAGACCGCCCAATGCATGTCATATTAAATTGAATCGCCCCTGGTTTCGTAGCTACATTGAGTTGAAACGGCCGATCAGTAGTGTATGTTCATTTGAGGCTTGAAGGGTTTTACGAAATCGTAGGCGATTCAGATAGCATGTAAGTGACCAGTTCCTGTCGGCTCTGGTTGGTTGGATTTTAAGACCTGTGAAATTACCGTGATGGGGAATGGAATGAAGTTAAAATCACTGGCAATGGCAGTACCTTTAGCACTGGCTGGCTGCGACTTCGTTAACGACCAGAAGCTCAATTTTGCTCATCAGGAGTATATGCAGGAGTGCTTTGCCACTTTTTCCAATAGTTGTAACGACAAAGCGATCGACTACAACATCATGCTTCTGGAAGTTATTAAGGGCAAAATGATTGCGGCAGGGCCTGAGCGTCTAGATCTCAAAGGGGAAAGTGCCGAGAGATTTGAAGAGCATGTAGAAAAATCCATCGGAAAAATGGTCGAGACTTTTGAAGTCATGAGGCCGGGCTTTTTTACTCGTGTATTTATGGGGGGGTTCGAGCCATTTGATGGGAAGTCTGTAAGAATTATTGAGGCATCAGATGCAGACGAACTTTTTAGTGCCATCCTTGAGGAGTATACGAAGCGGCTCCTAGAAAACAGAAAGAAGCTACAGGAAGTTTGGGAGCAAGCGCCGAATATGGTTTCCGAAGCGCCAAAGCCTGTCGAGTCTCTCAAAGAAGAGCCTGTTCAATCTGCTTCGCAGGATGTTGAGGCTAATGGGCTTAAGGTAGCGGTTGACGCGGCGATTATTGAGCACGCACAGCAGAATGCCGCCAGTGAATACGGCGAAGCCCGCCGTTACCTGCAGGTCGATTTCGACGGCAACGGCAGCACTGATGCAGTTGTGATGTACACTCTTGAGCCAATTAATGGCGGTAATTACAGCAACCAATATCTTGTTCCCCTCATCCATAACGGTGATGCGTGGGAAGCTAAGACACGCCTCGATATCATGAACTCCGCCTCTGATTTGGCTGACGAAGGCAATGGCGTTCTCAGCTATGTCGAGCTCTCGCACGGCCCAGATGATGCAGATTGCTGCCCATCCATGGAGACAAAGCGTCTGTATAAGTGGAATGGCTCTATTTTACAGGAGTACAAAAGTGATGGTGTAGTGCCGACACAGGCATCATCCAAACCTCTTGCTGAACCGCCTTTCTATTCAGTGCTTACGCTGAATGATTCATCGGACGAAAAAGAAGTGACGACCAAGCGAGTTTTGGAGTGCAGCATGGCCTCAAAACTTGTTGGGCAGTTAGCGTCGATAGACATCATCGCAGATAAGATTAATCAGACTGGGTTGGCCAATGCTATTAACCCTAATCCAGAAATTATGGCCGATTACCATCAGATGATTAAAAAGGATTGGTCGCTAAAAGATATGAATCGAGCAAGCCAAGATGAGTATTTAGTGGGGATCTATAATTCTGAATTCTGCCATAAGCTCCACGAACAGCCGGCAATTCAGGTTTCCGATGTCCCAGCCGATTAGTCTCAGTCTAGTATCCAGCTTCACTGAACTCGCACGTATAGCCCATAGATTGGCCAAGATCTCTGCCAGTCAGTGAGCAGCCCGGCATTTCCAGAGGACCTCGGAGGAAGAAATGGGATTTCGCTTCAGCAAACGAATTACGATCGTGCCTGGTGTTCGGCTCAACATCAGCGGGTCGGGCATCAGCACCTCTGTTGGGCCACGTGGACTAAGCTTAACGATGGGCAAGCGTGGTACCTACCTCAACGCTGGCCTGCCCGGGACCGGCCTCGCGTATCGTGAACGGCTGGACCGATCGGGGACAAGGAACGCGCCAAACCCTGCTGCAGACTCGGCAGGCTATTCCGGGCCGATCAAGGTCAAAGTCGACGATGATGGTTCGTTGATTATCACCGACTTGGAAGACGCTCCCCTTCCGCCGGCAATCGTGAAGAGGGTGAAGGTAGAGAAGAGTGACGAGATCCAGGCGCTTCTGGAAAAAGCTGCAGCCAAGATCAACCAGGCGCTCAATGAGTGCCTATCGGCTCATATGATGACCCCTCGGCCGGGTGCTCTGCCGGCGCTACCACAGGCATTCGATCTGGACGAACCGCGGCGACCTTCAACGGACGCTCCAGGGCTGCTCGACAAGATGCTCCTGCGGAGTTCTAAGATGGAAAAGGAGGCTCAGGAACTAGAAGCACAGTACCAGCAAGATCTTGTCGAGTGGAACGCTGCACGTGATGCTCACGAGAAGGCGCGATCCGACATTGATAAGGCCATTCGACTTGCCGCAAAGGGATACAGCGCTCAGATGGAGCGTGCCCTCGATTATGTCCTATCCGGCATTGCCTGGCCGAAAGAAACGCTCCTCGAGTACGAGTTCTCGCATGACGTTTCGGGCATTGCTCTGGACATAGATTTGCCTGGTGAAGGGGATGTGCCCAACCGAACTGCTGAAGCCAGGGGCAATGGCAAGCTCACCTTTAAAACCCGGTCCGAAGCTCAGACTCGTAAGGACTTCGTCTCACTTTGCTACGGCACCGTTTTCCGCGTGGTTGGGGAGGTTTTTGCCTTGCTCCCAGGCATCCAAAAGTGCCTTGCTTCCGGGTACATTCAGCGCACAGATTTGGCAACGGGGAGTATCGGGGATCAGTATGTAATCTCGGCGCTGATCTCTCGTGATCAATGGGAAACCTTGGACTTCAGCCGGCTGGAGGCGATAGATCCAGGTGCGACGTTGAAGGCATTCGGGGCCGTGGTGAGCGTCGACAGAACATCGCGGTTCCGAGAAATCACCCCAATGGACTTAGCCACCCTTGGCTGAACCAGGTAATCAAGGTCACGGCTCCTAAAAAAGAAAACCCGCCATCAAGGCGGGTTATCTGTTTTGAAGGACATTCTAGTAAAGACCTCCTTGGGTTTCTGGCGCTCCGCTAGCCGATGATCCCCTTCGCCGAAGCTTCCCTGATCCAGCTCGGGAATTCCTCCATGAGCTGGTCGTAGAGCCTTTCCTCAGTGACCTGGTGTAGGTCATCCAGCGCGAAGAAGCCACAGTTGTCCACTACTCGGCCTTTCATGTCGTCGAGCTTCTCCAGGATCCCGTAGCCTCTGCCCCCAAGGCCCACGAACTGCCAGTAGAGGGGCAGTTGCGCGGCATCGGTCATGAGCTTGGTGATCTTCCTGTTTTCATGGACGCCACCATCGCTGATGAAGAGCACATAGACTGGTGAGCGGTCGCCGTCGCTGAGGTAATGCTTGATCACCTGTTCCATTACCTTGGGTTCGTCGTTGATCCTGCTACCAACATTCCAGTCACGCCAACCATAGTTGTCGGTATTGATGAAGTTCTGGAAGTTACTCAGGGTAATCTCGGAGAGCTTCTGCGGTTGTGCTGCGAAAGCCCAGCAGTCGATCGAGCCGTCGTCATCAAAGTGGACAGCCAGGGGAAGCAGCCTGTTGACCACTTCTTGCACGCGGCCCTTGGCATACTGAGAATTCATGGAGCCCGAGGCATCAAGTACCAACGCTACGCGTGCCTTCACATGCGTCAGCTTCGCTTTTTCGAGACTTACCTGGGCTTTCTTGGCCAGGCTGATCAACTGCGGAGCGGCGGCCGCCACCTTCTTCTCCAACGAGATAGTGGCTTGAACGGGTGCCGATTCAGGTGGATCGGCGGGAGGTGCGTCATCTGCAACCTCGCCACCGAAATGCTTCACCAGGGCGCTGAGCCCTTCGTTGAAACCTTGGAGATTCGACGCCAGGCGCCATTGGCCATCTTTACGGTAGACGTCCGCCACCATGATGGCTTTTTCAGTGGCAAAGGTGTTGCCAGCGAAGGGGCAGGTAGCAACGATCATTCCGGTCGCATCCTTGATGGTGAAGGATGAAGACTGGATGTCGCACATGGCTCCTACGCCGTCGATTGCAGCGGTGAACACCAGGCGATCAATAGAAGAGGGGAGCCCTGCGAGGTTCAGACTGAACTCCGCGCCAGCTTGCTTCAAGCTGCCGCAAGGGGAGTTTGGCTGGTTGAAGAAGATCATGTAACGATCATCCGACAGCTTCCCTGCAACATCCAGACCGAAACAGGCGAGATCGACCGTGTAAGGGGAGTTGATCTGGATAGCGAGGGACAGGAACTGACCCTGCATAAGATTCGATAACGGGATACGTTGCCCCTGGCTGATCTGCATTTAGTGCTTCCTTGAGAGTTCTATCATGCACCAGGTGCAGCACAGGATAGTACCGTGCCTTGGGGGCTCCGGTGGCAGGAATGTGCAGCCTAGAGGAACTAACGCGCCAGCTTGACCATAACGGCGCAGATTGATCAACCAAGCCAGCACATAAACGTGTCATCGTTGACGATCAGCTCTCTGCTTCTTTGGCTTTGCCTTTGTGGCTGCTAGCTGTTTCTCGGTCATGTATACCGGACGCCAAATCCTGAAGCGTACCGGCTGAGTGTTCAGGCGTTACTGCTGTACCCTGATCCCAAGACTCTCAGCGGCAGAGGTTACCTGAGTATTGTGGACTTACACCGCTTGCTGTCCCTCCTGCCTGCTAAATGATTGTTCGAAAGGCTGGTGGCAAGCACCGACCTCGGTACACTGGCCTGAAACAAAATGAAGGCCGCCGACATGTTCGATCTTGACCACTCCCTCGCTCAGGAAATCGTCGACCGAGCGATGGCCATCCTTCCGCGAAACGTGAACGTGATGGATAGCCAGGGCTTGATCATTGGGACGGGCGAGGCTGAGCGCCTCTATACCCGCCACGAAGGGGCCCAGCTGGTACTCGCCAACAGCAGGGCTGTTGAGATCGACAACGCAGCCGCTGGCGCTCTCAGGGGCGTGCAAGAAGGGGTGAACTTCCCGCTTTGCCTGGATGGCCAGGTGATCGGCGTTATTGGCGTATCTGGTGCGCCTGATGAGGTACGCACGTTCGCTGAGATGGTTCGAATGACCGCTGAGATGCTGGTCGCCCAACGAAATGATCAGCAGCACCGGATTTGGCTCCAGAAGCGGATCGAAGACGTTCTGACAGCCATCCTCCTGTCTGGCCAATCTGCTCAACGGGCCATCGTTGAGGCCCAACGATTGGGGCTGAGACCTGACCTTCGCCGCACGGCAGTCCTTCTCGAGATGGCAACCCCAGAAGACCTTGACCTGGCGGCCGAATGGATTCGGCACCAGGCCGCAGACGCCTGGTGTGTTCCTCTACATGCCTTGGGCCTAGTCTGGTGTCCGCCCCGGTCAGCACCACCGGATTTTCGTGAGCGGGTAGCCCGCGCTGGAATTCCGTTTACCCGGGTAGCGATCGGAACTCCTAACACCGAAACGAAGGCTCTACATTCTGAAGTTGAGCAGCTATCGGACTTGATGGCCTATGCCCAAGCCAAAATGCCAGATGCACAATGGCTGGACCTGTCTGCTCACAGAATTCCGGTGGCGGTGTGGCGCTTTCGTTCTGAGAACGGCTTTCTGCAACTGGCACTCCCCTACGTCGCTCTGCAGCAAGAGGACAGCAATGGGCAGCTTCGCAGGACATTGAAATGCTGGTTCGAGCATGGAAGTGACGGCCAGGCCTGCGCCGAGGCCTTGAATATCCACCGGAATAGCCTTCGCTACAGACTTGAGCGAATTGCCGATATTTCCGGGGTCGACCTCGCATCACCGAAAGGTACGACTGAACTCTACCTGGCGATGATCCTGGCGGCAGAGTAAGACATTCGTCGTCCTTATGAATTTGCACAAAAGGACAACGAAAAATCTGTGATTCCAACCTATCCGCACCAGAGCTCGTGCAGAAACAATCCCTCTCAACAACATCGCGAAGCCTGAGGGGAAATGCATGAAAGTCGTGATCGCGCCGGACTCGTTCAAAGAAAGCCTACCTGCAGAGCTCGTTGCAGAAGCCATTGCTCAAGGAGTGCGGGATTCGGCTCCAGACGCTCAAATCGTGTGCATGCCCATGGCAGACGGCGGTGAGGGCACCGTCGACGCCGTCCTGGCTGCCACCGGTGGAGAGCGGCGGGTCAGTACCGTCCAAGGACCACTTGGGGCGGAAGTCCAAGCAGCTTGGGGCTGGCTTAACGAGTCTCGCACCGCTGTGATTGAAATGGCGGCAGCCAGTGGCATTCACTTGGTTCTGGCCGCGGAACGCGACGCTACGCGCGCTTCCACCTTCGGAACCGGTCAACTGGTCCAGCAAGCCCTGAGTGCTGGCGCGCAACGAATCATCATGGGGTTTGGGGGGAGCGCGACCAATGATGGCGGTACCGGAATGCTGCGAGCGCTTGGTGCCAGGTTTCTCGACTCTGCCGGCGATGAGATCGAGGAGGGTGGCCTGGCGCTCAAAGCTCTTCGCCAGATCGACTTGAACAGACTCGATGAGAGGCTACATAAAGTCCGGATTGAAGTTGCATGTGATGTCAACAATCCATTGACCGGGCTGCACGGAGCCTCACACGTTTTCGGCCCGCAGAAAGGTGCAACGCCTGATCAGGTCTTGGCTTTGGATGAGGCTCTGAATACGTATGCCGATATTGTGGCCGCGCTTCTTCAGAAAGACGTACGTGACTTTCCTGGGGCTGGCGCGGCGGGGGGAATCGGGTTCGCCGCCAAAGCATTTCTACATGCGGAATTCCGGCCTGGTGTTCAACTGATCGCGGATTTGTCTGGACTGAGTCAGGCTGTTCAAGGAGCAGACCTTGTGATCACCGGCGAAGGGAGGTTGGATGAACAGACGCTGTACGGAAAGACCCCTGCCGGGGTGGCTGTCATCGCTTCTGCTGCGGGAGTGCCTGTCGTGGCAATCGCTGGCACGCTGGGAGTCGGATATCAGCGGCTGCGCGACATTGGAATCGTTGCAGCCTTCTCCATCACCTCTGGGCCCATGACGCTCGAATCAGCGTGCTCCGACGCCGCAACTCTTCTCCGGGATAGGGCATCGGATTTAGTGCAACTGTGGAAGGTTGCCAGAGTAGGGGGTTCCTGAGGATATCCTCCAGCCGCTAGGAGCTAATGAGGGCCGCGGGTGGTGTTGTGCAAAGCAACCACGTATGCGGCCAGTGCAGCATCACCCCCCGGAAGTAGCCAATGTGCAGTTGCTTACGTGGTTGCGGGGCTAGAGAATTCGGTTGACATCGGAGATTATCCTTCGCGACTTGAGCCTTCACTGTAACGGCACAAGGGGAGACTGTGCCAGATGCCGGCTAACTGGCATCATTCGGCTCGGGCGTTATGGTTAACGGGGTGCATAAACCACCCTGGGCCGCCAATAACGCAGATAGGCGATCAACAAGTAAAGGATGATCTCGATGCAACTTCGTGCAGCAGTCTCCGGTCTGCTTCTGGCCCTCCTGGCCGGCCAAACTGTGGCAGCAAGCTTTGACTGCTCCAAGGCCAGCAGCTTCCCCGAAACAGAAATCTGCCGTGATGGCTACCTGTCCGGGTTGGACGAGTGGTTAGCTAGATCCTATAAGGCCGCCCTGGAGGTAAATCCTGGCCAGTCTGATGCGGTCCGTCAGTCGCAACGTGAATGGCTCGCGACAAGGAATGCGTGTACTGACCAGCAGTGCCTCGACAGCACTATCGGCGCCCGCATCCAGGCGCTTGATCAATATGTGACGGCGGAGAAGGGTAAGGCTGCATCGGCTTTAGCCCATGCCCAGCTGAACAAGCACCAGGAAGCGGAGGCCATCAGGCAGCGGCAAACTGCGGAGCGTCTAGCGACTGAAGAAGCAGCTCGACAGGCGCAGATCGAGAATCAGCGCCAGTTGGCAATCATCGAACTCCAGCAGCGTGCTCAGGCCGCCCAAGCGCTCGAAACTCAACGTGCTGGAGAGCACCAGCAGGTACCAGCCCAGATGCCGCAGTACCAACCCCCTCAAAAGGTTGCGCCAGCTTCGAGTGCAACCTCGTCCTCGCCGTCATACCGCTCGCCGGAGAAAAGTCTGTGGCAGCAGTTCAAATCTAGCCCGGCCTGGAAGTACTTGCTGCTGGCGGGGGCACTTCTGACAGCTTGGGCGATGTGGAGACACCATCAGGGGCAAACAACCATCTACAACGACTACACGGATGCCGCGATTACGAACCTCTTGCCGGCTGCAGGCGTGGTACTGGCCTTCTTGATGAACTGGCTCGAGCTGCCTCGTCAACTCGCAATGGTGGCAGGCCTCACGGGTTTCATGTTTGCATTGATGTTCGCGGTGTATGCGTCTGTGCGAACCAATCAGGGATGGATGAGCATCAGCTTGTCGCTCATCGCCAAGATGACTCTGGTGTCAGTATTCTATGCAGTAATAGGCGCACTGGTGGCATCGCTATTCTTAAGCACCAAGTACAAAGGGGAGTCCCAGGCGAGAGCGAATGCAAGGAACCGACGGGAGAAGAAAGAAACGATGGCCATGATCTCCGTGCTCACTACTGCCTACACCTTCCTTTCGGCTTGGCTGTGCCGACGGCAAGAGTTCATCTCTGTTTCTGAATGCCTAGCTTTTGACTCGACCGCAAGCGTTGCTTAAGTCAACTCATGAGACGCGGTCATCGCGCCTCATGCTGATTCAGCCTCGGCGGCATCAATGTCTTCCGCATCCCACAAATCAGTTTTATTGCTCAGTATCCTGCAGCCCGGATTGGCTTCAACCTTTCCCTTCTCTAGTTACACTTCACTTTGGAGATTCGGCCCTGAATGGACGAGTGTGGGACCTCGCTTCATGCAATCCAGGCTTACTTTGCCTGCACATAAACCAAGGAATAGGCGACCAGAATTGAATCAATCCCTCAAGCCCGGCGAGAACACCACCATCAACCAGTCGAAAGGTCAGGTGCTGGTAACGCATTCTGCCGGCGCAAACCTCGACGTGAACCTGACGGCCTTCCTCATCACTGACTCCGGAAAAGTGGTCGATGACAGTGGGATGGTCTTCTTCAATGCGCCGGAGCATGCGTCCGGCGCGGCCGCATTCTCGCCTCCCATCATCCAGGCCGGCTCGATCAGTCACAGCATCAGCTTTGATCTGAGTCGCCTGCCAGCCTCTATCTCGAAGATCGCCATCACCTTGACCCAAGATGGCACCGGAGGAGGTTTCGCAGGAGTACCAAACCTCAGCGCACGTGTTCTTGCCGGCGACCAGGTGCTGGATCTTGCGCCTGGGGCATTTGAGCGGGAGACGGGCATCATCGTACTCGAGCTCTACGTCCGAAACGGTCAAGCGAAGGCGCGCTCTGTCTGGCAGGGTTTCGCCTCGGGCCTGGTCGGGCTCTGTGGCATGTATGGAGTCGAGGTCGACGATGAGCCGGCAACTGCCCTGATCCCAGCCGCGCCCCCTGCGAAACCGGTCAGCATCACCAAGACGGTGATCACCTTGGACAAACCCGGGAGCACGCACAAGGTCTCTCTGGAGAAAGGCGCGGCCGCGCCGAAGGTCATCAAGGTCAGCGCCAGGTGGGTGGACAACGGAGACGGTCGAGACAACGACGACCTTGACCTGCGAATCGGTATCCTTCGCCCAGACGGTCGGATGTCCATCATTCAGGCGCCTGACAAGCGCGGTTCCTTCGAGGCTGACCCCTTCGTGTTACATACCGGCGATGTGGTAAGCGCGAGCACCTCTGCCCCAGGGATCGAAACCGTCGAGATCAATGCAGCCATCTCTCATCTTATGGGCGGCAAAGTCGCGCTGGTCTGCAGCGTCTATTCCGCCGTCGACAACGGAGCAGTGTCGGTTGCCTCCCTCAAGCCGAAAATGCGGATGGAGTACGGGGACGAGGTCGTAGAGTGTGCCTTCGAATTCAAAGGAGGATTTTTCAGTAGCCTGGTTTACACCTACGTCTTGGGGATGATCGAGATCGATGGCGACGAAATTCGCATCAGCCCCAGTGGCGTTACCTCCAAAACTGGATCGGAAGCCACGCCTTGGCTAACCCGCAAAGGGGACAGGGTCGAGTTGACGATGGACGGCCCGCATGTATTTAAAGGCCGTCCGCTTGAGCGCAAAGGGAACAAGCATTACGTGTGATGGCGATAGCCCGGTGCCCAGGCGTTCGCCTTGCACCGGGCTCGTGCTACTTGACCCTCCAAGGGGACTGGTAGGTAGGGAGATCGCCGCGGGATCGTTGACGACAATGCCCCCATGCGCGGGCAGCTCATCGTAAGGTAGCGATTCCGCTATTTCACACTTTCAACCTTCAACACCGTGCTCATCCATTTTGGTAGTTTGCAGGCCAGCAACTTGACAAAGTCTTCAGGTCTGAGTCCTTTCTTGATCGCTGCTATGCATTCCGGAGTGGAGCCTTCTTTGCCGAGATAATACAGTGCGCTGATAGCCACCCCTACCTCAGTTCCTGCATGCTGCATGACCATCGTTGTCGCATGTATTAGCCTGATTTCAGCGTTTCCTATGAATACTGAGCGGCTGGCGCCGTTAGTGTAAAAGATTGGAATAAGCGGCATCTGGGTACTGAGCCCAAACCTCCTGACGGCATTGGCACCATGGATTTGTAAAGACAAGTGCTTCTGCCTGGCAATTACGCTGATCAATTGCCAGTGGTTGGGACGAGCCCTGGCAACGTAAAGTCCGGGTTTCGGGCGCATATAAATCCCACGATACACCCGTTCGAGTTCGCCTCGTTTGACCAGTCGAGCTATTGCCTTGGATACGGCATTTTTCGTTCCAAACCCTGTGAAACGGCTAATGCTGAACGGCTGCCCTTTAGGTAGTCGCTTGACTCGTTGCGTAATCCGGGCGTATACCGACTGGGCTTGATCAGTGCTGAGCATCGTGGCATTTACGCCTATAGCGTGAAGTCTAACGACGAACTGAAAAGTGGCTGATGGAACGCAATCACCCTTCGCCGATATTCATCATCTTGAGCGTCATTTACTAGGCACTCTTCGAGGCGCCCCAGCGAGAAAACTTGATCGGCGGAGGGGGAGTGTCTAAGCAGGCTTTTCGCATAGCTGCGAATGTCATCAGGTAGCTCGGTGTTACGAGAGAGGTCGCGGAGAAAAGCTTCGGTCTTGACGACACTCCGGGTTCTTTCATGCGGAAGGGTCAAAGCGGCTACCTCCTTATTCGGTTATTCCAATCTACGAGACCAGAACGGGCAAGTCGCGCGCTTACCCCTAATTTGTCCGCGATTCGACGTGGTGCGGCTGATGGATTTTCAGCCCTACAATCAGTTTTTTTCCCAGTAGTTATCTTTGCTGACCAGACCAAAATCTTCAGAAGCAAATGGCTGATCATCATCGAACATACCATTGACCATGCGCTCCCGACGCAACCCACTCAGCACCCTGAAAAAGCAGGGCTCACAGAGATGCACCCGGTAGTGCTGCCCATCATGCGGGGAGCCATATCCCCATTGGGCTTCAAGCTTGCCGTATTGGGGACCGTAGCCGGGAATACCCGTGCCAGAGCGGCACACGTCGCAGATCACATCCTCAACGACATCGACCAATGCCTGCGACTTAATCTCCATGTACACCTCACGATTACGTTCCAAACGACGCCGGCCGGGTATGGAATCATGAACACCAACATCATTGGATCTGCCTCGACTGGCTGAGCATCAAAAACAAGCCAGTAGCTGCTGCCGATAATGCTGGGAAAAGCTGACCTGGTAAGCGGGCTCAATTGCAAAGCCATCCAGCGAAATGATGTCCGTAGGCTGCGATCCAATACCCGGTTCTGCACTACCTAACCCCGCACCGCCGAAACCTTCGACATGACCCAAAGTGCCCATCGGCTCAGGTTTGGACACTGGAGTAAAACCAGGCATCTGCACATCGCTCAAAACTGCCAGGTCATCAGGCAAGTCATTCGATATTCGCTCCGCAAAGCCCTGAAGCGTTGACTCCGCTAACATGAATAGCCACGCTTGGTCGTCGGACTCACCTGTGCGCCGCAGCACTCGTCCCAGCACTTGCCGGTAATGCAGTTCGGTGCGGATACGGCTGAGATAGCAGCACACTTGCAGGCGGGGAATGTCGGTACCTTCGCTGATCATTCCGACGGCCACAATCCAGCGGCAGGCGCTGCTCCGGAATGCATTGATCACCTGTTGCGCATCCGGGGTTTTGTTGGTCACGATGCGGCACTCTTCACCCATTGCTTCTAGAGCCAGTGCAACTTGTTGGGCGTGTTCGATGTCTGTGGCCACCACCAAACCAGCAGCATCAGGTTTGATCTGGCGTAGCTCGTTCAGCTTGCTGCAGCCAAGATCGAGGATTGGATTGATCACCTCGTCATGACGCAGAAGTTCCTCATAGGTGACAGGTGAGTCCCCTAAAAGCTTGGCGATGCTGGGAAACAGCCTCACGGAGCTATCTGCGCCAAGCTCTTCCGTAAGTTTCACCTTCTGATTGTCGAGCAACACTATGCGAGGTGATCGGCACACGTCGTCGGCAATGGCATCTTTCAAGCCATAACGGTAATCACAGATCAAATGCCCCTCGGGCGAAGAGTAACGAGCCAATGCGATGGCCTTATCGTCCGAACGCCAGGGCGTGCCAGACAGGGCCAACGTGAAGGCAGCCCGATCCTGTATCCGATGCAGTATCTGCTGCCCCCAAGCATTGCTGAACAGCGGATCGTGGCCGGCGCAATGGTGGATCTCATCGAAGACCACGAACACCCGGTAGTCATCGAGAAGCTGCCAGAATCCCTCATCACGGTATTCCATGGCCTGATAGGTATAAGCCGCGCCCACGGCACCTATCTGGCCGTCGAGACGCCTGCCTAGCACAGCCGCAAAGGTCGAACGAAAACCCTCCACGACCTGGCAGGACGGCGCAAAGCACAGCACCAAATCGATTCTGTCCTGCTCAAGCAGTCGGCTGGCCAGTTCTGCAGCCATGCGTGTCTTTCCGGCTCCCGGCGTAGCCTGGCAGAAGAAGTGCGGCGTGACGGTAAAGTGCTCCAACGCCCGAGTGATGCAGCTGTCCTGCCAGCTCCGTAGCGAACTGCTCATCATGGTGCAGCGAGCGTTTTGAGGGCCTTTTCGATGGCGCGCAGATGCCCCAAGAGGCGAGAACTGCGATCCCTGGCTTCCAGGTAATCGCCTTCAAGCTTGTCCCGGAAATGCGGCATTTCGTCCAGAAGCAGTTTGAATCGCTCTGCCTCGCCCATTGAGGTGAGAAAGTCCAAGCGGATTTCCTTGTGGAGCGCTTCCAACTGCAAATCCGTATTGGCTGACGACTTAAGTGGCAAAGCTTCCACGTCGGGTACTGCCGTGTCTGGTTCGGGCACTCCGGCAACCATAAGGCTGTTCTCAAAACCGTTGTCGATCAGTTCCAGTTGCAGATGTACTGGAATCGGCTGCAGGTGGTAGACCTGTCCTCGAACACGACGATCCTTATCCAGCACAACCCAGCCTGCGCGCACTAATCGGCGGATCTGCTCATACACATAGCGGCGCACATCGGCGATACGGAAATGTGTGCCACTCAAGCGAGCGGCATAAGCATCGCGCAGTTCACGGGTCGTAAACGTTGTACGCCCTGGCTCCTGAAGCAGCTCATACAGACGCCTGTCGAAGATAAGCGAGGCCGATTTCATTGAGGCACCAGAAGAATTAGCGCGAAAATGCGGATTATAATCCGTGGCCTCTGCGTCCGCAAACGCACGATAGTGCCGCCTCAAGTTGAATTGAGACGGTCATGGATAAGTTGGCGAAAGCGTTAGGGGAACGCATCCGAATGCAGAGGAAGGTCTGCCGGATTTCCCAAGACGCATTGGCGCTGGCGTGCAGTCTCGACCGCAGCTATGTAGGTCGCATCGAGCGTGGCGAGGTCAACATTACCGTCGAGAAGCTCTACCGCATCGCAGGCGAACTCGCCTGCGATCCTTCAAGCCTTCTGCCACCGCCATCTGAGATTCTGAGCTGATCAAGTAATACTGGCGCTAAGCCGAGTACGTCGGCAAGCGCAAGCAGATCCGCAGGGAGCTGTTTCTGATTGAGATGGGCCTGGTGGTATCGTGGAAGAATCTAATTGCCCTGATCGATTCGCACTACCCAAAGGGGAAGGGCATTCGCCCGGCGTACCCGTTGATGGCAATGCTGAGCGTGCATCTGATTCAGAACTGGGCTAGGTGTCTCTACTGTCGGCAAGATCTTCTGAAAGAGTCGAGCGACTGGAGTTCTGTGTAAGCGAATAGCTGGAAGGTGGTAAAAGCGTTACAGAATAAAAAATGATTAGAATCATGCACTTATATTTGTAACATGTTACAACCGGCATATTTCACATGTTCCCACTCGATGCGCCGCGCGCGGTTGGCGTTCTTCCTCGGCTTGTAGCCGCAACTGGCGAGGTCGACACGATTTCCCGAGTAGCGACAGCCGCAGTAGAACTCCACGGATTGCCGGGCGTAGAGCTTCCAGCCGATCTTCTTCGCTTCGGAGAAGGTGCGCGGGGCGTTGGCCTGGCCGGCGCTGGCGAGGAGGAGGGCGAAAAGGCCTACAAACAAACGGGAAAGCATGCGGCAACTTCCAAAAAAATCCGCATGTTACTGATTTTGCAGGAGATGCCAATCGTGGCCAGTCCATGGCCAGGCGAGGGACGGACCTTCCCGTTTGCGCCGCGTCCATGCGGTGGTTAGTATGCGTTCCGTATATGTTTTGTAGTCGAGGTGTAGTGTGGGGCTGGTGAAGATTTCCGAGCAATTGCACGAAGAGGCGCGCATTGCCTGCAAGGCCATGTCGCGCTCGATCAATGCCCAGGCCGAGCACTGGATGCGCATCGGCATGCTGATCGAAGCCAATCCCGGCCTGACCTATGCGCAGGTGCTACGCCAATTGATGGACGAGGCGCGCGAAAGCGACCGCCGCGAGCAGGGCGCGGCGAGGATCTCGGGATGATCAAGAGCGCGGAGGAAGTCCAGCGCATGAGCGTGGCCGGCGCGCTCACCGCGAAAGTCCTCGAAGCCCTCGACGAGGTGGTGCGGCCGGGCATCAGCACGGCAGAGATCGACCGCTTCTGCGAGCGCTACATCGTCGACACCCTCGCGGCGATTCCCGGTAGCAAGGGGCAGTACGGCTATCCGTTCACGGTGAACACCTCGGTCAACGAGGTGGTCTGCCATGGCTGGCCGTCGGCGCAGCAGATCCTCCGCGACGGCGATATCGTCAACGTCGACGTCACGGTGATCAAGGACGGCTATTTCGGCGACAGCAGCAAGATGTACCGGGTCGGCGCCATCGACCGCAAGGCGCAGAAGCTGCTCGACGTCACCCGCGAATGCCTGTACCGGGCGATCCGCGTGGTGCGCCCGGACGCCACCCTCGGCGATATCGGGCATGCCATCCAGAGTCACGCGGAAGCCAACGGTTATTCGGTGGTCCGCGAATACTGCGGGCATGGCATCGGCCGCAAGATGCACGAGGCGCCGCAGGTCCTGCACTTCGGTCGCGCTGGCGCGGGTGCGCGGCTGAAGGCCGGGATGACCTTCACCATCGAACCGATGATCAACCAGGGCGGCCACGCGGTGAAGCTGCACAAGGACGGCTGGACCGTGACCACTCGCGACCGCCGCCTGTCGGCCCAGTACGAGCACACCGTGCTGGTCACCGAGCGGGGTTGCCGGGTCCTGACCCTGCGCGAAGAGGAGCGCGAGGCGCTGGCCGACCTGGCTGGCTGATCGACGCCCGGCCTGGTTACACTGCGACGACTTTTCCGAAGGGAGGCTGGCGGGTGTCCGGCAGGCGTTTTGGCGAGTTCGAACTGCGCGCCACCTGGTTGCGCGAGGACAGCGGCTATCTGGCCGAGATCGAGATAACCAGCATCGACGACGGACGCACCGAATGGCTGGTGCTGCCGGGCCAGCCGCCGTGCGAGAGTCCGGCGGCCGCGCTGTCGCTGGCGGAAGCGGCGCTGTACCGGGTGCGCGGCTTCGATGCGCGGGGCCGGCCACTGTTTTCCGACTGAGTCTGCTGGCAAATCGCATGATGCATTTCGCACGATCTTGCAGTTTGCACGGGCCGCTTCGCTGAGTATTTCCATAAGCTATTGATTTTAAATGGTTTTAATTTTCCATGTGGCTGGCACGAAAGCTGCCACCTTTCCCCGTGTTGCGGCTGCGCTGAAGTTCGCGGTCGGTTTTCTTGCAAGAGGGGATAAACGATCATGGAAAAGTCCATCAAGATGCTGTTCGATGCCTTCCAGGCCACCTTTGCCGTATCCACCCAGATGCGTCCGGACGGCGGCGCCCTGCTGACCCTGCGCAACGGCGAAGAGATCGTGACCCGTCGCGTGGTGTCTGCCGCCCAGTTGGCCGACGAGAAGCGCATGTACTGGTTCATCAACGCCGTGCGCCGCGACCTGGCCCTGGAAGCGGGGAGCCTGCCGGTGGATGTGGTCGGCACCCTGCGTCGTCTGCAGGAGCGCGGCTTGCCGAGCTACATGGCGGGCTGAACGGTTCGTCCGGAATCCTGGCGGAGACCTCCGGCAGGGCGGGCGAGAGTGCTAGAGTGAAGCTTCGAGGGGGCTGGGCGAGGATCGACTGGCCCCTGCGCGTGTCGGAAGGGAAGGCCAGGGCTGGCCTGCCCGTTCGGCGCTTCGGCAGGCTGGCGCAGAACGATGCAAGGTCGTTCGGGTCAGCATCAGGGATGAAATGACTGACAGGAGTCGGGATGCTGCGTTACGTCGTGGGTTTTCTCGCGTTCACCGTGCTGGCGGCCTATCTGCTGCTGGGGATTTCCCAGCACGCCTTCCTGCCGTGACAGGTCGGCGTGGCGGCTTCAGCTGCGTTGCGCAAGAGGCTGTGGCGGCCGCGCGGGATGCCGGTCTTCGGCTTGCCGTGCCTTGCGTTGCAGGCGTGCGCGCCGCCGCGGCACGCGCAGGAAGGCCCACAGGGTGACGCCGGCGAGGCCCAGCCAGGCGACGATCAGCAATGTGACGAAGGATTCGGGAGTCATGGTTCGTCCTCCTCTTACCCAAGGATAGACCCTGCGGGAAGGGGAATTACTGCAATCGGTCTTCGACCAAGGTCTGAAACGCGGTCACTCGGGGCCGGCGCCGACCAGGGCCAGGCAGCCGGTCAGGCTGGTCAGCAGGGGCAGGGCGAGCAGGAAAGCCAGCCAGATGGCCTCCATGCGCAACAGCGTGGCGCCGAGGAACAGTGCGACCAGGAGGATGGTCATGAGCAGGGCGGTCCAGCCGAAGTACATGGCGAAGTTGTCGATGCCCAGGCCGATGCCCCAGCCCAGCAGCAGGGCCCATACCCCGGCCAACGCCAGGCTGAGGGCCAGCATGCTCGCCAGTGTCCGGGCGGACGGGGCATGCAGCGGGTGGTTGCGGAATAGCTCGTAGAAGATCGGCGTATTCATCGGCGTCACCTCCGCAGGGGAACTTCCAGCCTAGTCCAGCGGGCGAGACGGCCCTAGACCTATTTGTCATTACGGGACGTGACCTCAGGCCGTTAACATCCATCTTTTCCAGGCGATGCCGTGCATCGGGCTGCGGGCCCGATCACCGTTCGTCGCGCTGAGTCGAAAAAGAAACCGAAAGGGTTGCGTGCATGAGTGGCGAACTCGCCTCGTTCGAGGTGGATGGGTATCAACTGGTCTATCAGGACCTGGGCGAGGGCACCCCGGTGCTACTGGTCCACGGTTCGCTATGCGACTACCGCTACTGGCAATGGCAGTTGCGCAGCCTCGGCGAACGCCACCGGCTGATCGTGCCGAGCCTGCGTCACTACTACCCCGAGCGCTGGGACGGGCAGGGTGCGGACTTCACCAGCGCCCGCCACGTCGCCGACCTGCTGGCGCTGGTCGAGCGGCTCGGCGAGCCGGTACACCTGCTCGGCCATTCCCGTGGCGGCAACCTGGCGTTGCGCCTCGCGCTGGCCGCTCCGGACGCCCTGCGTTCGCTGAGCCTGGCCGATCCCGGCGGCGACTATGCCGCCGAGGTCTACGCCCACGCCGGCCTGCCTGCGCCCGAGGAGCCATTGGAACGCAACCGGTTCCGGCGCCAGGCGCTCGAATTGATCCGTGGCGGCGAGGCGGAACGAGGACTGGAACTGTTCGTCGATACGGTGAGCGGCGCCGGGGTATGGAAACGCTCGTCGGCGACGTTCCGCCGAATGACCCTGGACAACGCCATGACCTTGGTCGGGCAGGTGGCCGACCAGCCACCGGCACTGGCGCTGTCGGAACTGCGCTCGATCGACCTGCCGAGCCTGATCCTCAATGGCGAACGCAGTCCTCTGCCATTCCCGGCCACCGCCGAGGCGCTGGCGGCGGCCCTGCCGCGCGCCGAGCTGCAACGCATCCAGGGCGCGTCCCATGGCCTCAATGCCACCCGTCCGGCGGCTTTCAACCGGTCGGTACTGGAGTTCCTGGCGCGCGTCGATGGCGTTGCGCCGGACGTGGAAACGTCCTGAAGCGAGGCCGGGCGAACTGACCGCTCGTCAGCTCGCCGCGGATGCTTTACCATGGGCGCTTCGCGCCGGATCAGCTCCGGCGTTTTTCGTCAGTATCCATTCCCAGTGATCTCCGTCCGCGCGCTTCGGCGCAGGGGTGCCGCAAGGCGCCTGCCACTGTGAGGCAGGCCGGCCCGGCGGGCGACGCTTACTGGCACATCCCAACCCACGTGGCCTTTGGTAGGGGTCACCACTAGGAGAGGAGGCGCCATGCCCATCATTACTCTTCCCGACGGCAGTCAACGTTCCTTCGATCACCCGGTCTCCGTGGCCGAGGTGGCCCAATCCATCGGCGCGGGCCTGGCCAAGGCGACCCTCGCCGGCAAGGTCGACGGCCGCCTGGTCGACGCCTGCGACACCATCGATCGCGATGCGACCCTGCAGATCATCACGCCCAAGGACGAGGAAGGACTGGAGATCATCCGCCACTCCTGCGCCCACCTGGTCGGCCATGCGGTCAAGCAGCTCTATCCGACCGCGAAGATGGTCATCGGCCCGGTGATCGAGGAAGGCTTCTACTACGACATCTTCTTCGAGCGCCCCTTCACCCCCGAGGACATGGCCGCGATCCAGCAGCGCATGCGCGAGCTGATCGACAAGGACTACGACGTGATCAAGAAGATGACCCCGCGCGCCGAGGTCATCGAGCTGTTCAAGTCCCGTGGCGAAGACTACAAGCTGCGCCTGATCGACGACATGCCGGACGAGAAGGCCATGGGCCTGTACTTCCATGAGGAATACGTGGACATGTGCCGCGGCCCGCACGTGCCGAACACCCGCTTCCTCAAGGCGTTCCAACTGACCAAGATTTCCGGCGCCTACTGGCGCGGCGACTCGAAGAACGAGCAGCTGCAACGTATCTACGGCACCGCCTGGGCCGACAAGAAGCAACTGGCGGCCTACATCCAGCGCATCGAAGAGGCCGAGAAGCGCGACCATCGCCGCATCGGTAAGCAGCTCGACCTGTTCCACCTGCAGGAAGAAGCGCCGGGCATGGTGTTCTGGCACCCGAATGGCTGGAGCGTCTACCAGGTGCTCGAGCAGTACATGCGCAAGGTCCAGCGCGACCATGGCTATGTCGAAGTGCGTACCCCGCAGGTGGTCGACCGTATCCTCTGGGAGCGTTCGGGCCACTGGTCGAACTACGCCGAGAACATGTTCACCACCTCCTCGGAAAGCCGCGACTACGCGGTCAAGCCGATGAACTGCCCGTGCCACGTGCAGATCTTCAACCAGGGCCTGAAGTCCTACCGCGACCTGCCGTTGCGCCTCGCCGAGTTCGGCGCCTGCCACCGCAACGAGCCGTCCGGCGCGCTGCACGGGATCATGCGCGTACGCGGCTTCACCCAGGACGACGCGCATATCTTCTGCACCGAAGAGCAGGTGAAGAAGGAAGCGGCCGATTTCATCAAGCTGACCTTGCAGGTCTATCGCGACTTCGGTTTCACCGACATCGCCATGAAGCTGTCGACCCGTCCGGCCAAGCGCGTCGGTTCCGACGAGCTGTGGGATCGCGCCGAAGGCGCGCTGGCCGATGCGCTGAACGAATCCGGCCTGGCCTGGGAGTACCAGCCGGGCGAGGGCGCGTTCTACGGGCCGAAGATCGAGTTCACCCTGAAGGACTGCCTCGGCCGTAACTGGCAGTGCGGCACCCTGCAGTACGACCCGAACCTGCCGGAGCGCCTGGACGCCAGCTACATCGCCGAGGACAACAACCGCAAGCGCCCGGTGATGCTGCACCGCGCGATCCTCGGGTCCTTCGAGCGCTTCATCGGCATGCTCATCGAACACTACGCCGGAGCCTTCCCGGCCTGGCTGGCGCCGACCCAGGCAGTGGTGATGAATATCACCGACAAGCAGGCCGATTTCGCCGCCGAGGTGGTGCGGATCCTCGGGGAAAGCGGATTCCGTGCCAAGTCCGACTTGAGAAACGAGAAGATCGGCTTTAAAATCCGCGAGCATACTTTGCTCAAGGTTCCCTATCTCTTGGTTATTGGAGATCGGGAAGTTGAATCGAAGGCCGTCGCGGTGCGTACGCGCGAAGGGGAAGACCTGGGCTCCATGCCCGTCACCCAGTTCGCTGAGCTGTTGGCACAGGCGGTTTCCCGGCGTGGTCGCCAAGACTCGGAGTAATCATTATTAAGCGTGAAATGAGACAGGATAAGCGAGCTCAACCGAAACCCCCGATCAACGAGAACATCTCGGCTCGTGAGGTACGGTTGATTGGAGCTGATGGCCAGCAGGTTGGTGTTGTTTCGATCGATGAGGCGATCCGCCTAGCCGAAGAGGCGAAGCTGGACCTGGTTGAGATTTCGGCCGACGCGGTGCCTCCTGTCTGCCGCATCATGGACTACGGCAAGCACCTGTTCGAGAAGAAGAAACAGGCTGCGGTCGCCAAGAAGAACCAGAAGCAGGCGCAGGTCAAAGAAATCAAGTTTCGTCCAGGGACGGAAGAAGGGGATTACCAGGTAAAACTACGCAACCTGGTACGTTTCCTTAGTGAAGGGGACAAGGCCAAGGTATCCCTGCGATTCCGCGGCCGTGAGATGGCTCACCAGGAGCTGGGGATGGAGCTGTTGAAGCGGGTCGAAGCCGACCTCGTGGAGTACGGCACCGTCGAGCAGCATCCTAAGCTGGAAGGACGCCAGCTGATGATGGTCATCGCTCCCAAGAAGAAAAAGTAACCACCAGGGCACTGGCAGGCCTTGCGGTTATGCGTAATCACTCAATGCGGAGTATCCGAACATGCCAAAGATGAAGACCAAAAGTGGCGCGGCCAAGCGCTTCAAGAAGACTGCTGGTGGCCTCAAGCACAAGCACGCCTTCAAGAGCCACATCCTGACCAAGATGACCACCAAGCGTAAGCGTCAACTGCGCGGCACCTCGATGCTGAACAAGTCTGACGTTGCGCGCGTAGAACGCTCCCTGCGTCTGCGCTGATTATTAAGGTAGAGGATTAATTCATGGCTCGTGTTAAGCGTGGCGTTATCGCCCGTCGTCGTCACAAGAAAATTCTGAAGCTCGCCAAGGGCTACTACGGTGCACGCTCGCGCGTGTTCCGCGTTGCCAAGCAGGCGGTGATCAAGGCTGGCCAATACGCCTACCGTGACCGTCGTCAGCGCAAGCGTCAGTTCCGCGCACTGTGGATCGCCCGTATCAACGCTGGTGCTCGTCAGAACGGTCTGTCCTACAGCCGCCTGATCGCCGGCCTGAAAAAGGCGGCCATCGAGATCGACCGTAAAGTCCTGGCCGATCTGGCAGTGAACGAAAAAGCGGCGTTTACCGCGATTGTCGAGAAAGCGAAGGCAAGCTTGGCTTAAGCCCTACGACAATCACCGGACCTCGGTCCGGACGTAACGTCACCGATAGGGGAAGAGCCTTACCGCTCTTCCCCTATTTTGTATCTGGAGTCCATACATGGAAAACCTGGATGCGCTGGTCTCTCAAGCATTGGAGGCTGTGCGACACACCGAAGACGTCAATGCCCTGGAGCAGATCCGGGTTCACTACCTCGGCAAGAAAGGCGAACTGACCCAGGTGATGAAGACCCTGGGCGACCTGCCGGCCGAAGAGCGGCCGAAGGTCGGTGCGCTGATCAACGTGGCCAAGGAAAAGGTCCAGGATGCGCTGAACGCGCGTAAGACCGAGCTGGAAGGGGCCGCGCTGGCCGCCCGGCTGGCCGCGGAGCGCATCGATGTCACCCTGCCTGGTCGTGGCCAACTGAGCGGCGGCCTGCATCCGGTCACTCGCACGCTGGAGCGCATCGAGCAGTGCTTCAGCCGCATCGGCTACGAAGTCGCCGAAGGCCCGGAAGTCGAAGACGACTACCACAACTTCGAAGCGCTCAACATTCCGGGCCACCACCCGGCGCGTGCCATGCACGACACTTTCTATTTCAATGCGAACATGCTGCTGCGTACCCACACTTCACCGGTGCAGGTGCGGACCATGGAGTCCCAGCAGCCGCCGATCCGCATTGTCTGCCCGGGGCGCGTCTACCGCTGCGACTCCGACCTGACCCACTCGCCGATGTTCCACCAGGTGGAAGGCCTGCTGGTGGACGAGGGCGTCAGCTTCGCCGACCTCAAGGGCACCATCGAGGAATTCCTCCGCGCCTTCTTCGAGAAGCAGCTCGAAGTGCGCTTCCGTCCGTCCTTCTTCCCCTTCACCGAGCCCTCGGCCGAAGTGGACATCCAGTGCGTGATCTGCAGCGGCAACGGCTGCCGCGTATGCAAGCAGACCGGCTGGCTGGAAGTCATGGGTTGCGGCATGGTGCACCCGAACGTGCTGCGCATGTCCAACATCGATCCCGAGAAATTCCAGGGCTTCGCCTTCGGCATGGGCGCCGAGCGCCTGGCCATGCTGCGCTACGGGGTGAACGACCTGCGTCTGTTCTTCGATAACGATCTGCGCTTCCTCGGACAATTCCGCTAGGCCAGAACGCAACCGGATTCCTTAGGAGAACAGGATGAAATTCAGTGAAAAGTGGCTGCGGAGCTGGGCAAATCCGCAGGTTTCCCATGACGAGCTGGTCGCTCGCCTGTCCATGGTCGGCCTCGAGGTCGACGCCGACCTGCCGGTCGCCGGCGCCTTCAGCGGCGTGGTGGTCGGCGAGGTGCTCTCGACCGAACAGCATCCGGACGCCGACAAGCTGCGCGTCTGCCAGGTCAGCAACGGCAGCGAGACCTTCCAGGTCGTCTGCGGTGCGCCCAACGTGCGCGCGGGCCTGAAGATTCCCTTCGCCATGATCGGCGCCGAACTGCCGGGCGACTTCAAGATCAAGAAAGCCAAGCTGCGTGGCGTCGAGTCCTTCGGCATGCTCTGCTCGGCCAAGGAATTGCAGATCAGCGAAGAGAACGCCGGTCTGCTCGAGCTGCCGGCCGACGCGCCGGTCGGCCAGGACGTCCGCACCTACCTGGAGCTGGACGACTACACCATCGAGGTCGGCCTGACCCCGAACCGCGGTGACTGCCTGTCGCTCGCCGGCCTGGCCCGCGAAGTCAGCGCCATCTACGACGTCCCGCTGGCGCCGGTGGCGGTGGATGCGGTCGCCGCGCAGCACGACGAGATCCGTCCGGTCGAGCTCGCCGCGCCGGCTGCCTGCCCACGCTACCTCGGTCGGGTGATCCGCAACGTCGACCTGAGCCGGCCGACCCCGTTGTGGATGGTCGAGCGCCTGCGCCGTTCCGACATCCGCAGCATCGACCCGGTGGTCGACGTCACCAACTACGTGATGATCGAACTGGGTCAGCCGATGCACGCCTTCGACCTTGCCGAGATCAACGGCGGCGTGCGCGTGCGCATGGCCGAGGACGGCGAGAAGCTGGTCCTGCTCGACGGCCAGGAAATCACCCTGCGCGCCGACACCCTGGTGATCGCCGACCACCAGCGCGCCCTGGCCATCGCCGGGGTGATGGGTGGCGAGCACAGCGGCGTCAGCGACAGCACCCGCGACCTGTTCCTCGAAGCTGCGTTCTTCGACACCATCGCCCTGGCCGGCAAGGCCCGCTCCTATGGCCTGCACACCGACTCCTCGCACCGCTTCGAGCGCGGCGTCGACAGCCAGCTGGCGCGCAAGGCCATGGAGCGCGCGACGCGCCTGATCCTCGACATCGTCGGCGGCGAGCCGGGGCCGGTCGTCGAGCGGGTCAGCGAAGCGCACCTGCCGAAGGTCGCGCCGATCACCCTGCGCGCCGAGCGTGTGACCCAGATGCTCGGCATGCCGCTGGACGCCACCGAGATCGTGCGCCTGCTGCAAGCCCTGGAACTGACTGTGGTGGCCGATGGGGAAGGGCAGTGGTCGGTCGGCGTTCCGAGCCATCGCTTCGACATTTCCCTGGAAGTCGACCTGATCGAGGAACTGGCCCGTCTCTACGGCTACAACCGCCTGCCGGTGCGCTACCCGCAGGCGCGCCTGGCGCCGAACAACAAGCCGGAAGCGCGCGCCGCGCTGCCGCTGCTGCGGCGCCTGCTGGTCGCTCGTGGCTACCAGGAAGCGATCACCTTCAGCTTCATCGATCCGGCCCTGTTCGAACTGTTCGATCCGGGTACCCAGCCGCTGACCCTGGCCAACCCGATCTCCGCCGACATGGCGGCGATGCGTTCCAGCCTCTGGCCGGGCCTGGTCAAGGCGCTGCAGCACAATCTCAACCGCCAGCAGTCGCGGGTCCGCCTGTTCGAAAGCGGCCTGCGCTTCGTCGGTCAACTGGAAGGCCTGAAGCAGGAAGCCATGCTCGCCGGCGCCATCTGCGGCAAGCGCCTGCCGGAAGGCTGGGCCAACGGCCGTGACGGCGTGGACTTCTTCGACGCCAAGGCCGATGTCGAGGCAGTGCTGGCCAGTGCCGGTGCCCTCGGCGACTTCAGCTTCGTGCCCGGCGAGCACCCGGCGCTACACCCGGGGCAGACCGCGCGCATCGAGCGGGAAGGGCGGCTGGTCGGCTACCTGGGCGCGCTGCATCCGGAACTGGCGAAGAAACTCGACCTCGAGCAGCCGGTGTTCCTCTTCGAGCTGCTGCTGGCCGAAGTGGTCGACGGCCACCTGCCGAAGTTCCGCGAGCTGTCGCGCTTCCCCGAAGTGCGCCGCGACCTGGCGCTGCTGGTCGACCAGGACGTGCCGGCACAAGACATCCTGACACAAATCCGTGCGGCGGCCGGCGAATGGCTGACGGACCTCAGGCTGTTTGATGTGTATCACGGTAAAGGCATTGATCCGCATAGAAAAAGCCTGGCCGTCGGCTTGACCTGGCAGCATCCATCGCGCACTCTTAATGACGATGAAGTCAATAGCACGACGCAGAACATCGTCACGTCGTTGGAAGAAAGGTTCAATGCCACGTTAAGGAAATAGCGTATGGGGGCTCTGACGAAAGCTGAAATTGCGGAACGTCTGTACGAAGAGCTGGGCCTGAACAAACGGGAAGCCAAGGAGTTGGTGGAGCTGTTCTTCGAAGAGATCCGCCAGGCGCTGGAGCACAACGAGCAGGTCAAGTTGTCCGGTTTCGGCAACTTCGACCTGCGCGACAAGCGCCAGCGCCCCGGTCGCAACCCGAAGACCGGCGAAGAAATCCCGATCACGGCCCGCCGCGTTGTCACCTTTCGTCCAGGGCAGAAACTGAAGGCCAGGGTTGAGGCATATGCTGGAACCAAGTCATAACGACGAGCTGCCACCGATTCCCGGCAAGCGCTACTTCACCATCGGCGAAGTCAGCGACTTGTGCGCGGTCAAGCCCCACGTGCTGCGCTACTGGGAGCAGGAGTTCCCGCAGCTCAACCCGGTGAAGCGCCGCGGAAACCGCCGCTATTATCAGCGCCAGGACGTGCTGATGATCCGCCAGATCCGCGCGCTCCTCTACGACCAGGGCTTCACCATCGGCGGGGCGCGCCAGCGCCTCTCCGGCGACGAGGCCAAGGACGACGTCACCCAGTACAAGCAGCTCATTCGCCAGATGATCGCCGAGCTGGAAGAAGTCCTGCTGGTCCTGAAGAAGTGACGGAAGCAAAAAAACTTCCACTTATCAGAAGCTTAGTATATAGTGCGGCTCACTTCGGAAGCACAGCCACTGAGCTCGGAAGTACAGTCGGGGCGTAGCGCAGCCTGGTAGCGCACTTGCATGGGGTGCAAGGGGTCGAGTGTTCGAATCACTCCGTCCCGACCAAATTCTTGAAGCGGCTCAAATACTTACAGTGTTTGGGCCGTTTCGTTTAGTGGTTGTGCAAAACAGGCGCAAAATACGCGCAAAACTATTTCACACCGGCTTGGCAATAAAGGTGTGGCTGGCGTTCTCTTTGACCATCTCGCTCGGGGTATCCGTCAAGGTCTTCGGTTGGTTTGTTGTTCAACTTCAATTCCATCTGGAGGTATTTGTCATGGTAAAACTGAGCAATGCAATTAAAAGCGTTCTGGTGTGTGTAGTGTCCCTGCGGAGACCTGACGGTGAACATGCCCCCGATCGAGAGTTGGCTTAGAGAAAGAGCTGTCATGCCTACCCAAGAGGTACACTGCAGGGTTTGATTCCCTGCCTCCGCACCATTAGCTACTGATCTGGCTGATATCCAGATCAGGAATCGCATCTGACCAGACCACATCCGTGTGGTCTCGCAGATAGTTCTTCGTCATCTCCGCGCTGGCATGCCCAGCGATCTTTTGGCCATCTTTCCCGGCCTTCTTATACAGATGCAGCGAGAGGGCTCTGATCTCATGGAAGCCCGGCATCTCTTCGTCTTTCCATCCTGAATAGCAGGCTGCAGCCTCCCGCGCTTCCTTGAATGCTCTGGACAGATAACGCTCATCGATCTTCGTCCAATGCTCCTTTCGGTCAGCAAGCCCCAGTTTCCGATCCGGTCGCCGATGGATCAGGAAGGGGGAGGGGATGCCATCGTTACACCGATCCAGTACATCCTGAAGCTCAGGGGTAACTTGGAAACGGATCCAGGCCGCATCCGATACTTTGGCTGTCTTCTGCTGGATGAGGTAGAGAAACCCGTCCCGGATATCGTCGAATTTCATCGACAAGATGTCTGATCGCCTCTGGCCAGTGATCAGCGCAAGATCAATCGCATTCTGCAGCCAGGTTGGGGACTTCTCTCTGATCGCCTTGAGTCCTTCCCCGGTGTGGCGCTTGCGCTGCTTCTTTTCGATCCTGGGAATAATCCCAGCTGCAGGGTTATCCGGACATAGCCCTTTGGCGGCGGCATAGTTGAAGATATCGATAAGCAGAGTGGTCTGTCCTGGGCTGAGTGGACACTGACTTAAGGTGGATGGACTACCCCCGGTACGATAGACATTCCCGGCCTATGCTTTGAGCATAGGAGGAAGTCCATGTTCACACCGGAATTCAAGGCCGAAGCCGTCAGGCAGGTCATCAAGCGCGGATACACAGTCGCGGAAATCGCCGCGCGCCTCGTCGTCTCTACTCACAGCCTCTACAAATGGGTAAAAGCCGTCACCCCCAATAAGTCGGAGAAACAGGCCAGCGAATTACTCGAAGCCAAGAGTGAAATCTTGCGGCTGCGAGCCCAGGTGCGGCGTCTGGAAGAAGAGCGGGACATCCTAAAAAAGCCGCGCGGTACTTTGCCAGGGAGCCCGAGTGAAGTACCGATTCGTGAACGAGCATCGCCACCAGCACGCAATTACCAAGATGTGTCAGGTGCTGCGAATTGCTCGTGCCGGGTTCTATCAGTGGCTGCACAAGCCCGTTTCTGATCGCGAGCGGGAAAATAACCGGTTGCTGCAACTGATCCGCGACTCCTACGCGGCCAGTCGTGGTGTTTATGGTGCGCGCCGAGTCTTTGGCGACCTGCGGGAGGCTGGTGAGAGCTGTGGCAAAAATCGTGTTGCCCGTTTGATGCGGGCCCACAAGATCAAGGCATTGCGGGGTTACAAGGCACCCCGCCCAATTGCCGGTCGGCCTTCGATTATTGCCCCCAATCATCTCAATCGAGAGTTCACCGTCGATGCTCCCAACAAAGCTTGGGTGACCGACATTACCTACATTCGCACCTGGCAGGGCTGGCTGTATCTGGCGGTGGTGGTAGACCTGTACGCACGCAAGGTGGTTGGCTGGTCGATGAAACCAACGTTGGCCCGTGAGCTGGCTCTGGATGCCCTGCTTATGGCGCTCTGGCGGCGCAAACCAAAGGCACGCGTCATCGTGCATTCCGATCAGGGCAGTCAATACGGTAGTGACGACTGGAAGCGCTTCTGTGCTGCCAACAACCTAGAGCCCAGCATGAGCCGGCGCGGCAATTGTTGGGATAATGCCGTGGTGGAATCCTTCTTCAGTAGTTTGAAGAAAGAACGTATCCGCAAACGCATCTACAAAACCCGAGACATGGCCCGGGCCGATATTTTTGACTACATCGAGGTCTTCTACAACCGAACCCGGCGCCACAGTCATCTGGGTGGCGTCAGTCCCGAGGCCTTTGAAAGCGCCTCGTTATGAGGCTGGGAAATGTCTACCGGAGCGGGGGTAGTCCACACCACGTCTTCCGTGATGTCCTCCAGGCCCAGCATCTGAGCGAAGATTGCCTGAGAGCAGAACGGAGCGGTGCGGAAGTCCGTGACCTTTTCCATCGCACCCGTGACGGTGAACCCCACTATTCCAGAATCTTCCATGCGAACCCCCTATAATCAAAGCCGGCTACGTACTTCAATGTGGAATATTTCAACATAGAGCTATTTAGATTAATATGAAATTAACGCAGGATAGATTTAGATTGTTTATGTCTAAGATGGGGCGCCGTGAGGTGGGCCTTGTCACAGACATAAAGGAAGAGAGATGTAAGACCACCCGTTACGATAAGAGGGCAAATCTTCGTACGAATGAGTTGGATTTAATTGCGGAGCACTACCCTCAATACTCCCTCTGGTTACGTACGGGAAGAATCGATCCGGCTAATGGAGAGATCAGCCCTGAGTATGAAGAGGCAGATAGAAAATTGGTCGATCAATACGCGGGATAGAAGTAACTAAAAAAGTATCTAGGCGTTGGTTTGCCCGAAAGTTGACCAATTGAGGGATTTAAGCTTTATTCGTTGCCGGGAAGAGGTATAGCCAAAAAATTTTTGAATTGACTCAGAATTTTTCCTTGGTAAAAATCTTTTAGCCGCTGCTACTGGTAGGGTATCGACTGCCCGAGTGATTGAAGTAATTTTGACGTTTATTAACGACCCAAGGTCAGGAACCTCGGGTCGAATTCTATTAATTACTACTCTTCGCGATAATGCCCTCAATGTTTTGGCACATTGCCTCAGGTAGCCCATTTACAAAATTCCTATGGGCACTGATCTGCTCCTCCTGTGCCAAGCAGCTTTCTAAATCGATATCGAAGCTCCCTGCGCAATATCCATCTATCTCGACCCCAGCTGAATAAGATTTTGGGGTGTATCCACGACTTGCAACCGCAGAGGAACAACAGGCTTTTGAAAGTTGGGTGCAGGCGATATACGTGCTGGGACGCCCTTTCTTAATTGCGTCTATAATTTCTTTTCTTGGATTACTATGTCGCATTCGGCCATTGGAGAAAACAACGATGTCAGGATTGACTAATTTCAATATGTCCTGTGTGAATTTTTCGGGGTCACATTGCCCGGGAAGACCACCGTGGTGAGGAAAGACTAGACACCTTGCATCCATTTCTATTCCAATTCGCACAATGTCGGAAAGTGCAATTTCATCCATATCCCCAGTGAAAAGCGCTACAGCGCGACCATCGAAAACTACTTTAATAACGATACTCGCGGTATTCGAAGTAACAGTCTTGCTTCCGCCTGGTAACGGAGCCCCGGGCCCACCTAATCCCATAGAAAGTGTCGGAGATAAGATCTGTAGAGCTAGGCGATCAGTGACGTTGGTCCAAGCTTGATTTTGACCGCCAGCATATACCCCAGTCCAAACTGTGAGCTTTCCCTGATAGAGCTGGCCGTCAACTAGTGCTCGGACATCGGCCCAAAGCGCCGACCCCTTCGTCGAGTCTTGATTAATTACAAGCTGCTTTACCTTTATTCCAGGATTACTAAGAAGGTTGATTAGACCTCCAATGTGGTCTTCGTCGGAGTGAGATATTACTACTACATCTATCTCAGTTACTCCGTTTGTTTCAAGGTAGCGCAGAAGATGTGTTCGAGCAGCGGCATCAATGACGACATTTTTACCGTCTGAAGTGATAAAAGCACAGTTTCCGTGGCCGACATCTACAATAGAAAGATTGTGCATTAAGCTCTCACCCATTCCTTGACGTATAAGTCGCCTAAATCCTTGGCGTCTAGGTTAACTTTTGCTCTACAACGATATGGGTCCTTATTGCATAGTGCAGATATCAACTCGTCGTAAAAGTCCATATCAGGACGAGCAATTTCTATCTCTAATGTCTGCTGAGGATCCCAGCCTGGCACAGTTATTAATGCCCTGGCGATATCTCCTTCATACTGGGTTAGTTCTTCAAATCTAACTAAGGTGTCCCAGGGTCTTCTGTCTTTTGAATAGTTTCCGGCGAACTCTTTAATGCATTCGCTAAAAGCTTCAACAACGGAATCGGCGTTAAGGTCTCGCGCAGTCAAAATTCTCGGAATTGCGTGTCTGAAGCGACGGACTGAGTGAGCAGTTTCCGCATCACGAGAGCAGAGAACTGCTGGGACACCCCGCTGATATAGTCCGGATACAATAACATCGCCATTTACAGTCGAATATTTCGATGTGGTTAAATGGAAGTCGCATATAAAGCCATCGCTTGTACCAACGTTGTTGAAAAGATCAATAATGTTGGAAACTGACTTGACTTCCTCAGTCTTAACGCCTAAGTCATAAATGGCGTCATCATAACTTTCTCGGATGCTGGGGTTGTCATCTACCAGGAAAATTCTAGAGACGCTTCTATCATGAATATTTAAGGCATGCATACTAGCAACCCAGTATTGGAAACTTCACTGTAAATTCAGCTCCGCCGAGTTCTCCATGACTTTCTGCTGATGCGGAGCCGCCCAAATCCTTTGCCGTATCTCTGACAATAGTCAAACCTAACCCTGTCCCATCAAGGTTCGATGTAACCCCTGGAAGCCAGATCTCATTAATATTTTGATGAGTGATCCCGGGGCCAGAGTCAGATACTACGATAAAACAAAATCCTGATTCAACTCGGGTGGATATTTCAATGACCCTATTAATGGTTCCATCTCTTCTAAATGCAGCTAGTGAATTGTTTAGAAGGTTAGTTACGATGGACTCAATTGCAGCCTCGGAACAACGTAGATATGGTTTTTCTGAACATAGTTTTAGATCTAGCGTTGTGTCGCGAGCAGCAAGAAATGGCATCATTAATTGATTGACTTGGTTTATTACGTAGTTGACTTCGACTCGACCAACTCTTCTTTTGTTGGCGCGCACTAGGCTCAGTGTTGCTACTCCAAGTATAGAGAGCGCATCTAGTGCAGTGCGGATTCTTGATGTAACTCTTCGGATGAATAACCGATCCGTTTCAGCTTCTATTCTGTTTGCCCGAGAGTCAATAGTATTGATCGAAAGCTCTATTACTTTAAGAGGGTTTCCGTGCGAATCATGTGCGAAGGTCGCAGCGGTTATACCTGCTGTGCTCAGTGTGCGATAGAGCTGAACTTCCTTTCTTAAGGTGTCAGCCTCTTTATCTCTGGATTTCTCATATTTATTAAAGGCTATAGTTAGGCGCTGCCTTAGCTGAGCGGGAGCTTCAGCAAGAGCTTCCTGGAATTTTTTCTTCTCTTCCTTGGCAGCTTTCGGGGCTTCTTGTCTTTCACTTCCCCTACGCTTCTCAGCCTGTTCTAATCGCCAGCGGGCCATCCAGCTTAACGCCTCAGTCGCAAACTCCTTTAGCTGAAGAAATACATCATCCTCAATAAATCCGGAGCGGTCAGTCTTTTGCGTTAGTTGGTGTTTTCCTTTGTTGCTTAATGTTAATCTTCCTATGGAGTTGTTGGTGCTTGGCCGCTCCTCTGGATTTTGGGTGCGCACCAAGTTAATGCCTAGCCAATCATCTCCGGGACTACCATAAGGCGATACTCTTACACCATCTTGGTAAACGTGAACTCCGCCAAAGTGCCTGAGCCAATCTTTAACATCATTTAAGTTAACGCCTTGGCCTGAAGTAAAGCTTTCTCGTTTTAATAAGAATGCCCAGAAATCGAAGGAGCTACTTGGGGCTTTATATTTTGGGGAATTCTTTTTGTTTCGAATGCTGTCATGTTCCCCGGAGTGGAGTTCTTGACCTTGCCAATCAACGATTTTTGCCGATGCATATCCGTCGTCAGATAGCTTGGCAATAAGGTGGTATTCACAAGAGTCGAAGTATTTTCGACCCATAAGCTTTTCGAACTGTTGGAATTCAGGGGCCTTAACGTCAACCTTAAATCCAGACTCTTTGTCATCGAAGGGGTCTGTCAGAAGCAAAACAGCTCTAGCTAGTTTCCCGAGCTCGTCAGGCCTTATTGCAGAGCGTAGGTTGCTCAAATGCGTTAGGGTACCTTGCTTTCGAGCGGTGTCCTGTGGCGTGATGGTCAGCTTAACGTCTTCTACAGTCGTCGCTTGATCGAATTTATCCCACTCGACGGATAATACATTGCTCTGCGGCTCGTCTTTCAGTTTTGACTCCAATCTTACAGATCGACCCATCCGGAGAGCAGCTAGCCTTCCTAGACCTTTACTGCCAGATGGGGTTCTACCAAGACCTGTAAGTTGGTGATGGTTCTTTGAGGACTTTCCTAATACCAGCCAGGAATCACGTATATTGTCAGCGGACATACCATTTCCATTGTCCGTTACAATAATATCTCCGCCGGGAGATGCTGTGTTTCGTAGTTCTACCGTGCACAGTTTTGCGTCAGCATCGTAAGAGTTTTTAATTAACTCGAGTATGCTTTGATCCATGCCTTGGTTTAATTCCTCGCCAAGGCGAACCAATATATTAGGCGAAAATCTAAAGTGAACTTCGCTCAAAGTCTTCTCCTATCAAAACTCCATTTCCTTGATAGATCTTACGGTCAAATGCCGGCAGCGTATTTTTTCGTTCATCTGTGCTGTAGCGTCAGGCTGTGCTAGTAGATCTATTAGCCTTTTGCAGCTTTCGATTCGACCGTCTTTGGGGCGCATAACAATTAAATGATTTTCCACTGCGACGGGCTCGGTGCAGTTTATAAGTGTTGTGATTAAGCGATTTTTGTCAGAAGGGTTAGATGTCCGTCGAATAACAACAAATGGTGGTTCTATTTTTCGCCCATCGAAACGAATTTTAGCTGACTTGGAGACTTCCCCAAATTGCGGGCAATTTTTTGCGGTTATATAGGGGGAGAAATTCCCGCGTCCAGATAATCTAAAAGGAACGACTGGGCCTACACACACGTCGTAAAGATCACCTAGCTTGACATGCTCTCCTGTATGGGGTCTTTGAGGGATCCAATTGATTTTTTCAGGCGAGCCAGACTGGTTAGTTTTAATGAAATCCAAAATAAATACGTCAACATCTACATCAGCTGCGAAGCGGCCGAGGAGGTACGATGCTCCTTGTTTCGAATTTTCTTCTATAAATGTCCGCCACTTATCGTACCGACTGCCACTTCGCAATACATCAGGCAAAACGGCAACTACCCGTTGGCCCGGTCGCGAAATTTGGATAATTTTTGCGATAAATATTGCCGCGAGTTGAGTCCGGCCAGAGCTCCAATTGCACTCTTTTTCCACCTGTACATGGGAAAAGGGAGGGTTGGCTATTATGCAATCAAAGTTTCCGCCATGCGCTCCTTTCAGATAATCTCCAACATGGAAATTTGAAAATCTATTTAGGAGGCTGGTTAAATGACCCTCTGAGAGCTCAGGAAGACCATGCTTGTAAGCGGCGAGAAAAATCAATCTGAGTTTGGCGGCTTCTACAAAGGATGAACTTAAGTCGCAACCGCCAAATCTCTGGCTCCATAAACTTATCGTTTCGTCGAGGTCAGATCCAATTGGAGTTTCTCTCGCAATTCCCAGTAGCAGGTTGCCTGCTCCACATGCTGGGTCAAAGAATTTTTTCCCTGCGCTAATTTCGGGCTGGAGGGAATTTACCAAGTTTTCTACGATTTTATCGGGAGTGAAGAATATCCCATGTTTTGACCGCTCTGCCTGTGGTATTAGTCTTTCAGCTGCGAGACTGGCTTCGCTTATAAGATGCCTTTGTATAACTTTCTCGCATCGCAAAGAGTTTAGAAGTAGATTGGCGAGCTCGTTGGTATATAGGTAATACTCAGGGCGGTCCGCAAGTTCAGGCTTTATCAAAGTGTTCATATTCAAACTCTTGCTCTGAGTCTATTTTCCAATGTTGATCCTGGTTGCCACTTCAAAGCATTTCTCGCGGTATTTGAGGTAAATATATAGTTTAATTCTGTTGTTGCGTGTTCTTTAGAGGGCTCTCAAAGTTATGGGGCATCTGATCTTGTCGGCATTTCTTCTCATCAGCCCCTCATTGATTTCGATAGATTTCTGGTATCGTGCCCTCACAGCCAGCCTTGCGTTGTCGCTCTGCTTCTGTGCATCACTATATGAGCTGCGCGTTTCGACTGCGAGCCCTTCGGCCAAATTTTGGGCCAGCCAGCCTCTAGGGCGGATGTTCTGCGCCAGCGCTTCGCACGATTCACTTCAGATTCGACGACTAAGCGACGGGTGGGTAGCCGAGTAAGCATGGTGGAATAGCCGGCATAGGTCAGCATAGCGTTCGTGCGATCCAATACTGAGTGCGAAGCATGCAAGGCGCCGTGCCAAAGGACCGTCCGGGCTCTGCGCGGACTGCTACCGTCGTATGTCTTGAGCGCAGAAGTAGATGTGAAAACGCTCCAAAAGCGATTGCTTGTTGAGCGCTCAGAAACCTAGCTAGCAAAGAGGGACGCGAAGCTCAGCAGCAGATCCTTCGAGGGTATATCGGCTAAGAGACGTGGCCCTGGTGATGGAGAAGAACGCCCGGTCCTGCAGCCAGCAGAAGTCACAGCCTGGACCGCGCTTTTCCAAGCCCAGATCGGTTACTTTGGTGACTAGCTCGTGCCAGGAGATGTGGGAGAGGTCCCAATCACGGCGCCTTTCTTGCTGGCACGGCGCACCTGGACTTCGCAGGCCGGCAGCTGTCACGTTTGGTCCGGTTCAGGATGACGGTGCGGTTGGGGCCTGGATCGACAACCTTCCAGCGGAACTCACCAGCGCCGTCGACGCGCTCAATGCAGCATGCGCGATTCATATCAAGAGGGCGGTTTGGCTTGCCCCTATACACTTTCCTGTCGAGCCGTGATTCCTAAAAGTCTTAGGACAGATTCGTACTCCTTCTGGCTCCGTGCGACCCAAGTCGAAATCGCGGACCTGGGCGCGACAATGCCAGCAGGGCGCGCAGGAGCGTGTCCAATCCGTATGCATGTTCCGCGGGGCGTAGGACGCTGCATGGCGTAATGGTGGCACAGATGTCAGGGTTCGTGTATATTAGTATTGCACTCATCATGTAAAAGTGATATATGCAAAGTGAAAAGAGCAGTTCAGGCGAAGATTCCTCCTCCTCCAAGTGGGCTCTTCCGTTGGTCCTTCTGGCAATTATCTGCCTGGTAGCGTTGATCGGGGGGATTGGCTATATCATTGGATCTGAGGAGCTGAAGAAGCCTGGAGAGCTCATGGAAACGGCGGAGAGGAAAATCAGTGATCTGTTTCGGTAGGCTTCGGGGCTTTGCTCTTGCGCAAAACCTCCTCTGAAATCCGCATGGCTACGTTTGCGAAACGATGGATTGTGGTGTCATTTGCGGGCCTGAAATGGTGATTTTTTTCATTAGAGTCAGTGGTTTAAATGCGCCAGCCGGCCCCTTCACAACCCCCTCTGCCGCGCCACCCCCATCTCCCGCTGCTGCTCCTCGCCAATCTCCTTCAACGCCACTTCCCCCACCCCCAGCGCGCGTTCCACGCTGAGTTCGCCGCCCTGGGCGGCGAGCAGGGCCTGGAGGCGTTGGAATTCGCCGCACCAGAGGGTTTCGATGTCGCGGTCGCGCTGGCTGTCGCGGTTGGCGTTGAGGGCGACGGCGCGCAGTTGCAGGCGGCCGTTGTCGGCCTTGCCGCCGACTTCCAGGCCGTAGCCGGGGGTAGCGGGTTTGCGCAGGACGACCCTGCCGGTCTGCGCCCAGGCGGTGGCCATGCCTTCGCGGACTTCGTAGCCGAGGCTGGCGAGGCCCTGGAGCACGGCCTGGCGGCGGGCGAGGGCGGCCTGTTGCTGGAGGTGGGCGGTGAGGATGGCGTTGCATCGCTCGGTGAGTTCGGCGAGGTGCTGCGGATCGCTGTCGGGCTGGCAGGCGGCGGCGCGCCGGAGCAGTTCGGCGTGTTCGGCGGCGCCCAGGGCGGCGACTTCGCTGGCAAGGTCTTGCAGGTGTTCCAGGCGCTGGCGTTGCTGCCGGTGTTCGCGGGCGGCCTGGGCGAGGTCGAGGACCAGGCTGTCGAGCAGCAGGTTGCGGCGCTCCGGGTGCTGTTCGGCTTCGGCGCGTGCCAGTTGCTCGAGGAACGCTTGGGCGCTGGCCTCGCCTTGCAGCAGTTGCAGCTCGGCGATGTGCCGGTCGATGCGCGCCAGGCGCTGTTCGCGCGGGGTGTCCGGTTGCTGGCGGGCGCGCCACTGTTCCAGGGTGATGGGTGTTTCGTCGGTCTTCAGGCGCTGGGCGAGTTCGTGCTGGGCTTCGCTGAGGCGCTCTTCGGCAGGGGCGCTGGCGAGGGCGGCGAAGCCCTGGGCGAGCAGGGCTTCCGCGTCGTCGCGGAGGGCGCCGTCGGCCAGCGCTTGCAGGGTTTGCCGGAGTGCCGCGCCGGCGGCATCGGGCCTGGCATCGAGGGCCTGGAGCAGGGCGCTGGCGTTTTCCTGGAGGCGGCGGCGTTGCTGGCGGGTTTCCGCGGCCTGGCGGATGGCGCGCTCTTCGCGTTCGGCGAGGTCGCGCTTGAGGAATTCGCTTTCGATCTTCACCTGCAATTGCACGTCCAGCCAGCGCTCCTGTTCGAGCAGGGCATGCAGGCTGGCGCGGCGGGCGTGGGCCGCGGCGCGCTCGGCGTCGCTGAGCTGGGCGAGCCGGCGGGCCTGGTTTTCCCAGCGCGCGAGGGCCTTGTCCAGGCGTTGCAGGTCGCGCTCGCAGGTGGCGATGGCTTCTTCCCGGGTGACGATTCGTACGACTTTCGGTCCGCTCATTGGGAGGCCTCCGCTGCTGCCGTGGGATGGGTTTCCGCGCTGGGCGCCAGGGCCTTCTCGATGGCGGCGCGCAGCCGTGCGCGTTCGTTGTCGCCGTCGTGGTACCAGCCCTGGGAGGAAACCCGGTGGAGGTGCGGTATCGCCCGCCGCAGCACCGAGGGTCGCCAGATTTCCCGGGCGCGGGCGCGTTCCAGCAGCGGGTGGCAGGGGGCGTCGCATTCGATGCCGATGGCATAGAGGCCGGTGGCCGGGTTCTCGATGGCGAAGTCGAGGCCGAAGGCGTCGCCTTCGCTGGCGGGCGCGGCGGACCAGCCCAGCGAGCGGATGTACTCGCCGACGATCTCGCTGAAGCCGTCGTGCCGCTGGTAGTGCTGGCGGCGCTGGTCGCTGCGGTCGGTGTGCAGGCGCTCGAGCAGTTGGCCGGTGCCGGCGAACTCGCCGGCGGACAGTGCGCGGGCGTATTCCAGGTAGCCTTGCAGGTAGTCGCGCGGGCTGCTCGGCGAACGCTGGGTGCCGAGCATGTCGGAGATGTCGCCGATCGGCATCGAGGTGATCATCACCACCTTGCGCCGCGCGCGGGTCACCGCCACGTTGAGACGGCGCTCGCCGCCGGTCTGCCCGAGCACGCCGAAGTTGCGCCGGAAGCTGCCCTGGCCGTTGCGGCCGAAGGTGGAGGAGAAGACGATCACGTCGCGCTCGTCGCCCTGCACGTTCTCCACGTTCTTCACGAACACGCCCATGTCCTCGCCGTCTTCGCTGCGCTCGCGCTCCTCGCTGTAGGCGGCGCGGAACGTCTCGTCCTGCTCGGCGCGCAGTTCCAGGCGCTCCTCGATGAGGTCGGCCTGCTTGCGGTTGAAGGTGACCACGCCCACCGACGGCCGCGCCGCGTAGGGTTGGCGCCAGAGTTCGGCGAGGTAGTCGACGACTCGCTCGGCCTCGCGCTCGTTGCTCTGGTTCTGGTACAGGCCGTTCACCTGGATCAGTTCCAGCGGCTTGATGCGCAGGATGTTGGCCTGCGGATGGCGTACCGGCACGCTCAGGCGGTTGCCGTAGAACGAGGCGTTGGAGAAGCCGATCAGCTCGCGGTAGGCCGAGCGGTAGTGGATCTGCAGGGTGGTGCTGGGCAGGGCGTTGCGCGCCAGTTGCAGGAGGTCCGGGCAGTCCTTGATCTCGCGGCGGTTCCAGGTGTCCTCGTAGGCTTCGCGCTGCTCTTCGTCGGCGTCCTCGTCGGGCGCTTCGCCGTCGAACAGTTCGGCCTCGTCGCTTTCCACGCGGCTGGAGAAGAACGCGGTCGGCGGCATCTGCTTCTCGTCGCCGCTGACCACCGTGACCCGCCCGCGATAGAGGGTCGGCAGGGCGAACTCCACCGGCATCTGCGAGGCTTCGTCGTAGATCACCATGTCGAACAGCCCGGCCTTGAGCGGCAGCACGCGGCTGGCCAGGTCGGGGTTCATCAGCCAGACCGGGCGCAGGCTCATCAGACCGAGTTCGGCGCCCAGCTCGATGAACTCGCGCAGGCGCCGCGAGCGCTTGCCGGTCAGGCGGGTGACGTCTTCCCACTGCTTGCGGCTGCCCAGGCGCGCGACGTCGATGCCCTTGCCGAGCAGCTCGCGGTTCAGCGCGCGCATCTGCACGTCGGCTTCGGCGAGGCTGGCGACCCTGGCCCTGGCTTCGTCCTGGCTGAACAGCAGTTCCGGATTGTCTTGTTCCAGGCGCTGCTTCCAGCCCAGCCGCGCTTCGCGGTTGAGCATGCGGCGCACCGTGGCTTCGAGTGCTTCGGCGGGAATCGCGTCGAGTCGTTCCTGGCGCTGGCGCAGCAGGGCCAGGAATTCCAGGTCGGTGGCTTCGAGCTGGCCGGCGCGGCCACGGAAGCGCTGGTAGGCGACCAGTTGCGGCAGCGCCTCGCGCAGGCGGCCGAGGGCCGGCAGGTTGCTCTGGTTGCCGGCGATGGCGCGGTGCAGTTGTTCCAGCAGTTCGTCGCCGAGCCAGTCGGCGAGCACCTTCAGTTTGTCCAGGCTGAGCTGGCGTGCGGCCTGGCGGATCAGCGCGGCGTCGAGGTCGCCGAGCAGCGCTTCGAAGCGCTGTTTCTCGCCGGTGAGGATCACCGCGTCGAGCTGCTCGGAGCGCGGCGCCTGGGCCAGGCCACGAGCCAGGACCTGGATTTCGCGCAACTGCTGGCTGGCGTGACCGGCCAGGCTGGCCAGTTCGGGGCCGGCGTCAGCGGCGAGTGCCGCCAGCCCCAGGCTCTGTTGTAGCGCCGCCAGTTGCCGGCGCAGCGGCCGCCACTGGCGCTCCAGACCGCAGGCGCCGAGGAGGGCGGCCAGGCGGCTGTCGTCGTCGGCCTCGCCGTGCTCGCGCAGGAAGCGCCGCAGGCGGCCGCGCCGCAGCAGGCGCAGCGGGTTGAGCCGGGCCAGCCAGGTGCGTGCCTCGAGCACCTGCTGGGCGTGGGCCTGGAGGCGTTCGAGGTTGTTCTCTTCGAGCGTGGCGAGGGCCGGCGACAGCAGCGGCGCGTGCCGTTCGAGGTCGAGCTGGCGCAGTTGCCGTTCGATCTGCTCGGCCTCCGCCAACAGGCCGTCGCCACGGCTCGGCTGTCCCGGCGCGGCGCCGCGGAACAGCGGCAGCCAGTGGGCCAGGCGCTGGCGCTGCTCCTCGCGCAAATTCAGCAGGGTACCGACCTGGCTTGCCAGCCAGGTACGGTAGGGCGTCGGGTCGTCGACCTCGAAGCTCGCCGGGTGTTCGTCGAGGGCTTTCTGCCGGGCGTTCTCCGCTTCGCCGAAGGCGCGCAGGCTATCGGCGAAGGCTTGCAGGGTGGCCTGGTCGGTGGCGAAGGCGCGCAGTTGCGCCAGCGGGCTGCCTTCGTAGCGGGCCGGCAGCCAGAGGCGGACCAGCGGCGCGCAGTTTTCCTCCAGGCGCGCCAGGCTGCCGATGTCCAGCGCCGCCAGGCGCTGGCGCAGGGCCGGGAAGTCCAGCGGCGGCGAGCCTTTCTCCAGCTCGATCAGTTCGCCGAGCAGGCGCCGGTAGCTCAGTCCGGTGGTCTCGTCCACGCGGTGCAGGCTCTGGTGGTAGCGGTCCAGTTCGCCTTCCAGCGCCTCGATACGCGCCGCCAGGCGCTCGCGCTGGCGCTCCCAGCCCTGGGCGCCGCCGGCGTCGGCGAACAGCGCTTCGAGCTGCTCGCGGATGTTGCGGATCACCGGCTCGCGGTCGCGGTTGACGTCGTTGAGCATGACGATGCGCTGGCCCAGGCCCTCGGCCACCAGGCGCTTGTGCACCACTTCCAGGGCGGCGTGCTTCTGGCAGACGATCAGCAGGCTGCGCTGGCGGCCGATGGCGTCGGCGACCATGTTGACGATGGTCTGGCTCTTGCCGGTGCCGGGCGGGCCCTCCACCAGCAGCCCCGGGCTCTGCCGGGCCCGCAGCACGGCGGCTTCCTGGGACGGGTCGCTGGCCACGGTGAAGTAGCGCTGCAACTCCGGCGGGCTCTCGCGGGCTTCCGGCTCGCCGTTCTCGCGCAGGCGCAGCGCGGTCTCCAGGCCGGTGCCGGAGGGCGGCAGGCTCTTCAGCTGGCGCAGGTCCTCGCCGATCGCCTGGCCCATGAAGGTGACGTGAAACAGCACCGCGGCGCAGGCCAGTTGGTCCTGGTAGGGCGTGACCTCGGTGGAACTCGGTGGCAATCCTTCCAGCAGCCGCGCGCGCGGCGTGGCGAGCAGGCCGAAGGCATCCATCACGTCGGCGGCGCGCAGTGCGGAGCGGCCGAGCAATTCGTCGGCGACCTTGCGCCAGCGCTTGCACGGCTCGGGGCCGAGCAGGCTTTCCAGGGCCGGGTTGAGGCGCACTTCCTCGCGCTCGCCGTCGAAGGCCAGCGCCACCTGGCCGCGGCTGCCGACTTCCAGCAGCAGCTTCAGCGGCCACAGCAGCAGCGGCACGATGCGCGTGCGGGTGGTGCCGCGCGGGTCGCGGTTGAGCAGGAAGGGGAAGCCCAGGTAGAGCCCGTCGATGCCGGTGTCGCGCTTGTACAGCGAGCTTTGCCGGGACAGCGCGTTGAGCCGCACTTCCAGTTGCGGGTTGGCGAGGAAGCTGTCCGGGTCGAGGCTTACCGCGCGGGCGTTGCGTTGCAGCAGATGGTCGAGCAGGGCGGCGGCGGGGCGTCGCGCGCTATCCAGTTCGTTGAGGTCGATGCGTGGAGTGCTCTTGCCGATGCTCATGCGCACCAGCGGCCCGCGCATCACCGCGGCGACCACTTTCTTCTCGAAGAAATCGAGGATCTGCGACACGTACTGCTGCTTCTGCGGTTCCAGCCACTGTTCCGGCGGGATCGCCAGCAGCACCAGGACCCTCGCCAACGGCATGCGCCGCTCCAGGCGGAACTGCTCGGCCCATTCGTCGACCCTGGGCACGCCGCTGCGGGCGAAGCCGCTGATGCGTTCGTCGACGCGGCGGTACAGCTCCTGCCGCGAGTGCTGCAACAGGCCGCGCGCGGTCTCCGTGTCGAACAGGTGCACATCGGCGTCGCGGGCCAGGCCGGCGGCTTCCTCGACGATCGCCTCGGCGGCACGGAACTGGCCGATGTTGGCGCTGAGCAGGACGATCAGGTCTTCCTCGGCGATCACCCGGCGCTCGGCCAGGGCCAGCAGGCCGGGGTGCTCGGTGTCCGGCAGGAGGCGCTGGCGCTCCTGCCACTGCGCGGCGAGGCGCGCCCGCGAGGTCGACAGCAGGTAGATGCGCAACTGCTCTTCGGCGAGTTCGATGTGCTGGTGCAGGGCGCGCTGGCGGACGTTCTCGGCGCGGGTCTTGAGCCGCGACAGCCAGCTTTCGGTGTGCAACTGTTCGAGCAGGTCGGGCACCGAGCCGCTGATCAGCCGGTAGCCCTCCAGCGGATGCTCCAGCAGCCAGCCGGGGGTGACGATCTCGCCGCGCTGGATCAGCGGGATTTCCGGGTTCAGCAGCTTGAGCGCCAGCATCAGCCGGAAATCGTCCTCCAGCCCCTCGTGCTGGGCCACCTGGCGCAGGCCGGCGAGCAGCCTGGGCGACAGGCCGATGTGCTCGGCCCAGGTGACGATCGCCCCGCGCAGCAGGTGGTCGAGGGCCTCCGCCCAGTGCTCGGCCTGGGCCGCGGCCAGGGCGAAGACCGTCGGCTTGCGGAAGCGCCGGGCGCCGAGGGCGATGCTGGCGCCTTCGGCGTCGTCCTTTTCGCTGTCCGCCGAGGCCGGCGCGTCCACCGCCTCGCCGTTCAGCCAAGCCTGTACCTGCGGCCACTGCCAGCGCTGGTGGCGGTCGCGCGCGAGCAGGCCGCGCAGCAGCAGGTGCAACTGCGGGTCGAGGTCGTCGGGCAGCGCCACGCCGTTGGCCAGCACGTGGATCAGGAAGGCGTTGGCGTTGATTCCTTCGAAGCAGGCGCCATGGGTCAACTGCTCCAGCAGGATCATGCCCAGGCTCCACCAGTCGGAAGCCGCCGCCACGCCGCCGGCGATCGCCTCGGGGGCCATGTAGCGGCTGGTCTCCAGCGGCGAGACGATATCCAGGTCGAACTCCGACAGGCGCGCCGAGCCGAAGCCGCTGATCACCAGGTCCAGCGGCTGGTGGCTGCGCACCAGCAGGCTGGCCGGGCGCAGGTCGCGGTGGCGCAGGCCGGCTTCGTTGAACACGTGCAGGGCGTGGCCCAGCTCGCGGACCACATGGCGCACCGCCTCGTGGTCCGCCAGCACGGTGCCGAGGTCGGCGAGGCTGCCGCCGGTGAGTTCCTCGACCACTTCGTAGGCGCGCTCGTCCCAGCGGCCGGTGGCGAGGATTTCCGGCACGTGTTCGCGCGGCAGGCGGCGGATCACGTCGTAGATCGCCGGGTCCGGCTCGGCGCCCGGGCGATACAGGGTGAGCACCGCCTGGCGGGCGCTTTCCGCGTGTTCGGCCAGGTAGCGCTCGCGCACGCCGTCGCTGCTGGCGATCTGCCGCAGCAGACGCCAGCCGTCGATCAGGGTCTCCGTGACGGCGGGCTGCGGCGTGGCCTCGGCCTGCATCGGCAGCGGGTCTTCGGCCGGCGCGGCGCCGCACTCCAGGCACATCAGGTCGCCGGGTTGCAGCGGGTGGCCGTTGGCGCAGAGCGGGGCGGACCCCGCTGGCGGCTCGCTGGCGGGCGGCGCGATGGCTTCCTGGGTCAGCACCGGCTGTGGTCGCCAGCCGGTGGGATGGATGGTTTCGGCGGAAAGGTCCCAGCCGCAGGGCTGGCCCTGGATCGAGCCTTCGCAGAAGATTTCCGAAAGCGAGCGTTCGCTCTGGCAGTTGGGGCAGAAACGTATCATCGGTATCGATCCATTCAGCGCGGCCGATGGGCGCTGACGCTAAGTTGGTGGCCCTGTTCGCGCAGCAGGTCCTGTAGCCGCAGCAGGTCGTCGCGGCGCGGGATGCCGGCCATCCACACGCTGCCGTCGTGGTCGAACATCAGGTCGAGGGCCTTGTCGTCTTCGCGCAGCGGCCGCTGGTAGCCGCCGAGGCGCGCGCGGCCGAGTTCGGTGAGCAGGCTCAGGCGCTGGTTGTCGCTGCCGCGCAGGGCCAGGCTCTGTTCGGCGTGCTGTTGGTAGGGGTCGCTGATCAGCGCGTCGATCAGCCCGGCGGCCTGTTCCAGTTGCGCGTGCAGATGCTCCAGCGGGTAGCCGCTGTAGACCAGGATGTCGGCGCGGCTGCGCTGGCGCAGTTCGCCGAGCAGGGCGAGGAGGGCAGCGAATTGCTCGAAGGGTTCGCCGCCGGAGACGGTGATGCCCTCGGCCTGCTCCAGCCATGGCTGGATGTCGGCGAGCAGGCGTGCCAGGGCGATGCGCCGCCTGCCCGGCCCCCAGGTATCGGCGGAGATGCAGCCGGGGCAGCGGATGCTACAGCCCTGGAACCAGATGCCCAGGCGCCGTCCCGGGCCCAGGGTGGTCACCGGGAAGTGCACCCGCGACAGGCTCAGTTCCATCTCAGCGGCGTTCCAGGGTCAGGCCGTCGGCGTCCAGGGCGCTGATCAGGAATCTCTCGCCCGGCTGCGCGTCCTGGTCGAACAGTGCCCGCGACAATGGGTTGAGCAGGCGTGCTTCGAGCTGGTTGCGGATGCCGCGGCCGCCGTTGGACAGGTCGCCCAGGCAGAGATCGTGCAGCGCCTGTCGCGGCGCCTCGGCCAGTTCGATGACGAGGCGCTGCTCGCGGAGGTCGGCGAAGGTGCCGTCGACCATCTGGGTGAAGATCTGCTCGGCGACGTCGGTGCGGATGAAGTCGAAGACGATGATGTTCTCGCCGATCCGGTTGAGGATTTCCGGGCGGTTGAGAACCAGCTTGAAGTAGCGCTCGATCTCGCCGTGGACCTTGCCCTGCACCGCCTCGAAGGGCTCGCCGGGGAGCACGTTGGCGACCCGTTCGCCGTTCTCCCCCTGGCGGTAGATGCCCAGGTTCGAGGTGAACACGATCAGCGCCTCGGAGAAGTACACGCGATCGCCGCGCCCGGAGGTGAGCACGCCGTCGTCGAGGATCTGCAGGAACTTGTCGAGGATCCGGGGGTGGGCTTTCTCGATCTCGTCGAAGAGCACCACGCTGAAGGGTTTTTCGCGGATCGCGTTGGTCAGTTCGCCGCCGACGTCGTAGCCGACGTAGCCGGGCGGCGCGCCGATCAGGCGCTGGTCGGCATGCTCGGCGCTGAACTCGGACATGTCGAAGCGGATGTAGGCGCTCTCGTCGCCGAACAGCAGGCTGGTGACGGTCTTCGCCAGCTCGGTCTTGCCGACCCCGGTGGGCCCGGCGAGGAAGGCCACGCCGCGCGGGCGGTTGCCCTTGCGGCTGGCGCCGACCCCGGTCATCGCGCGCTTGACGATGTCCAGCATGTGGGTCACCGCGTGCTGCTGGCCCTTGACCCGGCGGCGGACGATCTCGTCGGCCTGGCGGATGCGCTGGCGGTCGATCTTCAGCCAGGGGTCTTCGGTGACGCCGACCTTGTAGCGCCGCACGGCGTCGGCGATGCGTTCCATGGCCAGGCCTTCCACGCGCGCCAACTGGACGATGGCGTTGAGATCGAGGAGCAGCAGGCCTTCGGTGTTCTCGACGAAGGTTGCGGCGGCCTGTTGCAGGGCCTCCTCGGCGACGCCCGCTCCGCCGAGCCCGCGGAGCAGCGCCGGGGCCAGGGCCCGGCGCGCCGGCTGGTCGGGCTTCGACACCGGGATATGGCGCAGGCGCGGGTTGTCCACCAGCAGCCAGTCGGGCAGATCGCCTTCCTTTTCCACCACCCATAGCACGCTGTTGAAGAACGGTTTGCGCTGTTCCCCGGCGGGACGGCTGCGCGCCTGGTGGGAGAGCACCAGGGCCTGGGTGAACAACTGATGCTCGGCGGCGCTCAGGGCGTCGTTGCGCACCGCCAGGCGCGAGGCGAAGTCGACGATCAGGGCGATCGGCTCGCCGCTACGGTTGACCAGGCGTTGCAGGGTCGCGCCGAGCAGGTCGATGCCGGCCGGCGCGGCGCCGTCCACCGGGGTCAGGCCGAGGTCGAGAAGCACCTGCGGAGTGGCGCCCGCCTCGCTGCCCGGCCGGCCGAGCACGCGGAACCCGGCCAGCGGGTCCCAGGCCAGAACCTGGGCGTAGCCGGCGTCCAGCAGGGCGTCGCAGAGGGTCTGGTTGAAGCTCTGCGCGGTGACCGTACCCGGCACCACTTCGCAGGCTTGCAGGTCGCGGATGTTCCCGGAGAGGACGAATTGGCTCTTGAGGGGCAGGAAGCGCAGGAGATCGCGCAACCAGCGTGGCTTTTCGAACAGTGCAGTCCCTGGCATCGGTAGTCGCTCACAGCGTGTGTCGTGGCCACAGCATATTGCCCCGAAGGCCATGTCTCCAACCCTGACCTCGCCGGAGGCGACGAAAACCGCTACGAGTTCCGGGCGCCAGGCTCGGCGGAGCGCCCGTTCAACCGTCGTAGCTCCGGCAGCCCCAGCGGAACGCCCGCGCCGCCGCTTCGATCCCGCGGCCGATCACCAGGCGCGGCGGGCTTTCGTCGAGGCCGGGACGCGGCGGCAACGGACGGCTGTAGAGCACCTCCAGCTCGCCGAAACCATCCAGCGCGACGCGTTCCGCCGGGTGCCGCGTCGCGCCCTGGCGCCGGGCGAAGTCTTCGAGGTCGCCCTCGGCGTAGGCCATCACCAGCACGCCGCTGTCGCCGCGCACCCGCACCGCGTTCACCAGGCTGCCGTCGATGCGCAGCGGCGTGGCGAAGCGGTAGAGCAGGTCGAGGGACTCGCCGGGGGCGCGATCCAGCACTTCGACGCCCTCGGTGCGCAGGCGCTCGGCGGTTGCGCGGTCGCGGGCGTCGGGGAAGTCGCCGCGGCAGTGCAGGGCGTCGGCGAACAGCGCGGTCAGGTCCGGTGCTGGCGGGGCTGGGGGCGTGCAGGCGGCTGGCAGGAGCAGTGCCAGGCAGGCGGCGAAACGAAGCAGGTAGGGGCGGGTCATGTAGCCTTCCGTTGGCGGGCAGTGCGGTGGGAGAAATTGCCAGCAGACGCTTCCGCGATACTGGCGGCCTGCGCTCAGATCAGTACGGGCAGCGCCTCCTCGTCCAGCCCCGCTTCCCTCAATCGAGCCCTGGCCCTGGCGGTCGCGCGCACGGCGTCGAGGTCGCAGCCGCGAGGAATATAGACCGGATCGAAGCCTTCGAGCACCAGGTAGGTGGAGGCCTGGCCGCGGGCATTCAGGTAGGCGTTGAAAGCCTGGTCGGCCGGGCGCAGGAAGACATCGCACCAGTACGGCAAGCGCTGCGCGAACAGGGCCTTGGCGATCTCCAGGTGCTCTTCGAACAGTTCGTCCATGCTGCCTCCCTTCTCCTGCTGGAACAACGTCACTCTTCGCTGCGTCCGTCGCCTTCGCGATCCCTTTCATAGTGCCGTGCCAGCGGAAACGCCGGCAACCAGCCCTCGCGGCGGACGGTCCAGAGTTCGTAGGTGGGCTGGAACCGGTCGGGAGCGTCGAGGGCGCCGAGGCTGACCTCGATCTCGTCGGCGCTGCGCGAGAATACCGAGGAGCCGCACTGCGGACAGAAGAAACGCCCGGCATAGTCGCGGGTCTCGCCTTCTATGCTCACCGCCTCCTCGGGAAAGATCGCCGAAGCGTGGAATAGCGCGCCGTGGTGCTTGCGGCAGTCGAGGCAGTGGCAGAGCCCGACCCGGTAGGGGCGGCCGCTCGCCACCAGGCGGACCTTGCCGCAGAGGCAGCCGCCGGTGAATCGATCCATTTCGTGACTCCTTTGCAAGGCGTTGGGGCGTTCAGCCCTTGAAGGCCTTCTCTATGGTGGCGATATCGATCCTGCCCATCGTCATCATCGCCTCGAAGGCGCGCCTGGCCGCCGCGCGGTCGGGGCTGGCGATGGCTTCGCTGAGTACGCGCGGGGTGATCTGCCAGGAGATGCCCCATTTGTCGCGGCACCAGCCGCAGGCGCTTTCCTCGCCGCCATTGTCGACGATAGCGTTCCACAGGCGGTCGGTCTCGGCCTGGTCGTCGGTGGCGACCTGGAAGGAGAACGCTTCGCTGTGGCGGAAGGCCGGGCCGCCGTTGAGCCCGAGGCAGGGAATGCCCATCACCCGGAACTCCACCGTCAGTACGTCGCCCTCCTTGCCGGAAGGGTAGTCGCCGGGCGCGCGATGGACAGCCAGCACGGCGCTGTCGGGAAACGTCTCGGCGTAGAAGGTCGCGGCCTCCAGGGCGGCGCTGTCGTACCAGAGGCAGATGGTGTTCTTGCTGTTCATGGCGAGGTCTCCACGGGCGGGGTCGACCCAGCCAGTCTAGTCGGCTGGCGTGCGGCGGCCTGGGCAGGCGCCGAACGGGAGGTCGCGCCGCGAGTGCCGATCTGCGCTACCCTATGCCGCGTTTCGCCCGGCCTCGCCGGGTTTTCCGGGTGGCGCCCCGGCGGCGCGCCCTCGATCATGCAAGGACAACCCATGGAAGCGGTCTCCGTCTCGCAGCACCTGGCTGCTCTGTTCGAATCCCACCGGATCGACTGCGTCGTGCACGGCGAATGGGTGGCGCCAGCCGGGCGGCTACCGGCGATCCGCGCCACCTGGTATGCGGGGGAGAAGACCGGGCGGCTGGATGTCGACGTGCTGCTGGAGTACGAGCGCCAGTTGCAGGAAGCCTTCGCCGGCATCGGCGGCGGCGAGGACGGCTTGCAGGACGCGTTGCGTAACTTCGCCTCCAACTCTTTCCACGTGCTGCTGTCCGCGCTCTGGGGCCAGGCCGAGGAGGACCAGGTGATGGTGGAGACCTGGGAGATCGGCGAGCGGCGTTTCGAGGTGCATATCGGTAACCTCGGCCTGCGCGGCGCCGAGGGCAAGGCGCCGCCGCTGCCGGCCGGGCTGTTCCCGAGCATCGAGCGGGCGATCCGCGCCGAGCCGCTGGACGCGCGCCTGCACTGGTTCCGCCATTTCTTCTGTGCCTTCGGCAACCAGCGCACGGTGGAGGCGCTGTTCGACAACCAGCCGTGGGAGGCCGGCATGCAGAACCTGGCCGCTCTCGACTGGCAGGATTCGCAGGGTTACTACAGCGTGCGCAACTTCCTCATGCTCAAGCCGCTGGCGTAGGCCGCCGCGTCGCGCAGCCCGCAAGGCGGAACCGGACGATGGCGGCTCCATCCATGTCAGGTCGCCCTTCGACGTTCGACCCCTACCACACGACCAGCACTGCGACGATCCTGCGGCCCCTGGCCGACGGGACGATGCCGATGTCGTTGTTCATCGGCAAGCGGCGCCATTACTTCCAGATGAGGCGCGCGCAGGACTGACGCGCCGCGCGTTCAGCCGAGCAGGGCGGCCACCCGCTCGGCCGTGGCCTTGGCCGACTGCGGGTTCTGCCCGGTGACCAGGCGGCCGTCGACCACCACCTTGCTGGTGAACGGCAGCAGGCTTCTTTCGTAGAGCGCGCCGCGTCGTTTCATTTCTTCCTCGACGTTGTACGGCACCTTGCGGGCGACCCCGGCGAGCACTTCCTCGATCCAGGAATAGCCGGTCAGGCGGCGCCCGGCGACCAGCAGGCGACCGTCGTCCAGGCGTGTGTTGAGCAGGCCGCAATAGCCATGGCAGACCGACGAGACGATGCCGCCGCGCTGGTAGATCTCGCGGGTCAGGCGCTGCATCCCGGCGTCGTCGGGGAAGTCCCACATCACGCCGTGGCCGCCGGTGAAATAGATGGCGTCGAACGCCTCCGCGTCGACCTGCTCGGGAGCGGCAGTGTCGGCCAGCAGCGCCAGGCGCGCCTCGTCGGCCAGCCAGGCCTTGGCGCTGGCGTCGGCGTGGGGCCAGCCGAGGGCGCGCGGCTCCAGCGGCGACTCGCCGCCGCGGGGGCTGACCAGGCGTTGCTGGTAGCCCCGGGCGGCGAAGATCTCGTAGGCATGGGTCAACTCCGACAGCCACAGCCCGGTGGGCTGGGTCGGATCGGCATAGTGGGCGACGTTGGTGACGACGTGCAGGATGCGCTTGGTCATTGCGTTGACCTTCCTCGGTGAGTGATCCCGCCGGCAGCCGGTTTCGGCAGGCCGTCCGGGCGGGGTTGGCGTCACTCTAAGATTCAAGTCGACTTCAAGGTCAAGCGTCGGAAAGCCGCTGTTCCACCGGCGCGGGAGAGGACGCCCGCGAGCGGGTTTGCCGTGGACGGCCGACCCTCTGTGGTGGGCCTTCCTCGCGCAGGCGCTCCAGCACGCGCTGGGTGTTTTCCGTGCACTGCAGGCCGTCCGGCTTGTTCTCGATGCTCTCGATGGCCACCAGCAATTGCGCCTTGTTCTGTTCCAGGCGTCGTTGCAGGGCCTCGATCTCGGCCACCTTGCGGCGCAAGCCTTCGAGCAGCTCGCCGTGCTGCCAGGCGCCGTCGCCGCTCGGCAGCAGGCGAGCGATCTCCTCCAGGGAGAAGCCGGCGCCCTGGGCGCCGGTGACCAGCTCCAGGATCCACACGGTGTCTGCCGCATAGTCGCGGTAGCCGTTGGCCTTGCGCTGCGAGCGGATCAGGCCGCTGGACTCGTAGAAGCGGATGCGCGATGTCGCCAGGCCGGTGAGCTTGGCCAGTTCGCCGATTTTCATGTCGCACCTCGAAACGCGTTGACCTTGAAGCCTACTTCAAGCCTAGGGTGGTTTCACGGCCAGGCGACGAACTCGCCTCAGCGACGGGTTCGCCAGGCCGCATGGACGCGACCGGCACTACCGCCGGTCGCGTTTTCCTCATCCAGGCAGCGCAACGCAGGCGGCTTTCTACTCTACACAGGGGTACGGCAGCCGCAGGGTGGCGCCGTTGCCTGCATCCACACCGATCGGGAGAAGCGACATGGGTTACGTGACAACGAAGGATGGCGTCGAACTCTTCTACAAGGACTGGGGGCCGCGCGACGCCCAGGTGATCTACTTCCATCATGGCTGGCCATTGAGTTCCGACGACTGGGATGCGCAGATGCTGTTCTTCCTCGCCGAGGGCTTTCGCGTAGTGGCCCACGACCGCCGTGGCCACGGTCGTTCCAGCCAGGTCTGGGACGGCCATGACATGGACCACTACGCCGACGACGTGGCGGCGGTGGTCGAGTACCTCGGGGTGCGTGGGGCGATCCATGTCGGTCATTCCACCGGCGGCGGCGAGGTCGTCCACTACATCGCCCGTTATCCCGACGACCCGGTGCCGAAGGCGGCGATCATCAGCGCGGTACCGCCGCTGATGGTGAAGACCGAGGGCAATCCGGGCGGCCTGCCGAAGAGCGTCTTCGACGATCTCCAGGCGCAGCTCGCGGCCAATCGCGCGCAGTTCTACCAGGACATTCCCGCCGGCCCGTTCTATGGCTACAACCGTCCCGGGGCGCAGCCTTCGGAAGGGATCGTCCGCAACTGGTGGCGGCAGGGCATGATGGGCGGCGCCAAGGCCCACTACGACGGGATCGTGGCCTTTTCCCAGACCGACTTCAGCGATGACCTGAAGCGCATCGACATCCCGGTGCTGGTGATGCACGGCGACGACGACCAGATCGTGCCCTACGAGAATTCCGGCGTACTCTCGGCGAAGCTGCTGCGCAACGGCACGCTGAAGATCTATCCGGGGTACCCGCACGGCATGCCGACCACCCAGGCCGAAGTGATCAACGCCGACCTGCTGGCCTTCATCCGCAGCTGAGCGCACCGGGTGCCGGGGGCGTGCTCCCGGCACCCGGTCGGGGCCCGGGCGGCGTGGCAAAAAAAGCGTTGACCTTGAAGTCGACTTCAATCTTATCGTCGGGCCACTGTCCTCATGAGGTAGGCTCATGAACCTGTTCGACACGCTGACGCTTCCCAACGGCTCGACCATTCCCAATCGCCTCGCCAAGGCCGCCATGGAGGAGAACATGGCCGATGCCGCGCAGGCCCCCTCCGAACGCCTGATGCGCCTCTACCAGGCCTGGGCCGACGGCGGCGCCGGGCTGCTGATCAGCGGTAACGTGATGGTCGACAGCCGTGCCATGACCGGCCCCGGCGGGGTGGTCCTGGAAGACGACGCGCAACTGGAGAAATTCCGCCGCTGGGCGCGCATCGGGCGTTCCGCCGGCGCGCAGTTCTGGTTGCAGATCAACCATCCCGGCCGGCAGATGCAGGCCAGTCTCGGCCAGCAGGCCTGGGCACCCTCAGCGGTGCCGCTGGAGCTGGGCGGGATGTCCAGGCACTTCGCTACGCCGAAGGCGATGGACGAGGCGATGATCGCCGAGGTGATCCAGCGGTTCGCCCGCAGCGCCGGCCTGGCCGAGCGGGCCGGCTTCAGCGGGGTGGAGATCCATGCCGCCCACGGTTACCTGCTCAGCCAGTTCCTCTCGCCGCTGAGCAACCGCCGCAGCGACGCCTGGGGCGGCTCCCTGGAGAATCGTGCGCGCCTGCTGCTGGAGATCGTCCGGGCGGTGCGCGCCGAGGTTGCCCCTGGCTTCGCGGTGGCGGTGAAGCTGAATTCCGCCGATTTCCAGCGCGGTGGCTTCAGCGCCGACGATGCCCGCGAGGTGGTACGGATGCTCGATGGCCTGGGCGTCGACCTGGTCGAGCTGTCGGGCGGCAGCTACGAGGCGCCGGCCATGCAGGGCGAAGCACGCGACGGGCGGACCTTGGCCCGCGAGGCCTACTTCGTCGAGTTCGCCCGCGACATCCGCGCGGCGGCGCGGATGCCGGTAATGGTCACGGGAGGCATCCGCCGGCGGCCGGTGGCCGAGCAGGTGCTGGCCAGCGGGGTGGACATGGTCGGCATCGGTACGGCGCTGGCCATCGAGCCGAACCTGCCGCGCGACTGGCGCGCCGGCAAGGACCCGTCGCCGCAACTGCGGCCGATAACCTGGAAGAACAAACCCCTGGCCTCGCTGGCGAACATGGCCGCGGTGAAGTTCCAGCTGCGCAAGCTGAGCCGGGGCAGGGCGACCAACCCACGGGTGTCGCCGCTGTGCGCGCTGCTCGCGCAGCAGGCCGGCGCGCTCCTGCAGACCCGCCGTTACCGGCGGCTCATGCGTTCGCGCGCCGAAGCCTGAGCTCCATCCGCGCCTCAGGCGCCGTTGCGGTCGAGTTCGGCCAGCTTGCCCGGCAGGCCGAACCAGGCGTCGTGGTCGTCGGGCGCCGGCTTCTTGCGGGTGATCCGTGTCCAGTTGGGGTGCGCGGCGAGTTCGCCGTTGAGGGCGATGAACTGCCGTTGCCCGAGCGGCACCTCGTCCTCGGCGCGAATCGCGGCGACCGGGCATTCCGGCTCGCAGAGCGCGCAGTCGATGCATTCATCGGGGTGGATGACGAGGAAGTTGGGGCCTTCGTAGAAACAGTCCACGGGACAGACTTCCACGCAGTCGGTGTGTTTGCAGCGGATGCATTCTTCCAGCACGACGAAGCTCATGATCGTCCTCCCTGGCTCAGGCGTTCGTAGCGGCGGGCGTCGCCAGCCGTTCCAGGCGCGCCGGCACGTACTTGTGCCAGGGCGTGCCGGCGAGGAAGTCGCGCTGGGTGCAGTCGGTCACCTCGTTGGGCGCCACGCCCCGGCGCACCACCTCGCCCTCGGCGTTGCGGTAGTCCAGGCCCTGGCCGTTGGGCAGGGAGATATTGCCCGGCTGCATCATGTCGCTGATCTCCACTTCCGCCTCGACGCCGCCGCGGCGGGTCACCACGCGCAGCACCTCGCCGTCGGCGCAGCCCAGCGCCTCGGCGTCCTGCGGGCTGATGCGCAGGGTGCCGTAGCGCCCGCGGCGGTGCCAGCCGGTGTCGCGCACGGCGGTATTGCTGGTGTCGCTGCGCCGCTCGCCGGCGGCGAGGATGAACGGGTAGGCCGGATCGTGGGGTGGCGCGCTGTGGGCGAGCCTGGCCAGTTCCGGCAACAGTTCGGGGATGTGCAGGTTGATCCGCTGTTCGGGACGGGCGACGGCCTGCCAGCTTTCGGCGTAGGTGGTTTCGGCGAAGACCACCCCGGACGGGTTGTCGAGCATGGCCTGGAACAGGCGGTCGGCGGCCAGCGGCGGCAACCCGTCGAAGCCGGCGCGGGCAGCGGTCTTGCGGTTGTTCAGCACGTGCAGTTGGCAGATGCCCCAGATCGCCGCGGCCGCTTCCATGCCGGCGGGCAGGGTCGGGCCGAGGGTACGGTAGAGCAGGACCGGCGCGTATTTCATGACCTTGGGGCGGGTCGCCGCGGCGGCGAGGAAGGCCGCCGAGAACGCCTTGCGCCCGAGCTTCAGGGCCAGGCGCAACGGCCGGTAGTCTTTCTCGCCGAGCACGCCCATGGCTTCCAGCAGGCGGGCGTGGATCTCCGCTTCCGGCAGGGTGCCGGGGCGCGCCGGGAACAGCGGCGCGCGCAGATGGAAGGCGTTGCGCGGGAATTCCAGGTTGAAGAAGGTCGCCTCGGCCTTTTCGAACTGGCTCGCCGCTGGCAACACATAGTCGGCGTGGCGCGCGGTCTCGGTCATGGCCACGTCGATCACCACCGACAACTCCAGGGCGCGCATGGCTTCGCGCATGCGCTGGCTATCGGCCAGCGAATGCAGCGGGTTGCCGGTCTCCACCAGCATGGCGCGATAGCGCTTGGGATGGTCGGTGAGGATTTCCTCGGGAATCACGTTGCAGGGAATCAGGCCGATGATGATCTTGGCGTTGGCCACCGGGCTGCGCTTCTCGACGCGTGGCGCGCCCTTCTTGCCCATCGAGGTATCGCCCTTGCTCGCCTTGGACAGCGAGAGGAAGGGCACGAAGGCGTTGCTGGTGCCGGGGCGCCCGTAATGGCCGGTGAGCAACCAGACCAGGCGTTGCAGGTAGCTGCCGAGGGTCGAGTGCAGGTTCATCTGCATGCCCAGGTCTTCCAGCGCCGATACGCTGCTGGCGCTGGCGATCCGCCGGGCGGCGGCGCGCAGCTTGTCTTCCGCCACCCCGCAGGTCTCGGCGCAGTAGGCCACCGGGATGGCATTCAGTTCGTCGACGATGTGCTCGTAGCCGCTGGTGTGCTCGGCCAGCCAGTCGCGCGCCAGCAGCCCGTCCTGGACGATGATCCCGACCAGCGCCGCCAGGCACCAGGCGTCGGTGCCCGGGCGGATCTGCAGGTGGAAGTCGGCCAGGGCGGCGGTTTCGCTCAGGCGCGGGTCGATCACGATGATCGAGCGTGCGGGGTCCTTGGCCATGGCGTTGAGCAGCACGCGGGCGCGGGCGAAACCATGGGATTGCCAGGGGTTCTTGCCGATCAGGATGGCCACCTCGCAATGCTCGAAGTCGCCATGCACGCCGGTACCGAACATCTTGCCCTGGACCCAGAACTCGCCGGTCTTTTCCTGGGCCAGGGCGTTGGAGCGGTACTTCACCCCGAGGGCCTTCAGCGTGCTGTCGCCGTAGGCGCCGCCGAGGTGGTTGCCCTGCGCGCCGCCGCCGTAGTAGAGGATGCTTTCGCCGCCATGCCTGCGCTTGATGGCGAGTAATTTCTCCGCCACCTCGCGGATCGCCGTGTCCCAGTCGATGGCTTCGTAGCTGCCGTCGGGGCGCCGGCGCATCGGCGTTTCCAGGCGGTCCGCGCCGTTCTGGTAGTAGTCCATGCGCTGCGATTTCTCGCAGACGTAGCCCTGCGAGGCGGGGTGGTCGTCATCGCCGCGGATCTTGCTGATGCGGCCATTCTCGGTCTGCACTTCCAGCCCGCAGTTGAGGCTGCAGAGGATACAGGCGGTCTTCTTCCATTGCGGGGACGGCGTAGTCACGGTGTGTTCCTCGTTGTTGTCGTTGCCGGCGCAACCTGGGGCGCACCCCAGCCGTGCGGGCTTCGTTCTTTCGGGACTGCCTGACGCTGTGCTGCAAGGACGACGCACGGGCGGCACACGGAGCCCTGTCGTATCGGCCTTTGCCTCTCATACCCGACGCTTCTACAGTTCCGAATCGGAACTTACTACATGGGCGCTGACATGGGACCCGTCCGTAGTGCTGGTTCGTCCGATCCTGCCAGGAGTGCGTCGGGTCCATGACCTTTTCGGCCGGATACTAAGTTCCAATTTGGAACTGGTCAAGCTCCGAAGCGGCCCCCTAGAATGGACGGAGGTTTTTCCGGGAGAACCCCATGAAATGGCAAGAAGTCGGCGAAACGCCCTGTTCGATGGCGCGCAGCCTGGCGATCCTCGGCGATCGCTGGACGCTGCTGATCCTGCGCAACTGCTTTCTCGGCATGCGCCGCTTCGATGAGTTCCAGGCCAGCCTCGGGGTCACCCGCCAGGTACTGGCCGACCGCCTGAGCCGGCTGGTGGAGGCGGGTGCGCTGAAGAAGGTGCCTTACCAGGAGCGACCGCCGCGCTACGAGTACCGCCTCACCGAGATGGGCCACGACCTGCATCCGGTGCTGCTGGCCCTGGCCAACTGGGGCGACCGCTGGCTCGACGAGGGCCGCGGTGCTCCGGTGGAGTACGTGCACAAGGCCTGTGGCCACAAGTTCCGGCCGACCATGGTCTGCCCGGAGTGCGGCGAGCCGGTGGGGGCGCGCGATGTGACGGCGGTGCCGGGACCGGCGTTCGCGGCAATGGCTGGCAAGCTCGCGCAGAACTGAATCCGCGCGCGCTCTGCCAAGGGCGGGCCGCGACCCGCTCGGTTCGCTCAGCCGGCCTTGCGGAAGACGAACATCAGACCCACCACGATCAGCCCCATGCCCAGCAGGCTGAGCCAGCCGAGGCGGTTGCCGAAGACCATGAAGTCCATGATCGCGGTCACCGCCGGCACCAGGTAGAACAGGCTGGTGACGTTGACCAGGTTGCCCTGGGCGATCAGCCGGTAGAGCAGCAGGGTCGCGCCCACCGAGACCACTACGCCCATCCACAGCGCGGGGACCAGGAAGCCGGCGTTCCATTCGAACTCGAACGGCTGGAAGGGCACGAACGCCAGGCACAGGCCGAGGCCGGCGAGGTACTGCAGGGGCAGGGTGCCCAGTGGGTTCTCGCGGATGCCCTTCTGCATGATCGAGCCGCCGGTGACGCCGGCCAGCGCCAGCAGTGCGCAGAGGATGCCGGCCGTGGACATCCCGGCCAGGCCGATGCCCTGGTAGACCACCAGCACCAGGCCGGCCAGGCCCAGCAGCAGGCCGAACAGGCGCGCCGGCGACTGCCGGCGTTCGAGGATGACGGCGGTGAGGATCGGTTGCACGCCGAGGATGGTCGCCATCATGCCGGGAGTGACCTGCAGCTTCAGCGAGAAGATATAGAAGATCGGATAGACCCCCAGCATCACCAGGCCGGTGAGCAGGGCCTTGCCGCGCTCACGCGCGCTGCGCGGCGCGCGCAGCCTGAGCAGCGGGGCGAGCGGCAGCAGGCAGGCGAGGGCGATGCCGAAGCGGAACACCAGGAAGGCGAACGGCGAGGAGTGCGCCAGGCCCCATTTCGAGGCGATGGCGCCGCTGCTCCAGAGCAGGACGAAGAGGCTGGTGCTGGCCAGGCCGGCCAGCGCGGATTTGTTCAGTGCAAACATGGATCTGCCACCTTGTAGTCGGGCATGCCGCGGGCTCGGGCCGGCGGCGGACGGCACGCCTCGGCAGCGGATGGCGCTGCTTTGCGGCGGGCTGTGGAAGAGGGTTGGGGCGCTACCGCGCTCGTCAGGGGCTGACGCCCGGCGGCGGGCAGGCGGCCGAACCGGGAGGGGGAGGCGGAGGCGAGGCGACTACAGGAGGGGAAACGCAGCCCAGGCTGGCGCACGGCTGGAGCGCGCCGACCTCGCCGGTGGCTACCGGAAGGGCGGGGAGCGAGCTGTGCGAGCGCTGGTTCATGGAGGCTATCCGGTCGATGAAGACAACGAGAGGGACTATAGCGGGCCGTCCGGGGTTTGACGAGCCTGTGGGCGAGCCTTGCGCTAAAACGCCAGCCCGGCGACAAACCGGGCCGGCGCCGGGCTTCACTTGCCGGTCTTCACCGTGTTCCAGGTGCGCGTGCGCACGCGGTCGATCTTCTGCGGCATGGACTCGAGGGCGAACAGCTTGGCCATCTTCTCCTGCGGCGGGTAGATCGCCGGGTCGGCCTTGATCTCGGTGTCCACCAGCGGGTCGGCGGCCAGGTTGCCGTTGGCGTAGTGCACATGGTTGCTGATCGCCGCCATCACCTCGGGACGCAGCAGGTAGTTCATGAAGGCGTAGCCGGCCTTCTCGTCGGGCGCGTCGACCGGCATCGAGACCATGTCGAACCACAGCGGCGAGCCTTCCTTCGGCGTCGAGTAGCGCACTTCCACGCCGTTGTTGGCCTCCTTGGCGCGGGTCGCGGCCTGCAGGATGTCGCCGGAGAAACCGACCACCATGCAGATCTCGCCGTTGGCCAGGTCGCTGACGTATTTCGAGGAGTGGAAGTAGCGGATGTACGGGCGCACCTTCAGCAGCGCCGCCTGGGCCTGCTTGTAGTCGTCGGCCTTCTGGCTGTGGTGTGGCAGGCCGAGGTAGTTGAGGGTGATGGGCAGCAGCTCGGGGCCGTTGTCCAGCACCGCCACCCCGCACTTGCTCAGTTTCTGCATGTATTCGGGCTTGAAGAAGATATCCCAGGAGTCCAGCGGCGCGTCGTCGCCGAGCACCGCCTTGATCTTCGCCGGGTTGTAGCCGATGCCGGTGGTGCCCCAGAGGTAGGGGAAGCCGTACTGGTTGCCCGGATCGTTGACTTCCAGGGCCTTGAGCAGCACCGGGTTGAGGTTCTTCCAGTTGGGCAGCTGGGACTTGTCCAGCTTCTTCAGGGCGCCGGCCTGGATCTGCTTGGCCATGAAGTGGTTCGACGGGAATACCACGTCGTAGCCGGACTGGCCGGTCATCAGCTTGCCGTCGAGGGTCTCGTTGCTGTCGTAGACGTCGTAGGTGGCCCGGACGCCGGTTTCCTTGGCGAAGTTCGCCACGGTTTCGGGAGCGATGTATTCGGACCAGTTGTAGATCTTCAGGTTGTCCGCGGCGAGGGTTGCGCCGCTGCCGCAAGCGAGGGCGAGGAGGGTGAGGGAAGCGATGCGGGTCTTCATTGTTGTAGGTGTCCTGTCGGCTGACGACAGCGTCGGCGACGGACTGGTTCGCCGCCGGCGCTCAGGGGGCGCCGGCAACGCTGGCCGGCACCCGGGTTTTATCCCGCGTTGCCGGAGGCGAGGAAAGGGGCGGTTTTTACCTGCGGGCCCGCAGACAGGAGGCGGCACCGCAACGGGGCGTCGCTCCGCCCGCCTGCTTCAACTCAGGGCGACCTTGACCCCGAGGGCGATCAGCAGGCCGCCGAGCAGCTTGTCCACCACCCCCTGGGCCCTGGCCAGGCCGCGGCGCACCACCGCGCTCTGGATCAGCACCACCAGCAGCGGCCACCAGAGCGCGGCGAGGCCGACGATGATGCCGGCGTACCAGAGCTTCTCGGCGAAGCTGGAATCCAGGCTCAGCACCTGGGTGAACACGGCGAGGAAGAACAGCGTGGCCTTGGGGTTGAGCAGGTTGCACAGGTAGCCCTGGAGGAACGCACTCCAGTGGCCGCCGCGCTGCACGCCGCCGACCGCCAGGTCGAGCGTGCCGCCACCGCGCGAGCGCAGGGCCTGGATGCCGATCCAGATCAGGTAGACCGCGCCGGTGTACTTCAGCGCGTTGAACAGCCACGGCGTGGTGGTGATCAGCACCGCCAGGCCGGCGACGCAGTAGGCCATGTGGGTGGCCACGCCGAGGATCACCCCCAGCGAGGTCATCATCGCCGCCGAGCGCTGGTAGCGCGCCGCGTTGCGGACGATCAGGAAGAAGTCCGGGCCGGGCGAGAGCATGCCCAGGGTGGCAAGGGTGGCTACGAAGAGCGAGGTTTCCAGCATGATTCGATACGCCTGGCGCAAGGCGGCGCCGGTTCGCTGCGGCGCCGCGGGTCGGTGGTTACTGGGTCAGTTCCTGTTCGCTGAACAGGCCGTCGAAGAGCATGCTCGAAAGATAGCGCTCACCGGAATCGGGGAGGATCACCACGATGGTCTTGCCCTGCATGTTCGGCTCCTCGGCCAGGCGCACCGCGGCGGCCATCGCCGCGCCGGAGGAGATGCCGCAGAGGATGCCTTCTTCCTGCATCAGGCGCAGCGCCATGTTCTTCGCTTCGTCGTCGCCGATCTTCTCGACCCGGTCGACCAGCGACAGGTCGAGGTTCTTCGGCACGAAGCCGGCGCCGATGCCCTGGATCTTGTGCGGGGCGGGCTTGACCTCCTCGCCGGCGAGGGTCTGGCTGATCACCGGCGAGGTCACCGGCTCCACCGCCACGGCGAGGATCGGCTTGCCCCGGGTGTTCTTGATGTAGCGCGAGACGCCGGTGAGGGTGCCGCCGGTGCCGACCCCGGAGACCAGCACGTCCACCGCGCCCTCGGTATCGTTCCAGATCTCCGGGCCGGTGGTCTTCTCATGGATCGCCGGGTTGGCCGGGTTGTCGAACTGCTGCGGCATGAAGTACTTCGCGGGATCGCCGGCGACCAGTTCCTCGGCCTTCTGGATCGCACCCTTCATGCCCTTCGCCGGTTCGGTCAGGACCAGCTCCGCGCCCAGCGCCTTGAGCACCTTGCGCCGTTCCAGGCTCATCGATGCCGGCATGGTCAGGATCAGTTTGTAGCCGCGTGCGGCGGCGACGAAGGCGAGGCCGATGCCGGTATTGCCGGAGGTCGGCTCGACCAGGGTCATGCCGGACTTCAATCTGCCGCTGGCTTCGGCATCCCAGATCATGTTCGCGCCGATCCGGCACTTCACCGAATAGCCGGGGTTGCGCCCTTCGATCTTGGCCAGGATGGTGACGCCGCGCGGGGCGATGCGGTTGATCTGGACCAGCGGCGTGTTGCCGATGGACTGCGCGTTGTCTGCGAAGATGCGGCTCATGATGGTGTCCTTGTCGCATGGAGAAAGATCAATCAGCCTATTCCGCCCCCGCCCGCGCGTCCAGACGCGTTCGAACCAGCGGCGCGCCGCGCGTGTCCACTGTCCAGGAGGGCCGTACCGATGAAGAAACGCTATGCCATTCCCCTGGGCAGCCTGGCGGCGCTGCTTCTGTTGTTGCTGGCGCTGCACCTGGCGCTGCCGTACCTGGTGCGCGACTACCTGAACGGCAAGCTGGCCGACATGGGCGACTACCGCGGGCACATCGCCGACGTCGACCTGGCGCTCTGGCGCGGCGCGTATCGGATCGACGGGCTGAGCATCGTCAAGGACAACGGCAAGGTGCCGGTGCCGTTCCTCGACGCGCCGAGCATCGACCTGTCGGTGAGCTGGCAGGCGCTCTGGGATGACCACGCGGTGGTGGCGCGGGTGGTCTTCGAACGTCCGCAGCTCAACTTCGTCGACGCCGGCGGCGACCGCGACGCCTCGCAGACCGGTGCCGGCACCGACTGGCGCGAGCAACTGGACAAGCTGCTGCCGATCACCCTAAACGAGGTGCGGGTGGTGGACGGCACCCTGCGTTTCCGCAACTTCACTTCGAAGCCGCCGGTGAACCTGCACGCCTCGGCGCTCAACGCCAGCATCTATAACCTGACCAACGTGGCCGACGCCCGGGGCGAGCGGCCGGCGCGTCTCGAAGGCACGGCGCGGATACTCGGCCAGGCGCCGCTGGAAGTGGCCGCGCATTTCGACCCGCTGAGCGACTTCGAGGACTTCGACCTGCGCCTGCGGGTCACCCGCGTCGAGCTGAAGCGGCTCAACGACTTCGCCAGCGCCTATGGCAAGTTCGACTTCAATGCCGGCACCGGCGACCTTGTGCTGGAGGCCCAGGCTAAGCGCGGCCAACTGGACGGCTACATCAAGCCGCTGCTGCGCGACGTGGACGTGTTCAATTGGCGGCAGGATGTGGAGGATGGCGACAAGAACCTGTTCCGCTCGGTGTGGGAGGCGCTGGTCGGCGGTGGCGAGACGGTGCTGAAGAACCAGCGCAAAGACCAGTTCGCAACCCGTGTGAGCCTGAGCGGTAATGTCCACCAGCGGGACGTCAGCGCGTTCCAGGCGTTCCTCGGGATTCTCCGCAACGCGTTCGTCGAGGCGTTCAACGCTCGTTTCGAGCGTTCCCCGGCGAGGCGCGACGACGACGGCTGAAGACGCGGGCGGAACGGCGGGTCGCGAGGTGGCCGGGCATTCAGTGACTGAATGACCCGTCTGCGTTCACAGTGCGCTTGTCCCCGCGTTATAGTCGGGTTTTCAAACAATACTGAACTGCCCGGTTTTCCAGCCAGGGCGTTACCGTTCGAGGATTTCCTGATGAAGTTCGAAGGCACCCAGTCCTACGTCGCCACCGACGACCTCAAGCTCGCGGTCAACGCCGCCATCACCCTGCAGCGGCCGCTGCTGGTGAAGGGCGAACCGGGCACCGGCAAGACCATGCTCGCCGAGCAGTTGGCCGAGTCCTTCGGCGCCAAGCTGATCACCTGGCACATCAAGTCCACCACCAAGGCCCACCAGGGCCTCTACGAGTACGATGCGGTGAGCCGCCTGCGCGATTCGCAACTGGGCGTGGACAAGGTTCACGACGTGCGCAACTACATCAAGAAGGGCAAGCTCTGGGAGGCCTTCGAGGCCGAGGAGCGGGTGATCCTGCTGATCGACGAGATCGACAAGGCCGACATCGAGTTCCCCAACGACCTGTTGCAGGAACTCGACAAGATGGAGTTCTACGTCTACGAGACCAACGAAACCATCAAGGCGAAGCAGCGCCCGATCATCATCATCACCTCGAACAACGAGAAGGAACTGCCCGACGCCTTCCTGCGTCGCTGCTTCTTCCACTACATCGCCTTCCCCGACCGCGAGACGTTGCAGAAGATCGTCGACGTGCACTACCCGAACATCAAGCAGTCGTTGGTCAGCGAGGCGCTGGACATCTTCTTCGACGTGCGCAAGGTGCCCGGACTGAAAAAGAAACCTTCGACTTCCGAGCTGGTCGACTGGCTGAAGCTGCTGATGGCCGACGAGATCGGCGAAGCGGTGCTGCGCGAGCGCGATCCGACCAAGGCGATCCCGCCGCTGGCCGGCGCCCTGGTGAAGAACGAGCAGGACGTGCAGCTTCTCGAGCGCCTGGCGTTCATGAGCCGCCGCGCCAGCCGCTGAGTGCGTCGGCCCTTTCCGGGGAAAGGGCTGCGGGGCGGCACGCCAGACAGCGGAGGAACATCCCATGCTCAGCGGAAGTTGCCTGTGCGGCGCGGTAAGCTATGAAATCGACGCGCCCATCGAATCGGCCAGTCATTGTCATTGCAGCCAGTGCCGCAAGGCCCACGGCGCGGCGTTCGCCACCTACGGCAAGGTACGCCGCGAGGCGTTCCGCTATGTCGCCGGGGCGGACGCGGTGGCCGAATACCACTCGTCGCCAGGCGTTACCCGTACCTTCTGCCGCCACTGCGGATCGAACCTGCAGTGGCTTGGCGGCAACGAGGACCCGACGTACACCTCTATCGCCCTCGGCACCCTCGACTCGCCGCTGCCATCGGTAGCGCAGCGGCACATCTACGTGGGTTCGAAAGCCGACTGGTACGTCATCGCCGACGACCTGCCGCAGGAACACCAATACTGACCGGCGCCCGCGCGCCGGGATCAACGGACAACAGACGAGGTCGCAGCCATGCTGCTCAACCTGTTCAACGAAATGCGCGCAGCCAAGGTGCCGGTGTCGGTGCGCGAGCTGCTCGACCTGATCGATGCCCTGAAGCACCGCGTGGTGTTCGCCGACATGGACGAGTTCTACTACCTGGCGCGCACCATCATGGTCAAGGACGAGCGCCACTTCGACAAGTTCGACCGGGCCTTCGGCGCCTACTTCAAGGGCCTGGAGAAGCTCGACGAGCACCTCAAGGCGCTGATCCCCGAAGAATGGCTGCGCAAGGAATTCGAACGCCTGCTGACCGACGAGGAAAAGGCGCAGATCCAGTCCCTCGGTGGCCTGGACAAGCTGATCGAAGAGTTCAAGAAACGCCTCGAGGAACAGAAGGAGCGCCATGCCGGCGGTAACAAGTGGATCGGTACCGGCGGTACCAGTCCGTTCGGCTCCGGCGGCTTCAACCCGGAGGGCGTCCGCGTCGGCGACGCCGGCAAGCGCCAGGGCAAGGCGGCCAAGGTCTGGGACCAGCGCGAATACAAGAACCTCGACGACCAGGTCGAACTGGGCACGCGCAACATCAAGATCGCCCTGCGTCGCCTGCGCAAGTTCGCCCGCGAGGGCGCGGCGGAGGAACTGGACATCGACGGCACCATCGACCACACCGCGAAGGACGCCGGGCTGCTTAACATCCAGATGCGCCCGGAGCGGCGCAACACGGTGAAGCTGTTGCTGCTGCTGGACATCGGCGGCTCGATGGACGCCCACGTCAAGGTCTGCGAGGAGCTGTTCTCGGCCTGCAAGACCGAGTTCAAGCACCTGGAGTATTTCTACTTCCACAACTTCATCTACGAGTCGGTGTGGAAGAACAACCTGCGCCGCAGCAGCGAACGCACCGCCACCTTCGACCTGCTGCACAAGTACGGTCCGGACTACAAGGTGGTGTTCGTCGGCGACGCGGCGATGGCGCCCTACGAGATCACCCAGGCCGGCGGCAGCGTCGAGCACTGGAACGAGGAAGCCGGTTACGTGTGGATGCAGCGGTTCATGGAGAAGTACAAGAAGCTCATCTGGATCAACCCCTATCCGAAGGACACCTGGAACTACACGGCGTCCACCGGCCTGGTCCGCGAACTGGTCAAGGAACAGATGTATCCGTTGACCCTGAGCGGCCTGGAGGAGGGCATGCGCTTCCTCTCGCGCGGCTGAGCCAACTGCCTGCGGGACCGGCGACAGGCGCGGCGGCACGCAACTTGCCTACCCTGTGTATCCCGTCCGCGCGGTAACAGCGCGGCGCGGCCACCGGTAACGATGGGCACGCCATGATCGACTCGACCTTCTCCCGCGCCACCTGGCTCAACTCGCTGCACATGTCGACCCTCACTCTCTCGCTGCTGGAGAAGGAAGGGTTCGCCCGCGAGCAACTGCTCGAAGGCAGTGGCATCACCCCCGCCGACCTGCTCGACCTGCGGCGCCTGATCAGCCCCTGGCAGGAGCAGCAGGTGTTCGCCAACGCCTGCCGGCTCAGCGACGAGCCTGCCCTCGGCCTGCGCCTGGGGCTGCGCACGCGGATTTCCGCCTACGGCCTGCTCGGCTACGCGCTGCTCTCCGCGCCGACCCTCGGCGAGGCGCTGCGCATCGGCCTCAGCTATCCGGTCTTGCTCGGCACCTACTTCCACCTGTCGCTGGAGGTCGCCGACGGCCGCGCCTGGCTGGTGGCCACCGGCTACGGCGAGGACGAGGCGCTGCGGCCATTCAACACCGAGCTTTGCCTGGGCTCGCTGAAGGTCACCTGCGCCGACCTGCTCGGCCAGCCGCTGCCCTTGCTGGAAGCGGCCTTCGACTATGCCGGCGACGAGGCGATGGCGCGCGCCTACGCCGAGGGTTTCGCCTGCGAGTTGCACTTCGAACGCGAGCGCAGCGCCATCGGCTTCGCCGCCGAATGGCTGGAGCGCCCGTTGCCGCTGGCCGACCCGGTGACCCACCGGGAGATGCTCGAACAGTGCCGGCGGCAGAACATCGACCTGGCCGCGCGTCGTGCCTGGCTGGACAAGGTCCGGGCGATCCTCGCCGAGCGCTTGCAGGACCCGCCCGGCCTGGAGGAACTGGCCAGGCGCCTGAACTGTTCGTCGCGCAGCCTGCGCCGGCACTTGCAGCAGCAGCGCACCAGCTACCAGCAACTGCTCGACGAGCTGCGCTTCGCCCGCGCCAAGGAGCTGTTGCAGAGCGGCGACATGCCGATCTACCGGATCGCCGAGGAGCTCGGCTTCAGCGAGACCGCCAGCCTGCGCCATGCCTTCCAGCGCTGGAGCGGCCAGCCGCCGAGCCATTTCCGCGCCTGAGCGCTCGCTCAGGCGGAGGGGCTGGTGTCGGCGTGGCGCCGTCGCCGTTCGTCCGCCACCTCGCCCAGGGGCTTTGCCGCGCCGTCGCCAATCCAGGCCATGAAGGCACGATCGAAGCGGAAGTCGGCGCCGCACAGCCCGACGAGAAAGCGCCGTAGGTCCTGGGTGTTGCGCTAGTCGCGGCACACTGCGGTGTCGCGGGTGATGGTGTCGTCGTGCCAGCCGAAGACCATCTGTCGTTTCTCTGCGCGCGCTGGAGCGGGCAGGCCAACGATGGCCTGCCCACGGGCCGTCAGGACGCCGGAACTTCGATCAGCCGGTCATAGGGCGGCAGGCCGCTGTATTGGCCCAGGGCTTGCTCGTAGGCGTTCTTCAGGTCGTCGGCGGCGAGGTCGTAGCCGACCAGCAGCTGTTCGAGTTCAGCGGCGTTCTGCGGGTCGTCGTTCTGCAACTGCGCGTCGAGTTCGCGGGTGCGCGCGGCGACGCACTGGATCGCCACCATCAGGGTCTGGGGTTTCAGGTTCATGGTTCACTCCTAGAGCCCGCGGGCTTTTTCCCATTGGCGGCGGATGGCGTTGCGCACGAAGTTGTCCAGCTGGCCCATGAGGACCTCCCGGTACATCGGCTTGGCCGGCATGATGGTGTAGTGGGTGGCTTGCAGGCGCTTGTTGTAGCTGTCCTGCTTCACCTTCAGGTCCGGCGGGATGTCGGTGCCGTCGGGGATCACGAAGTCGCCGTCGGCGCGGCGCAGCACGCCGGCGCGGTCGAACACCGAGGTGCCGCCGGTGTCCGGGGCGTAGAGGCCGTCGCGGCCGGCGACGATGTCCGGCGCGCGGGCGGGGACGCCTGGGGTGTTGGGGCTGTCGAAGGTCGGATGCAGCAGCGGGGCGACTTCCGCAGCCTCGGCGAGTTCCCTGTCGGGGCGCAGGTAGCGACCGACGTCGCCGTCGTAGTTGGCCTTGAATACCGCCCGGTAGAGGGTGAGGCTGGTTTTCTCGTAGTCGTAGGACATGCGTGGACTTCCCTGTGGGTTGCGTTCGCGGCGCCGAGGGTGCGCGGCATCGCTACCGGCCACCGTCCTTGTGGCGCCATCGGCGAGCAGGATAACAGCCGTGGGCGGATCCGCCAGGGGCAGGCGACGACCGTCGCCCGGGAGGCTCAAGGCCTGGCCGCGCCGTGCAGGTAATGGCGGATGCGCACCTCCACGCCGGCGCTCTGGAAGCGCCGGGCGGCGGCTTCGACACGCAACTCGCCGCGGGTCACCCGCTGGTGGTGGCGCAGGTGCTCCAGCCAGGATTCGTCGATGAAGAACTCCAGCCACAGGCGACGGTTGCCGCTGTCCTGGACCAGCCCCCAGGACACCGCGCCGTTGCGCCGACGCATGGCGCGCACCTCGACCATCGCCGCCTGGAATGCCGCGGCGTCCTGCGGGTCGATGTCGTACTCGAGGGTGACCATCACCGGGCCGCGTTCCTGGTCCACCTCTTCGTCGACCAGCGGTGCCGGCCAGTGCAGCGACGGCGCGAGGTCCTCGGCCTCGGTGACCGGCAGCCGGCAGCGTAGCGACGCGAACAGGCCGAGCAGCAGCGCGGCGCTGGCGCAGAGCAGGGCGAAGGTGATCGACAGGTGGCTGGCGACCAGACCCCACAGAGCGCCGCCGGCGGCCATGCTGCCGAAGAACACCAGGATGTAGACCGCCAGCGCGCGGGCGCGGACCCAGGCTGGCACGGAGGTCTGCGCGGCGACCTGCAGGCTGGAGAGCACGGCGATCCATGCCGCGCCGCTGAGCAGCATCACCGGCACCAGCAAATAGAGGTTGCGCAGCAGCGCCAGGGCCGCCAGCACCAGCGCGTAGAGCACGCTGGAGAGCAGCACCAGGCGGTCGCTGCCGAGGCGTTCGCGCAGGCGCGGCAGGAACGCGGCGCCGAGTACCGCGCCGACGCCGACGCTGCCCAGCAGCAGGCCGAAGTCCATGGCGTTGCCATGCAGTTCGCCGCGCACGATCAAGGGCAGCAGCGACATGCCGGCGCTGGCGCCGAGGAAGAACGCCACCGCGCGCACCAACACCGATTGCAGCGGCCTCGAGCTGCGGCTGTAGCGCCAGCCGGCGCGCAGGGCGCCGAACAGGCGTTCCGCCGGCAGCACCGAGGGCACGGCCTCGCGTTTCCAGGCCAGCAGCACGGCGATCACCGCGAAGAAGGAGAGGGCGTTGAGGGCGAAGGTCAGCCAGGGGCCGACCAGGCTCACCAGCACCCCGGCGATGGCCGGTCCGACCGCCCGCGCCAGGTTGACCCCGACACTGGACAGCGCCACCGCCGCCGGCAGTTCGTCCTTGCCCACCAGTTCCGGAGTGGTGGCGCTCCAGGCCGGCATCATCAGCGCGGTGCCGATGCCCATGCACAGGGTCAGGCCGAGCAGCAGCCAGACGCTGGTCAACTGGAGCAGGGTGAGGCTGGCCAGCAGGGTGGCCACCAAGGCCATCCACAATTGCACGCCGAGCAGGTAGCGGCGCTTGTCGACGATATCGGCGAGGGCGCCGGCCGGCAGGGCCAGGAAGAACATCGGCAGCGATCCGGCGACCTGCACCAGGGCTACGTTCAGCGGGCTGGCGGAGAGCGAGGTCATCAGCCAGCCGGCGCCCACCTCGTGCATCCAGGTGCCGATGTTCGAGGCGATGCTGGCCAGCCATAGCCAGCGGAAGGTGGCTTGGCGCAGGGGACTCCAGGGTGAGGCGGCGGGTGCGGTCATGGTCAGAGCGAGCCTTTGAGTGGGTATTCGACGATCAGGTAGAGGCGGTCGATGTCGTCGCCGGCCTGGGCCGCGTTGGCCCGGTGGCTGAGGTGCGAGACGTTCAGCGAGAGGTCCTTGAGCGGGCCCGAGGCGAACACGTAGCGCAGGTCGAGGTCGCGCTCCCAGTGCTTGCCGCCGCTGCCCTGCAAGGGCCGGTAGCGGCCATCGGCGCCCGGCGGGTTGTAGGCGCCGCCGGCCGGCGCATGGCTGCCGTCGATGGCGCGGCCGCTGACGTAACGCGCCATGAAGCTCAGCCCCGGCAGGCCGAACGGGGCCAGGTCGAGGTCGTAGCGAGCCTGCCAGGAGCGTTCGCCGGGACCGTTGAAATCGGCGTACTTGATCGAGTTGGCGAGGTAGATGGAGTCACCTCCGACGAAGTCGAACGGCGTGTCCCCATGGACACGCTGGTAGGCCAGGGAGAAACCCTGCGCGCCGACGCGATACTTCAGTTGCAGGCTGTAGGCCAGGGTGTCGATCGCGCCGGCCCGGCTGCGGCCCTGGTCGCGCGTGCGATAGAGGTTGCCATCCAGGCTGAACGCGGCACGTTGCAGGTTCATGTTGAGATAGACCTGGCGCCAGACGTTGTCCAGTTGCGCGGCGAACAGCGAGCCGCTCAGGTTGTCGCTTGCCGCCAGGCTGGCGCCGGCGAAGCCGATGGCGCTGCCGGCGGTGCTCGCGCCGTAGCCGTCGAAGTCGCCATGGCCGGAGCTGGAGGCCTGTTCCTTGAAGGCGGTGAAGCGCCCGGCCTGGATCCGCACGCGGTCGAGGTCGTCGCTCTGCAGGAAGAAGCCCCTGGCGTACTGGGGCTGCAGGCGCTTGTCGCTGGTATCGAAGACCGGGGTCTCGACGGTCATCTCGCCGACCTTGAGCAGGCTCTCGCCGAGCCGCAGCTTGAGTGCGGCGCCGGCGTCGGAATACTCGCTGGCGTTATCGCCGGATGAGTCCAGCGGCAACAGGCCGGTGCCGGCATGGCCACGTCCGCCGTCGAGCTTGAAGCCGGCGAAGCCGTGGAGATCGAGGCCGAAGCCGACGCGGCCGGGGGTATAGGCCGATTCCAGGTCGGCGATCAGGCCGTGTGCCCATTCCTTGCGGTAGCCGCGCCCGGCGTCCGCGCGGCGATAGTCGTTGTAGAGGAAGTAGTTGCGGTTGAGCAGGCGCCACTCCAGGTAGTCGGGTGCCTTGGCTTCCTCTGTCGCGGCGTGGCACGGCGAGGTGCCGCCCAGCGCCAGGAAAAGGGCCAGGCGGCCGACCGGTCGAACGCGGATCATCGGGAAAACTCCGGGCGAGGCGGGCCGCGAAGGGCCCGCCCGGGTACGTCAGAAAGCGAAGCAGGAACAGCCGAATGCGCCCCAGAAGCCCTGGAAATCGCTCACCGGTACGTTGGAGTGGCGCGCGCGGTTGTGCTCGTGGGCATGTACCGCGCAGGCACCGACGCACTGGTGGACCTGGGCGGTCAGCGGCGCGCCTTGCCGCCAGTGGCCGGGTACCTTGGCCACCGGCGACCAGTCCGGCAGCACCGGCGGCGCCGGCGGACCGAGCTTGTCGAACTCGGCGGCGGCATAGACGACCTTGCCGTCGACCACCGTGAGCACCGACTCGATCCACTTGATGGCCTCTTCCTCGACGCCGAAGAAGTCCGCCGACAGCGCCGCCAGGTCGGCGAGCTGGCCAACCTTGATCTGTCCTTTCTTGCCCTGCTCGCTGGAGAACCAGGCGCTGCCGTGGGTGAACAGCTGCAACGCGGTTTCCCTCGGCAGGCCCTGCGGATACAGGGCCATGCCACCGACGGTGCGGCCACTGACCAGCCAGTACAGCGAGGTCCAGGGGTTGTAGCTGGAGACCCGGGTGGCGTCGGTGCCGGCACCCACCGGCACGCCCTCGGCGAGCATGCGCTGGATCGGCGGCGTGGCCTCGGCGGCCTTGGCACCGTAGCGGTCGACGAAGTACTCGCCCTGGAAGGCCATGCGGTCCTGGATCGCGATGCCGCCGCCGAGCGCCCGCACCCGCTCGATGTTGCGCGGGGTGATGGTCTCGGCGTGGTCGAAGAACCAGGGCAGGCCGTTGAACGGAATGTCGCGGTCGACTTTCTCGAACACGTCGAGCATCCGCGAGATCGATTCGTCATAGGTGGCGTGCAGGCGGAACGGCCAGCGCTGCTCCACCAGGTGGCGGACCACAGGCTCCAGCTCCTGCTCCATGGTCTGCGGCAGGTCCGGGCGCGGTTCGAGGAAGTCCTCGAAGTCGGCGGCGGAGAACACCAGCATCTCGCCGGCGCCGTTGTGGCGGAAGAAATCGCTGCCCTGGCCGTACTTGACGCTGCCGGTCCAGTTCTTGAAGTCGGCGAGTTCTTCCTTGGGTTTCTGGGTGAACAGGTTGTAGGCGATGCGCACGGTGAGCTGGCCCTGGTCGGCCAGTTCGCGAATCACCTGGTAGTCGTCCGGGTAGTTCTGGAAGCCGCCGCCGGCGTCGATCGCGCTGGTCAGGCCGAGGCGGTTGAGTTCGCGCATGAACTGGCGGGTGGAGTTGACCTGGTATTCCAGCGGCAGCTTCGGTCCCTTGGCCAGGGTGGCGTAGAGAATCATCGCGTTGGGCCGGGCGATCAGCATGCCGGTGGGTTCGCCGCTGCTGTCGCGGACGATCTCGCCGCCGGGCGGGTTGGGCGTGTCCTTGGTGTAGCCGACCACGCGCAGGGCGGCGCGGTTGAGCAGGGCGCGATCGTACAGGTGGAGGACGAACACCGGGGTGTCCGGCGCGGCCTTGTTCAATTCCTCCAGGGTCGGCATGCGCTTCTCGGCGAACTGGAACTCGTTCCAGCCGCCGACCACCCGCACCCACTGAGGGCTGGGCGTGCGTTCGGCCTGGTTCTTGAGCATGCGCAAGGCGTCGGCCAGGGAGGGCACGCCTTCCCAGCGCAGCTCCAGGTTGTAGTTGAGGCCACCGCGGATCAGGTGCAGGTGCGAGTCGTTGAGACCGGGGATCACGGTGCGCTTCTGCAGGTCGATCACCTGGGTGGCGCTGCCGCGATGGAGCATCGCCTCGGCGTCGTTGCCGACGGCAAGGAACTTGCCGTCCTTGATCGCCACGGCGGTGGCGGTGGGGTTGTCGCGGTCCACGGTGTGGAAGCGGCCGTTGTGCAGGATCAGGTCGGCGGTCATGGAACCTCCTGGGTTGCTTGCGGGAGAAAGGCTGGCGGCGTTGGCGAAGGGCAGGGCGGACCACAGGACTCCGGCGGCGCCCAGCACCGAACTGGTAGTGAGGAACTGGCGGCGGTCCTTGCTCGGCGGATCGTGGCTCATGGCGTGCTCCTGGCAGCGGGGCGGAATCGGTCAGCGAGGGCGGCGGCGAGAGAGGCCACCGGACAGGATAGGTGCGGCGGCGGGAAACGTACGGGACGAAAGAGCGGTTTTCCCGAATGACGCATCCTCCTGCAAGCGCAACTTGCTGGTAATCGATAGCAAGTAAGGCGCGTGACATATCCTGAAATTCATGGGGTATTTCTTATAGGGCGGACTGTCGATTCTGCTAGCTGGTAATCCTTTTTTTATTGTCTCTGTGTGCGCTTTTTGTATGGATGTGTCGAATGTTTTGAATATCGCCGTTCAACTTTATCCAGGGCCGCAGTTCAGTTATTTATTTTCTCGAAAAGTTTGTTTTTTCCAACATTCATGATTCATAGTCTGGCCGGCCACGGGAAATTATCTGTTGGCCCGCGTGCTGTTGTGCGCAACAGCTGGAATTCATCGTTCGTTGTCAGGAAACAATCATGAGCCACTATCTCGAAGTTCTAACTCCGCAGAACAGCCAGATCATCTTCATCGACCAGCAGCCACAGATGGCATTCGGCGTACAGTCCATCGATCGCCAGACGCTGAAGAACAACGTAGTGGGCCTGGCCAAGGCGGCGAAGGTATTCGACATCCCGGTCACCATCACCACGGTGGAAACCGACAGCTTCTCCGGCCCGACCTATCCTGAGCTGCTGGCGGTGTTCCCCGAGCAGAAGATCCTCGAACGCACCTCGATGAACTCCTGGGACGACCAGAACGTGCGCGACTCGCTGGCCGCCGCGGGCCGCAAGAAGGTCGTGGTCGCCGGGCTGTGGACCGAGGTCTGCAACACCACCTTCGCCCTCTGCGCCATGCTCGAGGGCGGCTACGAGATCTACATGGTGGCCGATGCCTCGGGCGGCACCTCCAGCGACGCCCACAAGTACGCCATGGACCGCATGGTCCAGGCCGGCGTGGTACCGGTGACCTGGCAGCAGGTCCTGCTGGAATGGCAGCGCGACTGGGCCCGCCGGGATACCTACGACGCCGTGATGGCCATCGCCAAGGAGCATTCCGGGGCCTACGGCATGGGCGTGGACTACGCCTACACCATGGTGCACAAGGCGCCCGAGCGGGTGACCCACGGCGAACGCATCGGCCCGAATCCGGCCAAGTGAATGCCGGCCGTGCCGCTCCGGCCCGCCGGGCGGCACGGCCGCGAAGGAGAACGAAGATGAAGCTCTACGTATTGTCGCTGGGCGCCGGACTGTTGGTGGGGATCGTCTACAGCCTGCTGCAGGTGCGTTCGCCGGCTCCGCCGCTGGTGGCGCTGGTGGGGTTGCTCGGCATCCTGCTCGGCGAGCAGGTCATCCCGGTCGGCAAGCAATTGCTCGGCGGTTGCGCGTTCGCCTCGGCCTGCGACAAGGCGGGTTCGGTCGGCCATGTGCTGGGACAACTACCGGGTCGGCATCGCCTCGACCAGGCCGCTGGCCCGTCGGAAAAGGAAAAGGGTTGAGCGTTATATCATCGAGTAACAGCGCAGTAATCTGGTAGTTATCTTCGTCGGTTAGATTTCCCCGGAACGGCTCCCTCGGATTAATCTCTGGGGGAGCTTTCGTGCGTCGTTTTTCGCGTCGAGAGAAAAGTGTCACGAGATCATCAGGCGCATGGAATCAGGGGGGAGTCATGACTGTTGCCATAGACAGAACAAAGGGCGACCAATCCACGCCAGGGAACATCATAAGGGGAGAAGGGTACGCCTTGATTCGCAACAGTGAGGCGACTCCCGATCCGGACAAGGTGATCCATATTCCTTGTGCCGATTCGTTTTCCGTCATCGTTCAGTTGCGCGATTTCAATTCCCATCGTCTCTGGAATGGAAACAAACTGGTTTTCGATGGCGGTCATCCGCGGAAAAGTATCTCCATCGCCTATCTTGGCGATGAAATAAAGTGCCAGCACCGGACAACTTACGACAATGTCCGCTTCATGTTGCCGCGCGCTTCGATAAAGGAGTTTCTCTACGAAGAAGGGCAACGCGCGTCCGCCGAGCCGGAGCGGATCATCGGTGTCGACGATCCGGTGGTCTATCACCTGGCGCTGGCGTTGCTGCCCAGTTTCGCCAGGGCGGGGGAGCGCAACGAGCTGTTCATCGAACAGGTCATGCTGGCGCTGTTGACCCACGTTCAGGGTCGCTTCGCTTCGACCCAGGTCCCGGCCTGCACCGGCAAGGGCCTGGCGCCCTGGCAATTGCGCAGGGCCAAGGAGCTGATCGCCGGGCATCTGGCCGAGGGCGTGTCGGTGGCGCGCCTGGCCGAGGAGTGCGGGCTCTCGCGCAGCTATTTCACCAAGGCCTTCAAGTGCAGCACCGGTGTTTCGCCCCACGAATGGCTGATGCGCATGCGCGTCGACCGGGCCAAGGAGCTGATGCTGGGCAGCGACGAACCGCTGTCGCAGATCGGCGTCGCCTGCGGCTTTTCCGACCAGCCGCATTTCTCGCGGATCTTTCTCCGGCTGGCCGGCGCCTCGCCCTCGACCTGGCGTCGGGTCAAGCGGCAGCGCACCGACGCAGCGCTCTGAACCGCGACCGTGCGTGACGGACGGTACGGAAGCCGCCGGATGCTCGGCTAGAATGCCCTGGCTTCGGCGGTCGCCACCGGCCGCCCACTTCGCAACGGAACAGGGAATCGCAGATGAAAGCAGTACGCCAGGGTCGCGGCGTAACGGGGTTGCTCATGCTCCTGGCGCTGGCCGGGTGCAGTTCGCGGTCGGCGGAGCCGCCGCCGCCCAACCCCGACGAAGTACGGGCGAAGATCGTCCGCCTGATGCCGGCCACGGTGCGCGATCGCCAGGGTTGGGCCCGCGATATCTACGCGGCCTTTTCCGCCCAGCAGATCTACCCCAGCGATGAGAATCTCTGTGCGGTGCTGGCGGTGACCGAGCAGGAGTCCACCTACCAGGTCGACCCGCCGGTGGCCGGCCTGGGCAGGATCGCCACCCGCGAGGTCGAGCGCCGCGCCGGCAAGCTGCACGTGCCGGCGTTCCTGGTCAGCTCGGCGCTGAGTATCAAGTCGCCCGATGGCCGCACCTACAGCCAGCGCCTGGCCGCGGCGCGCACGGAGAAGGAACTGAGCGAGACATTCGACGATTTCATCGCCATCGTGCCCATGGGCGGCAAGCTGTTTGGCGGCTTCAATCCGGTACACACCGGCGGGCCGATGCAGGTCAGCATCGCTTTCGCCGAGCAGCACGCGGACGGCTATCCCTATCCGCTGGACGGCAGCATCCGCCGCGAGGTGTTCAGCCGGCGCGGCGGCATGTATTTCGGCATCGCCCACCTGCTTGGCTATCCGGCGGACTACCCGGCGCCGCTGTACCGCTTCGCCGACTTCAACGCCGGCTGGTATGCCAGTCGCAACGCCGCGTTCCAGAGTGCGGTGAGTCGCATCTCGGGGATTCCGCTGGCGCTGGATGGCGATCTGATCCGCTACGGCACGCGCACGCCGGGCTCCACCGAGCTGGCCGTGCGCAGCCTCGGCAAGCGCCTGGACATGAGCGACGCGGCGATCCGCCGGGCGCTGGAGCAGGGCGACAGCCCGGAGTTCGCCGACAGCGCGCTGTACCGCAAGGTCTTCGCCCTGGCTGAAAGCGCCACCGGCAAGACATTGCCCCGCGCCGTGCTGCCGGGGATCACCCTGGAGAGCCCGAAGATCACCCGCAAACTGACCACCGCCTGGTTCGCCAAGCGCGTCGACGAACGCTACCAGCGCTGCATGGCGCGTGTGGGGAAGCGCTGAGACCATCGTCGCTCGGGCCGAACCTGGCGCCGCCGCGGTAGTCTGCCGTCCTGCCAGTCAAATACATGGAGACGCAGCATATGAAGACCCGATACAGCGCCGAGGCACCGGCGCGCGACGAACTGGACCGGCTCGCCGGTCCGACGCTGGTGGAGTTCGGTACCGACTGGTGCGGCCATTGCCAGGCCGCCCAGCCGCTGCTGGCGGAAGTATTCGACGACTATCCGGAGGTCGGCCACCTGAAGGTCGAGGACGGTCCCGGGCGCCGCCTGGGGCGCTCGTTCCAGGTCAAGCTGTGGCCGACCTTCGTCTTTCTTCGCGACGGCCGGGAGGTGGCGCGGGTGGTCCGCCCCGGCAGCGCCAGCGTGCTGGAAGAAGCGTTCGAGAGCCTGGTCGGCGAGGGCTGAGGATCCGGCCCGCGGGCCGGGCGGTGTTCAGGCCGACATCGCGTGATCCACCTGTTCGCGGATCTCCTGGTAGCGCAGTTCCATCAGCTTGCGCTGCTCGCGCCGGGCCAGTGCCTGGGCGTAGCGGCGTTTCTCGATCGCGGTCTCCGGTTCCAGCGGACGCACCGCCACCGGCCGGCGCTGGTCGTCCATCGCCACCATGGTGAAGAAGCAACTGTTGGTGTGGCGCACGGTGCGCTCGTGGATGTTCTCGGTCATTACCTTCACCCCGACCTCCATCGAAGTGCGCCCGGTGTAGTTCACCGAGGCGAGGAAGGTCACCAGTTCGCCGACATGGATCGGCTCGCGGAAGATCACCTGATCCACCGACAGGGTCACCACGTAGCGTCCGGCGTAGCGCTTGGCGCAGGCAAAGGCCACTTCGTCGAGGAGCTTGAGCAGCGCGCCGCCGTGGACGTTGCCGGAGAAGTTCGCCTTGTCGGGGGTCATGAGCACGCTCATGGTCAGTTGGTAGCTGCCAGGTTCCATCGTTCACCTATCACGCAAGTTGTTCACGGGCCATTGCAGTGGGCCGGCGGCCGCTCTGCGGCGGCATCTGGCGATAGGGTAGGGAGAAACGCCGGCGCGATTAGCACCGCAGTCGACAATGGTGTTTTCCGCGAAACGGGCTTGCGGTGCCGCTCCGTATGCGCCAAGGCTAGTCGCGGGAGCCGCCGCGTCCTTCCCGGCTGGCATCCATCCAGCGCAGCACTTCTTCGCCGAACTCCGGCGGCGCGATACGCCCCACCCGGCGTACCAGGTCGAGGATGGTCTGCTGGGCCAGCGCTTCTTCCATGCGCTTCTGCGCGGTGAGCATCACCGCGTGGATCGAGCAGGTGTTGCGGGTCGCCCAGGAAGGCGGGTTGCCTTCGAAGATCGCGCAGCGCTCGCGGACCTCCCGGCATTCGAAGATCGATTTGTCGCCGTCGATGGCGCGGACCACGTCGAGCACGCTGATTTCGTTGGCCGGCCGCGCCAGGCGGAAGCCGCCGCGCACGCCTTCGGTGGCAGCCACCAGGCCGGCCTTGGCCAGGCGGGTGAAGACCTTGGCCAGCAGTTCCGGCGGCACGCCCTGCAACTCGGCGAGGGTGCGCACGCTGGACTCGCGGCTGTCGCCTTTCTCGTCGGCGAGGAACAACAGGCAGTGGATGCCGTATTCGACGCCGGCGCTATAGAGAGCCATCACTAACTCCGACAGAAATATTCGCAATATTCTGCGCGGTTTTCAGGTCGCTCACAAGAACAGGCCTTCCGCCTCGAAGCGCTCTATCTCCGATCCTTTCCGTATGTTTTCGCCGTCTTTTCCTCTCTTTCATGGCGAGGGGAGGTTGCCTGCCGGAGCGCTTTTCGGGGATTGATCTCCGTAACTACGACAAATATAGTCGTAGTTACGGAGAAGCCTTTCTCCGGATATCCCGTCCTTTCCCTCCAGGAGCCCCCAATGAAACAACGTATCCTGATCGTCGGTGCCGGATTCGCCGGCATGTGGAGCGCGCTGAGCGCAGTGCGCCAGCTCGACCGCCAGGGCCGCGACGACGTCGAGGTCGCGGTGCTCGCGCCGCAGCCCGAGCTGCGCATCCGCCCGCGTTTCTACGAGCCTGACGTGCAGCGCATGGCGGCGCCGCTGGGCGAATTGTTCGCCGCGGTCGGCGTGCGTTTCGTGCAGGGCAGCGCGCAGCGCATCGACGTGGCCGGCAAGCGAGTGGAATACCGCGATGCCGAGGGCACGCCGGCGCAGCTGGACTACGACCGCCTGGTGCTGGCGGCCGGCAGCGGCGTGTGGCGTCCGGCGAGTGTCGCCGGCATCGACGCGGCCTTCGATGTCGATCAGTTGGAAGATGCCCTGCGCCTGGAGGCACACCTGCATGCCCTGCGCGACTTGCCGGATTCGCCGGCACGCAACACCGTGGTGGTCGCCGGCGGCGGCTTCACCGGCATCGAGACCGCCACCGAGATGCCGGCGCGCCTGCGGGCGATCCTCGGCGAGAAAGCGGCGCTGCGAGTGATCGTGGTCGACCGTGGCGCCGCCATCGGCGCATCGCTGGGCGCGGACCTGAGCGGCTTGATCGCCGAGGCCTCGGCGGAACTGGGCGTGGAGTGGTGCCTGGGGCGTTCGGTGGCGGCGGTGGATGCCGAGGGCGTGACGCTCGACGACGGCCAGCGGATCGAGGCGAAGACCGTGGTCTGGACCGTGGGCGTGCGGGCCAGCACGCTGACCGGGCAGATTCCGGGCGAGCGCGATGCCCAGGGTCGCCTGCATGTCGACCGCAACCTCAAGGTGCTCGGTCTCGACGATGTCTACGCCACCGGCGACGTGGCCCGCGCGGCTACCGACGACCTCGGCAACCATGCCCTGATGACCTGCCAGCACGCCATCGCCCTGGGTCGCTCGGCCGGCAACAACGTGGCCGCCGACCTGCTCGGCGTCGAGCCGATTCCCTACAGCCAGGTGAAATACGTGACCTGTCTCGATCTCGGCGGCTGGGGCGCGGTGTTCACCGAGGGTTGGGACCGCCAGGTGCGGTTCGTGCGAGAGGAGGGCAAGAAGATCAAGAGCGAGATCAATGGCGTGTGGATCTACCCGCCGGCGGCGGACCGCGCCGTGGCGCTGGCGGCGGCCGACCCGCTGATTCCGGTGGTGGCGTAGGGCGATTTTCCCTCACTCCAACCCTCTCCCGCAGGCGGAGAGGGTGCCGTGCGGCGTAGAGGGATGTCGCGGCGCGCGGATGCCTGGCCTCCGGTAGGGCGAATAACCGCGAAGCGGTTATCCGC
>NZ_KV811305.1:551467-557414 GCF_001813025.1 Pseudomonas sp. HMSC066A08
GGCGAATAACCGCGAAGCGGTTATCCGCCGTTGCCTCGGTTCTCTTGGGAGCGTGCGCCTTCAGCGCTGGCGTTCCATCGCCGGACGGGCGAGCAGAAGGCGCAACGAGGCCCCCAGCGTTTCGCCATGACCCAGGCCGTCGAGCGGCTGGAAGTCCAGCGTGAGTCCGGCAACCCGGCGCAGGTCATCTACCAGCCGCGCCATCGCCTGGCCCGGCTCGGCTTTCAGCGAGCCGCGCGGGCTGGCCGGTTCGGCGCTGCCGCGCCAGAGCAGGAGTTCCGCGCGCTTTCCGCGCAGGCGCTGTTCGAGCCCCGCTCGTTCGCCGAGGATCGCCCCCTCGCGCCACCACAGCGACGGGCTGGCCGCGGCGTAGCGGGCAAACTCGCCGGGACGGGTGAACAGTGCGTGGAGCACCAGCAAGCCGCCGTAGGAGTGTCCCCAGAGGGTTTGCCGCGCAGTGTCCAGGGGCGCCTGCGCCGCCACGGCCGGACGCATGCCGTCGCGCAGCAGGTCGAGGAAGGCGTCGGCGCCGCCGCTGGGCAGGCCGTTGAGCGGGTCGCGCTGATCGGCCTGGCCGGGACTCGCCGGGGTGTAGTCGAAGGTACGCCCGGCGCGGTCGATGCGCAGCGGCGTGCGGTAGCCGATGGCGACCAGCAGCGGTGCGTCGCCGTCGGCCAGGCGTCTCAGGGTGGACTCGTCGAGGGCGCCGACGGCGGCGTTGCCGTCGAGCATCCAGACCACCGGGTAGCCGGCGGCGGGCGGTGCCTGCAGCGGTCGGCCGAGCCACAGCCGGTAATGCCGCTGGCCATCGACGGAGTCCAGGTCCACGACGCTGAAGCGGTAGGGCAGGTCCTGGCGTTGCAGCAGGCTGCGGTCCATGGTCGCCTCGAGGTCCGGTTGCGCCAGCGGCGCGCCGCCGGGCAGGGCCGCCGCCAGGGCGAGGCCCAGGGCGGCGACGAGCAGGGAGGTTCTCATCAGGCTTTCTCGTTATGGCTCAGAACGACGCGGTCAGGCTGGTGTAGAAGGTCCGTCCGGGCTCGTTGTAGGTCGCCGCGCCGGCCCCGTCGATGCCGACCACGCCCTGGGCATTGCCGGCGCGGAACAGGCGCTTGTCGAACAGGTTGTCGACGCCGGCGCCGAGGCTCAGGTTCTTGCTCAACCGATAGGTGCCGCCGAGGCCGGCGATGGCGTAGGGCGAGAGCTGGTCGTTGGCGCTGCCGGTGACACGGTCGCCGTGATAGTCGTATTTCTTCGGCTTCTGCTGGCCGTACCAGGTGACAGTGGCTTGCAGCGAGAGGTCGTCGGTGGCCTGCCAGTCGAGCATCGAGTTGAGGGTATAGCGCGGCGTCACCGAGAGCACGTCGCCGGTTTCCTTGTTCTTCGATTGCAGCATGTAGGTGAAGTTGTTGCTCCACTTCAGGCCGTCGGCCAGGGGCAGGGTCAGGGTGCCTTCGAGGCCCTCGACCACCGCTTTGGGCACGTTCTCCCACTGGTAGATCGCCGCGTTGGCGTAGTCGCCCTTGCCGCCGCTGGCGTGGTCGACCGGCGACAGGCCGGATTCGATCTTGTTCTTGTAGTCGTTGCGGAAGTAGGTCAGCCCCGCTACCAGGCCGTCGTGGCTGTACTCGATGCCCAGTTCCTTGTTCACGCTGCTCTCGGCCTTGAGGCCGTCGTTGCCGCGCAGGTAGCAACTGGTGCTTTGCCCATAGCAACCCTGGCCACGGCTGTAGAGCAGGTAGTCGGGGTTCAGCTGGTACAGGTTGGGGGCCTTGTAGGCGCGGGCGATACCGGCCTTCAGGGTGACCCGCTCGGTGAGCGCGTGGGACAGGTTCAGCGATGGGCTCCAGTTGTCGCCGACGATGTCGTGATGGTCCCAGCGCAGGCCTGGGGTGAGCATGGTGCCGGGCATCAGCTCGATGTTGTCCTCGGCGAACAGCGAGAAGATCCGCGCCGAGGAACTGCTGCTGCGGTTCTTTCCGGCGAGACCGGGGATCGAGCCGCCTTCCTCGGTGTTCTGGGTGTTGGAGCTGGGGTCGTCGAGCTTCTGCTCGGTCCACTCGCTGCCGAGGGTCAGGGTCTGCTCGTAGCCCAGGTGCAGCGGCAGGTTGACCTCGCCGTGGGCGGTCAGGTCGCGCAGGGTGGCGGTGTAGAAGCCGGCGTTGTTGGGGTCGAAGATACCTTCGGTGCCGCCGGCCAGGCCTTCGTTGATCCGGCTGTTGCGGGTCTTCTCGTACTGCAGGTAGGCCAGCGAGCTGCCGAAGTCCCATTCGCCGCGATGGGTGACCGAGTAGGTCTCGCGGTACATGCGGTTGGTCTCGTGGCCGAGCATCTGCTTCACGTAGTTGTTGCTGTTGGTGTTCTGCGTGTCGCCGGTGTAGATGTTGCCCTGGCGGCTGAAGCCGGCCTCGAACTCGAGGGTCTGCTCGGGCGTCAGGCGCCAGCTGAGCAGCCCGTCGATGTCCTTGTTGCGCACGCCTTCGCGACCGGCGGGGAGGGTGCCGGCCTGCTTGCCGGTGCGGTTGGACTCGTGGCCGGCGTTGATGTCCCAGTCGTCCGAGTCGGTCTTGGCGATGTTGCCGTAGACGCGGTAGCTGAGGTTTTCCGTGAGCGGCCCGTTGAGACCGAAGCTCATCCGTTCGCTGGCGCCTTCGGCCTTGTGCTGCGGGAAATTGCTGTAGACGCTGATATTGCCGTGGGTTTCCGCGCCGGCCTGCTTGGTGATGATGTTCACCACGCCGCCCGCCGCGCCGTTGCCGTAGCGCGCCGCCGCCGGGCCGCGGATCACTTCGATGCGCTCGACCTGGTCGGCCGGCACCCAGTTGGTGTCGCCGCGGCTGTCGCGCTCGCCGCGCCAGCCGTAGCGCACCGAGTTGCGCGAGCTGACCGGCTTGCCGTCGACCAGGATCAGGGTGTTCTCCGGCCCCATGCCGCGGATGTCGATCTGCCGGTTGTTGCCACGCTGGCCGCTGGAGCTGTTGCCGGTCAGGTTGACCCCCGGCATGGTCCGGATGATCTGCGACAGGTCGTTGCTCGGCGGTCGCTTGGCGATGTCCTCGGCGGTGATGATGGAAACCCCCGGCGCCTGCTTGGTTTCCTCCTGGGCGGTGGCGACCACGGTCTGCTCGCCCAGTTCGATGACGGAGCCGTCGCCCTGGCCGGCGGCGTGTACGGCGTTGGCGAGCAGGCAACTGGACAGCAGCAGGAAGGGAACGGCGGGAAGGGCGCGTGAGGACATCGGTGATCTCCGGGGCAATGCAGCGAAATGCAAGAGGTCACAAATGATATTTATTGTTATTTGAGAGTAAAGCGCATTAACTTTCTAAACACTTCGCCCTCAGGCGGCCGCCGGCAGCCACAGGTGCAGGCACAATCCGGGCTTGCCGTTGCTGGCCCAGAGCCGGCCGCCCTGTAGCTCGATGGCGCGCCGGGCGATCGCCAGGCCGAGGCCGAAACCTTCGCCGGCGCTATCGTCCAGGCGCTGGTAGGGGAGGAAGATGCGTTCCAACTGGTCTTCCGCCACGCCAGGGCCCTGGTCCTGCAGGCGCAGGTGCCAGAAGTCGCCCTCGCGCTCGCCGTCGAGGCTGACCGTGCCGTCCTCGGGCGAGTGACGGATGGCGTTGCGCAGGAGGTTCTCCATGGCCTGGGCCAGGCTGTCCAGATGGACCTCGACACGACAGTCGACGCCCAAGCGGCAGGGTAGCCGCGCCGGGTCCCAGCCGCTTTCGAAACAGGCGTCCTCGCGCAGTGCTTCCCACACCGACAGCGCCAGCACCGGCTCGGTGGGTAGTTGCGGGCGCTCGGTGTCCATCCAGGCGAGGTCGAGGGTGTCTTCCAGCAGTCGTTGCATGTCGCCGATTTCGCGATCCAGGCGCTGGCGCAACTGTTCCGGCGGTAGCTCGCTGTCGTGGGCGATGCGCAGGCGCGCCAGCGGCGTGCGCAGTTCGTGGGACAGGGTGCGCAGCAGCAGGCGCTGCTGGGCGAGACTCAGGCGCAGGCGCTCGGCCATGTGCTCCAGGGCCTGGGCCAGCTCGCCCAGTTCGTCGCGGCGGGCCGCCAGCGGTGCGGCGAGGGGAGTGCTTTCCAGTTCGTCGGCGCGCAGGGCGTCGGCGCGATCGCGCAAGCGGTTCAGCGGCACCACCAGGTGGCGATAGAGCAGCAGGCCGAGCAGGGCGGCCAGCAGGGTCGGGACTATGCCGTGGGTGACCAGGTGGGTCCAGGGGGTCAGCCCGCCGGGCAGCAGGCGCTCCGGTAACTGGATCACCAGCCGGCCCTGTTCGGGATGTCCGGGGAACTCGATGCTGACGTACGGCAGTTCGTCCTGCAGGCGCCGGCTCATTGGCCAGTCGAGCTTGCGCATGAAGGTCAGGTGGCTCGATTCCTCGGCGCTCAACGGCGTGCTGCCGAGGCTTTCCAGGTGGGGCCCGACCAGTGCCACCCAGGTGTCTTCCTTCGCCGACAGTTCCTTGCGGAAGCGTTCGGCGCCCGCGGCGCCCTCGCTGCGCCAGGCATCCTCCGCCTGCCGCGCGTAGTCCGCCAGGTAGCTGCGGTCGGCCGGGGCAAGGAAGTAGGTGCTGCGCTCCACCGACAGGCCCCAGGTGTAGATCAGCCAGGTCAGCAGCAGGCAGAAGCCGACCTGCAGCAGCGCCAGTTTCCATAACAGCGGGTGCTTGCGCATCAGGGGTGTTCCGTCTCCACCAGCAGGTAGCCCTGGCCGCGTACCGCCTGGATCTGCAGGTGACGGACGGCGACCGCGGCGAGTTTGCGCCGCAGGTTGCAGACGTGCACGTCGAGACCGCGGTCGAGGCGCGTGTAGCTGCGGTGCAGCACGCTCCGGTAGAGGAACGGCTTGCTCAGCGCCTCGCCAGCGTGTTCGCGGAGCGTCGCCAGGAGGCGGTATTCGGATGGCGTCAGCCCCGCCGGAAGGCCCTGGTGGAGCACATCCTGGGCCTGGTCGTCGAACACCAGCCGGGTATCCCGCCGCTGCGCCGACGGCAGGCGGTCCAGTCGTACGCGGCGCAGCAGGGCGTCGGTGCGGGCATCCAGCTCGGCCAGGCTGAACGGCTTCGGCAGGTAGTCGTCGGCGCCGCGGGTGAAGCCGCTGATGCGATCCTGTTCGGCGCCCAGGGCCGACATCAGCATCACCGGCGTGGCCTGCTCGCGGCGCAGCGACTCCAGCAGGGCCAGGCCGTCGAGGCCGGGCAGCATGATGTCCAGCAACACCAGGTCGAACGCTTCGCGCCCGGCGGCTTCCAGTCCGTGCGAACCATCGCCGCAGACGGTTACGCGGAAGCCGCGCCGGCGGAAATGCGCGTCGAGATCCTCGCGCAGGCGCGGGTCGTCTTCGACCAGCAGCAGGCGGGGAGATGGGGTTGAAATATGAGAATGATTCACGTTCGTGAATATCTCATTTTTGCCGGGTATCGGGCAATGGGCCAATGCGCCGCAGCGTGCGCGGAGCGGAAATACTTTTCGACAAAACCGTCGTTGCTTCGGCTTTGGTTCTGGCTTAGGGTCGGCGGGCCCGCAGGAGGCGGGCAGGAGTGTCGTGGCTATTGGCCAGCCTTTCGCGACGGCACTGGGTTGTACGATCATCTGGCGCGCTGCTGGCGCGTTGTTCGGGCCGCCCGCCGCAGGTGACTATCAAGGAAGATTCCCCATGCTGTTCTCCCAACACACCCGCCTGGTACACGTGGACTCCCCGCTGGGACCCGAGGTCCTGCAACTGCAACGGCTGGAGGGCCGCGAAGAGCTGGGCCGGCTGTTCAGCCACGAACTCGAACTGGTCTCGAGCAATCCCGCCTTGCCTCTGGATGCCCTGTTGGGCAAGCCGATGAGCCTCGCGCTGGAACTCCCCGGCGGCAGCCGGCGGTATTTCCACGGCATCGTCGCGCGCTGTAGCCAGGGCGCCGGCGCCGGCCAGTTCGCCAGCTACCAGGTCACCCTGCGG
>NZ_KV811306.1:0-337 GCF_001813025.1 Pseudomonas sp. HMSC066A08
CGGGCTTACAAGAATTTTTTCCAGAAGCGTACCGCTTTTCCTCGATTCAAGAAACGCGGTAAAAATGACGCTTTTCGCTACCCGCAGGGCGTGAAGCTGGATCAATCCAATAGTCGTATATCATTGCCAAAGTTGGGATGGATGCGCTACCGCAACAGTCGTGAAGTCGTCGGAGAAGTGAGAAACGTCACGGTCAGTCAGTCATGCGGTAAATGGTACGTCAGCATTCAGACTGAGTATGAAGCGACAGAACCACAACATGAATCAACCTCAATAGTCGGGCTTGATGCAGGGGTTACAAAACTGGCCACGCTTTCAGACGGTACGGTATACCCGC
>NZ_KV811307.1:0-24176 GCF_001813025.1 Pseudomonas sp. HMSC066A08
CAGAGGAACCACTGGCGTTGCTGGGCATACGACAAGGGAGATGCAGCCCCCCGATCCATGCGCCGCAGGGGCGTTTGCAGAGTGCCACCTGCTGATTTCGCATAGGCGGCGAAATCGGCGAGATTGGCATGTTCGAACAGCGCTGCCAGAGGAAGCTCCAGACCCAACCGACGACGGATGCGGGAAAGCACCTGAGTCACCAGCAGGGAATGACCACCGAGCTCGAAGAAGTTGTCGTCGCGACCGACCCGCTCCACCTTGAGCACCTCGGCCCAGATTTCCGCGAGACTCCTTTCCAGCCCTTCGTGCGGTGCGACGAAATGGGACTGATCCTGGCTGTCCTCGATTGGAGGTAACGCCTTGCGATCGATTTTCCCGTTCGGGTTCAGGGGCAGACTATCGAGAGACCTCCACAGGCTCGGCAGCATGTATTCCGGCAGTTGCCCTTTCAGGGCCGCCCGGCATTCGTCGCGCAAGGCCACCCATGGCGTATCGGATTCCGCAGGTACCAGGTAGGCAGCGAGGGATTTTCCGGTCGGCCCATCCTGAGCCAGGACAACCGCTTCGCGGACGATCGGCAACTCGAGAAGCCTCGACTCGATCTCACCCAATTCGATGCGGAAACCACGCACCTTCACCTGATGGTCGATACGACCGACATATTCCAGTTGATCACCCTTGCCTCGACAGGCCAGATCGCCGGTCCGGTAGATCCGGCTGCCGGGTACCTGAGCGTAGGGGTCGGGCAGGAAAGCGAGCGCGGTACGACCGGGGTCAGCAAGATAGCCACGGCCTACGCCGGTGCCGGAGACATACAGTTCGCCGATGCCGCCCAGCGGGACCGGTAGCAGATCGTCGTCCAGGACCTGGAGGTGGTTGTTGTCGGTGGCCTGGCCAATAGGCAGATAGGTGCCGCCAGTGCTTTGCGTGTCTACCCGGAAGAAAGAGACGTCGTCCGAGCATTCGGCCGGCCCATAGGCATTCATCAACCCTACCTGCGGATAACGCGTCAGCCAGCGGCGGGCCAATTCGGGGGAGAGAGCTTCGCCGGTGGAGAGCATCCAGCGCAATCCAGGCAAGGTTTCCTGGGGATCATCGAGCACCTCCTGAATCAGCGAGGGCACCAGTTCCAGCACAGTGATGCCACGCTCGCGGACGCGCCGCGAGAGTGCCAGCGGATCGTGAGCAATATCGTTCGGCAGGATGTCCACCTGCGCACCGAAGAGCGGTGCCGCGAGGAACTGCCAGACCGAGATATCGAAACTCTGCGAAGCGGTCTGGGCGATTACGTCGTTCTCGTCCAGAGCCAGCAACGGCACCTTGCTCAACTGATTGTTGAGCATGCCTGCCTGTTCCACCATCACCCCCTTGGGATGGCCGGTGGAGCCGGAGGTATAGATCACATAGGCAAGGCCATTGGTCGGCGCGACAATGCCTGGCCGTTGTTCGCACTTGCCTTGCCCCTGCTGGGCGGCCCAGTCGAGAAGCGCCGGCCGCGACTCCTCCGGCAATTCCTCGAGCAACTCGCGAGCCAGGGCCTGGTGGCCCTCGCCAACGACCAGGGCAGGCACACCTCCAAGTTTCAGCAGATTTACCAGCCGGCTCCGCGGCAAGGATGGATCGAGCGGCAGATAGGCTGCTCCCGCCTTGAAGGTGCCGATCATCATCGCCATCAGTTCCAACCCACGATCGGCCAGCAAGGCCACCGCGCGATCGCGTTCTACACCGGCCTCGAGCAGGCCCCAGGCAACTCGGTTGGCCTCTGCGTCGAGCTGGCGGTAGGACCAGGCGCGGTCGCGGCAGGTCGCGGCTACTCGCTCGCCCAGACGATCCACCTGCGCCTCGAACAGACGTACATAGCCTTCATCGAAAGGATAGGCGCGGCGCCCCGCGGGGCGGGGCAACAGCGCTGCGTACTCTTCTTCCGGCACCAGCGGCAGCTCGGTGAAAGCGTCGTGGAAGCCATCACTGATCGCCAGTAGCAGGCGCTTGAAGTCGGTCAGCAGACGGTCGACTGTCTCCTCGTCGAAGTAGCGCTCGTCGTACGACAGATGCAGTCCCAGGTCATCCCCCGGATACACCACCACGGTCAACGGATAGTTGGTGTGTGTACGCGCCGTGTCGGAGCGCGCCTGAAGCTCCTCGGCGCTGGAAAACAGCTTGCTTTCCACTGGAGCATTCTCGTAGACGAACAGGCTGTCGAACATTCGCTGGCCCTTTTCCAGGGCGCTGCACGCCTGGATCTGCACCAGCGACAGATGCTCGTGTTCACGCAACTCGAGATTCTGCTGGAACAGGCCCTGCAGCCATTCGCGAACCGTCAGCCGCGAGTCGCCACCGGGCAGGCGGACCCGCAGGGCGATACTGTTGATGAACAGCCCGACGGTATTCTGCATTTCCGGTCGACTGACCGGCCGCCCGGCGACGGTAACACCGAACAGTACGTCGTGCAGGCCGCTGTAGCGACGCAGCACGAGCGCCCAAGCCGCCTGGGCCAGGGTATTGACGGTGAGATGATGCTGTTGGGCCAGTTCGCGCAAGCGACGCCCTTGTTCCGGCGCCAGGTTGGCGTAGCGGTCGCCAATGATGGAGGTCCCGCCCTGCCGGTGTACTGGTCGGTCGAACGGTAACGGAGTCGGCTGCTCGAAGCCTTCCAGCTCCTTACGCCAAGCCTCCAGCGCGGCACGTTCGCCCTGGGTCTGCAGCCACTCGATGAAATCGCGGTAGCGCGGCGCCGGCGGCAACACCTGTTTGCGACTGTAAAGAAGGAAGAAATCCTGCAACAGCAGCGAACGACACCAGGCATCGATCAGGATGTGGTGGTTGCTCAGCACAAACCAGTGGCGTCCGGGAGCCCTGCGGATCACCCGCAGGAAGAACGGCGGCGTCCTCAGGAGATCGAAGCCACGCCGGCGATCTTCGGCCAACAACTCGGCGAGAGCTTCTTCGTGCTCCTCTTCGGGACGACCGCTCCAATCGTCGAAGAACACCTTGAGCTTCGCTTCGCGATGGATGATCTGCCGCATCTGTCCGGAGTCGTCGACATGGAAGGATGCGCGCAATGCATCGTGTCGTCGGGCCACCTCGCGCCAGGCTGCCTCGAAGCGCGGCATATCGATGTCGCTGTCGATGACATAGCGATCCTGCATGAAATAGATGCCAGAGTTCGGCTCCATCAGGGTGTGCAACAGCAAACCTTCCTGCATCGGAGTCAGTGGATAGATGTCTTCGATTTCCCCATAAGGCAGGGACAGCGCATCGAGTTGCGCCTGATCCAATCCGGCAAGAGGGAAGTCGGACGGCGTCACTCCTCCGGAAGCAGGATCGCAACAATGCTCGATCAATCCGTTCAAATCGGCTGCGAAGGCGTCGACGAGCTCCTGCACCGTCTCGTCGGAGAACATATCGGGGCTGAAGGTCCAAGTCAGGCCGAGCTGCCCCTGATAGACCTGTCCTTCGACAGAGAGCCAGTTTGCAAGCGGCGCACGTTCGTCCTGTGCACTGCCGGAACGCTCCGCGGCTGGCAACCACAGGGCCTCGTCGGCGAACTGATGGTCGAACTGGCCGAGATAATTGAAGGTTATGCGTGGTTGCGGCGACCGAGCCAGAACTTCACCGCAAGCAGGGTCTGCCAGATAGCGCAACAGGCCATAGCCGATCCCTCGGTCGGGAATCGAACGCAGCTGTTCCTTGACGCTCTTGATCGCGGCGCCAGGTTCGACAGCCGGATGCAGGTGCACCGGATAGAGACTGGTGAACCAACCAACGGTGCGGCTCAAATCCAGCTCGCCCCCCAATTCCTCGCGCCCGTGTCCCTCCAGTTGCAAAAGCAGGCTTTCGTGACCGCTCCAGTTACAAACCACACGTGCCAGGGCGGTCAGCAGCAAGTCGTTGACCTGGGTGCGATAGGCTGCCGGGGCCTCCTGGAGCAGACGTCGGGTAGCCTCGGCATCGAGGGTCAGGGCCAGCTTGCGGGCGTGGCGGTTCTCCAGAGGAGCACGAGGATTCTGGCAAGGCAGGTCGGCTGGCGCGCCATCCAGGTGTGCCTGCCAGAACGCCAGTTCGTCATGCCGCTTCCCTGCCACTTCACGCAAATGTGCGCTCCAGGCCTGGTAGGAGTGCGTGCGCAACACCGCAGGCGAGTCGGGGCGCTGGTAGAACTGCTGCAAGTCCTCCAGCAGAATCCGCCAGGACACACCGTCCACGACCAGGTGATGAATCACCAGCAAGAGCCGCTGCTCACCTTCGGGAAGCTCGACCAGGAGCGCGCGCAGCAGAGGACCGGTGCTCAGATCAAGGCTACGCTGGGCTTCCTCGCACAACGCGGAGAGTTCTTCGACCGAAGCGACCTGGCGCCGCCAGAGCGGGCTTTCAACCTCACCGGAATATTCCTGCCGCCAGCCCCCTTCTTCCTCACGGAAGCGCAGACGCAAGGCATCATGCTGACGAATCAGAGCGAGCAAGGCCTGTTCCAGGCGTTCGCCATCGACAGACTCGCGAGCCTTCAAAAGCAACGATTGGTTCCAGTGCCTGCGATTCGGGATGTCCAACCCGAAGAACCAGTGCTGGACCGGTGTCAAGGCCACCTCCCCATCCACCGGCGCCTGAATTGCCGCGCTGTCGCAAGGCACCGCCACCTGCGCCAACCCACGGATGGTCTGGTGTTGGAACAGGTCTCTCGGACTCAACCCGAAACCGGCCTGACGGGCCCGACCGACCATCTGGATAGAGACGATAGAGTCTCCGCCGAGGGCGAAGAAATTATCGTCAAGCCCTACCCGTTCGATGCCCAGCAGCGCTTCCCAGATTTCCGCCAGACAGCGTTCCGCCGGACTGCGCGGCATGCTGTAAACCACCCGCCCAAGGGTCGCATCAGGCCTGGGCAGCGCCTTGCGATCCAACTTACCGTTGGGGCTCAGCGGCATGCGCTCCAGAGCGACCCACTGCATCGGCACCATGTATTCCGGTAGGCTCTCAGCCAGATGGGCAGAGAGCATCTCGCGCCATTCGTCGGGCTCGGCAGCCAGCGTCACATAGCCGACCAGTTGCTTGCCATCCACCACCAGCACAGCCGCCTCGCGAACAGCGTGGTGCTCCAGCAGGCGCGTCTCGATCTCACCCAGTTCGATGCGCAATCCACGCAGCTTGACCTGGTGATCGATACGTCCGGCATATTCGATGACGCCATCCGCTCGATAACGTGCGAGGTCTCCCGTACGATACATGCGCTCGCCCGTGGCGAACGGATCGGCGAGGAAGCGTTCGGCGCTCAACGCGGGGCGAAGATGGTAGCCCCGCGCAAGGCCGGCGCCAGCCAGGTACAGCTCACCCAGCGCCCCCACTGGCACCGGCTCCAGGGCGTCGTCGAGAACGTAGCAACGCAGATTGGCGATCGGACGTCCGATAGGAACCGTGTCGCGCCCCTCCTCCCGACAGTCCCAATGGGTCACGTCGATAGCCGCCTCAGTCGGGCCGTAGAGGTTGTACAGGCGTACTCCAGGCAATTCGGCGAGCACCCTTTGCTGCGCATCCACCGGCAGAGCCTCGCCACTACAGACAATCCGCTTGAGGCTGGTGCAGGCGGAAACCCCAGGCGCCTGCAGGAAGGCCTGCAGCATGGACGGCACAAAGTGCAACGTACTGATGCTCTCCCGACCGATCAGATCCATCAACCGTGAAGGATCGCGATGATCGCCTGGCTGAGCCAGTACCAGGCGTGCGCCAACCATGAGGGGCCAGAAGAACTCCCATACGGATACGTCGAAACTGAACGGCGTCTTCTGCATTACCGCATCGCTACCATCCAGTTGGTAGGCATCCTGCATCCAGCAAAGCCGGTTGGTCAGCGCCGAATGTCGGTTGCCGGCGCCCTTGGGTCGGCCGGTCGAGCCAGAGGTGTAGATCACGTAGGCGAGATTCTCTCCGGTGACGGCCACCTCCGGATCGGACGCATCGAAGCCCTCCAGCCACTCGCTGTCGGCCGCCAGCACCAGCGGCTGCACCTCCGCCGACACCGGCAGGCCATCCAGCAGATGCGCCTGGGTCAGCAACAGCCGGACACCACTGTCCTCCAGCATGTAGGAAAGACGCTCCTGCGGATACTCAGGATCCAACGGCACGTAGGCGCCGCCGGCCTTGAGAATTCCCATCAGGGCGATCACCAGTTCCACAGAGCGCTCCATCGCAACGCCTATCAACGATTCCGCCCCGACACCCCGCGCTATCAGGGCATGCGCCAGACGATTGGCGCGGCGGTTCAGCTCGCCATAACTGAGGCGCTGTTCACCGAACACCAGCGCCGGCGCCTCCGGTGAACGCTGCACCTGATGCTCGAACAGTCGATGGACGCAGGTTTCCAATGGATAGTTCGCTGCCGTGGCGTTCCAGGTCTCCAGCATCTGCCGACGTTCGTCGGCCTCCAGCATCGGCAACGTATCGATGCGCGCAGCGGGAGCGACGAGCATCGCCCGCAGCAGGTTCTGCCAATGCCTCGCCATGCGCTCGATGGTCTCGGCTTCGAACAAATCGGTGGCATAGGTCAGCGCAGCATGCAAACGCCCGCCCTTCTCGTAGGTATCCAGACTCAGATCGAACTGGGTCGTGCGGCTTTTCCAGTCGAGAGGAGCGAAACGCAGGCCGGCCACATCATCCAGCGAGCCGATATCGGCTACTTGAGGCTGATGGTTGTACATCACCTGGAACAGCGGACTGTGGCTCAGGCTGCGCTCGATCTTGAAGGCCTCGACCAGACGCTCGAAAGGCAGATCCTGATGAGCCTGGGCACCGAGCACGCTGTCTTTCAGAGAAGCCAGCAACGATGCGACCGTGGCCTGGCCTTCCACCACCGAGCGCAAAACCTGGGTATTGACGAACAGGCCGATCAATCCCTCCACTTCGGCGCGGTTACGGTTGGCGATAGGCACGCCGACCCTCAGGTCAGACTGCCCGCTATAACGCTGCAAAAGAATGTTGAACCCGCCAAGCAACAGCATGAACAACGTCAGCCCCTGGCTGCGGGCACTGGCACGCAGCGCTTGCACCAGCGCCGGATCGATTTCGAATTCGTAGCGCGTTCCACGGTAGCTGGCCTGTGCCGGACGCGGATGATCGGTGGGCAACTCCAAAAGCGGGTGCTGATCGCCAAGCCGCTCGCGCCAGTAGGCAAGCTGCCGTTCCTGCTCCCCCGCTTCCATCCAGCTGCGCTGCCACAACGCATAGTCGGAATACTGGATAGGGAGGGGTGGAAGTCCGGCTTCGCTGTTATCCATGCAAGCCTTGTAGAAACGACTGAACTCCTCGATCAGCACGTTCATCGACCAACCGTCGGACACGATATGATGCAGGGTCAGCAGCAATACATGCTGCTCCTCGCCCAGACGGATCAGGCGCACGCGCAGAAGCGGCCCCTCGCACAAGTCGAAAGGCCGCAGCGATTCGGCCTGGGCAGTTTCGCGCAAGCAGGTTTCCCGCTCGGCCTCAGGCAAGAGGGATAGGTCCTCGAAGTCAATCGGCACCGGACGTTCCAGCGCAGCCTGGCGCGGGGTGCCGTCGGCACGCTGGGGAAATACGGTGCGCAGCGTTTCATGGCGCTGGACCAGACTGGCGAAGGCTGCCTCGAAAGCCGCACGATCCAGCGGGCCGCTGAGGCGGACCGCCATCGGCAGGTTATAGGCCGCACCCTGAGGGTCGAGCTGCCAGAGGAACCACATGCGCCGCTGGGCATAGGAAAGCTCGTCGCGATCCTCGCTGACGACGCCATCGGGAATGGGAAGCAGGGAAAACTCCACCCCTTCCTCGCGCAGGCCATCGAGAAACAGGGGACGCTTGTCCTGTGGCAGCTCGATGAAACGGCGGGCGAGTTTCAAGGCGATTTCGGCATTCATCTCTAATCATCCGTACGAGGGGCGCTGATTCAACTTGAACGGATGGTCCGCAGGGAAAATTAGCGCACCACCAGGCCTCGTCCGGCTAAATATTCCCGTCCGGCAGGCGTTCCACTTCGAGAACCCAACCATAGGGAAAACACCATGAGCCTTGCCGAAACACTGGCGCGGAACCTTCGCGACCTGACCCTTCGCGCCGGCCTAGCCAAGGTCCCCAGCTATCGTCTGTTCGACTTGGTATTGAAGCGACGGAGCCCCCTCAGCCCATCGCTGGTTCGTTTCACCTTCGGCGGCCCGGAAATCGCTCGGGTGCGCACGCTGGCGGCCGATCAGCGAGTAAAGCTGCTGTTTCCCGCCGCCGACCGCAGCCTGCCGCAACTTCCAGCCACGGGCGACTGGCGCAGACAGGTGCGCAGCCTCGAGGCGCGCCGCCGCCCGCCCATGCGCACCTATACCATCCGCGCCCTGCGCCGCGAAGCCGGAGAAGTGGACATTGACTTCGTCCTGCATGGTGAGACCGGTCCCGCCTCCCGCTGGGCCGCTCACGCTCGTCCCGGCGAGCGCCTGGTAATGTCGGCGCCAGATGGAAAGTATTCCGGCGATCCTGGGGGCTACGAATGGCGTCCGCCGAAGGATATCCGCCATATCCTGCTGATTGGCGATGAAACCGCCCTGCCAGCCATCGCAGGAATACTCGAGGAACTCGCCGACCGCGACCAGCGGCCGACGGTGCAGGCCTTCATCGAGATTCCCCGGGAATCGGACCGACTGGACCTACGGTGTGCGCCGGAAACCCAACTCAACTGGCTGGCCCGCGACGTGGCGAAACACGAGCACGGCCAGGAAATGCTCCGCGCAGCAAGCGAACTGGCCACTCTACCGGAAGCCGGCAAGCCACAGCGCGTCAGCGAAGTGGATATCGACAGGCAGGTACTCTGGGAGCTGGCCAAGCCAACGAACGGAGAGTTCTATGCCTGGGTTGCCGGTGAATCGGCAGCAGTGATGGCTATTCGCCGCCACTGGATCGGGGAGTTGGGTCTGGATCGCCGCACTGCAAGCTTCATGGGTTACTGGCGCCAGGGCAAGGCATCGACCTGAACGGCCACAAACGGCTCCCCCAGACGCGGAAACGATTGCGAAACATTTGCTTTCATATACAGGTTCAGGTTCTCTCCGGCTCATACGTCCTATAGAGATGAACAGAGCGCGAGCAGCGCCCTGCAACCCATGGACCGCACGCGTGGTCCCCAAAGCCTACCGTTAGCCTCATGTCGAAAAAGTCCCGCTCCAGACTCTGGTTCCTCGTCCACAGCTGGCTGGCCCTGCCCATCTGGTTCTTCGTCCTGATCGTCTGCGTCACCGGCACCCTGGCAGTGGTCAGCCAGGAGATCGTATGGCTCGCCAATCCGGAAATCCGTGCCGGCAAGCCCAGCGACGACGCCCGCCCCCTCAGCCACGACCAGTTGCTGGAAGCGATAAACCAGGCTCAACCGGCGATCCGCGTGGAATCGCTGAACTTCCCCGACGAAGAGCATTTTGCCCTCAGCGCCCGGGTCAGCTACCCGGACGGCTCCCGCGCCAGCCTCTACATCAACCCCTATACCGGAACGATCCAGGGCAAGAGCCCGAACTTCGATTTCCGCCAGTTCACCCGTGCCTTGCACGGCTGGTGGCTGGTTCCGTTCAACAATGGCTACAGTTGGGGCTGGTACCTGGTTTCGTTGCTCGGCCTGCCGATGCTGGCCTCGCTGGTCACCGGCCTGGTGGTCTACAAACGATTCTGGAAAGGGTTCTTCAAGCCACGCCTGCGCATCAGCCAGGGCGCCCGCATCTTCTGGGGCGACTTCCATCGCCTGAGCGGTATCTGGTCGATCTGGTTCATCGCCATCATTTCCATCACGGGCACCTGGTTCCTGATCCAGGCGATTCTCGCCGACAATCACATCACCCTTTCCAGCGAAGGCGTACCGCCGGTCATCGCCCGCAACGAAGTACCCACCGGCCACACGGCGCCCCGGATCAGCCTCGACGAAGCGGTGCGGATCGCCACCGAAGGCATTCCCAGCCTGGACGCCGCAAGCGTGTCCCTGCCAAGCAACGCCTACAGCCCGATCTACGTGGAAGGCCGCGGCTGGTACCCCCTCATGTACCAATCGGCGGCGATCAACCCCTATACGGGCAAGATCGAAGCCAAGCGCCTGCTCGGCGACCGCACCCCGCTGGAGTTCGTCACCGAATCCATGCGCCCCCTGCACACCGGCGATTTCGGCGGTATCTGGGTCAAGCTGATCTGGTTCGTCTTCGGCCTGCTGCTGAGCATGATGGTGCTCAGCGGCCTGCTGATCTGGAGCAAGCGCACCGCACAGGCCACCGCCGCGCTGGTCAAGCGCGGCAAGCGCCCGGCGCGCCGGCCGAAACCGGCCAAGCCGGCGCCGGTAATGGCCAACCAGACCGCGGAGGGACAGCCATGAGCAAGGCCGCCGTTGCCCAGACCGCTTCGCCGCTGCGCCAGTTCTGGCTGCGCTGGCGTTTCCACCTGAACGTTCTGCTGATCCTGATCCCGCTCGGTTTCATGCCGCGTTATTTCGCCGACGTCGCACTGTTCCGCGGCACCAGCGGCCTCGGCGAACGCGAGGCGGGCGAGATCCAGGTCGGCCCCTGGAGCCTGCGCCTGGCGGAAATGCGTATCGAACCACCGCACGACGAAGGCCCCGCCGGCTTCATGAAGGACTTCAATGCCGCCCTCTGCCAGGCCTGCATTCCCCAGGTCAAGGCGACCTACCTGCGCATCGGCAAGCCGCGCAGCCTGCGTGCCGCCGGGGTGATCTTCTTCGGCAGCCCCTACCGCATGGGCACCAGCGTGCCGATCCCGCCACGCACCCGGCCCGACGCCGAGCTGTGGATCACCATGGAAGGCTGGGACGGCTCCATGCACCAGGCTTCCATTCCCCTGGCCGAGGCATCCCCCGCCACCGTGGCCTGGCTGAACAAACGAGGTAAGCAATGAGCATCCACACCCGCCCCTGGCGCCTGCCCCTGGTCGCCCTGTTGCTCGGCCTGAGCGGCGCGGCCCTGGCGCACAACCCGATCTGCGAATGCGAGGAAGTGCAGGCCGGCGAGATCCGCTGCAAGGGCGGCTTCTCCGACGGCAGCGGCGCCCCCGGCGTAACCCTCGACGTGATCGGCTACGACGAGCAGATCCTGGTTCCCGGCAAGCTCGGCGCCGACTCGACCCTGACCTTCAAGCGTCCCGACGGCGAGTTCTACGTGCTGTTCGACGCCGGCCCCGGCCACGTGGTGGAAATCGACCACGCCGACATCGCCGCGCCATGAGCGTCGAAACCGTCCGCCCGGCCGGCGCCGGCCACGAGACCCTCTACGTACTGCTCGGCAGTGTGCTGATCCTGGCCCTCGCCGCCACGGTGGTCGGGCTGCGCCAGCAGTCCCATGAGGCGCAAGCCCTAGACGCCCACCAGGTGGACGCCCGGCTCGACCTGAATGCCGCCGAACAGGGCATCTACGCCGACCTGCAGGTCGCCGCCGAAGACATCCAGGCGCGCCTGGAAGACGGCGAAGCCGCGCCCTCCGTCGACGAACTGGCCGCCGAGGGCTTCCCGCCCTTCGTCGCCGACGTCGCCGCGAGCAGTCGCGGCGAGCACCGCTGGAGCCACGGCGAAACCGCCGGGCGTCCGAGCTACCTGGGCGTCAGCGGCAAGCCCGGGGTGGCCGGCTCGTTCCTCCTGCTGCTCGGCCCCGCCGAAGTCTGGCTGAAGCCCGCCGCGGCCGCTGCCGGCGCCGTACCGGGCGACGCCCGGGCCCTGGCCGACGCCGGCTGGCGCCAGGTGGTCAGCCGCTTCGACGGCGGCGTGACCCGTCAGCACCGCCATTGATCGCACATCGACTCCACAGAAGGCGTTTTTCCATGCTGTTCTCCCGTCGCTCATCCCGTCCGCGCGGCCTCGCCGCCCTCCTCCCGGGCCGCGCCCTGCTGGCCGCCCTGCTGCTGGTCCTGCTCGCCCCGCTGGCCCAGGCCGAAGACGGCAAGCGCCTGCGCATCGGCATCACCCTGCACCCCTACTACAGCTACGTGAGCAATATCGTCGGCGACAAGGCCGAGGTGGTGCCGCTGATCCCCGCCGGTTTCAACCCGCATGCCTACGAGCCACGCGCCGAGGACATCAAGCGCATCGGCACGCTCGACGTGGTGGTGCTCAACGGCGTCGGCCACGACGATTTCGCCGAGCGCATGATCGCCTCCAGCGAAAAGCCCGGTATCCCGGTGATCGAGGCCAACGCCAAGGTGCCGCTGCTGGCCGCCACCGGCATGGCCGCGCGCGGCGCCGGCAAGGTGGTCAACCCGCACACCTTCCTGTCCATCAGCGCCTCGATCACCCAGGTCAACACCATCGCCCGCGAACTGGGCAAGCTCGACCCGGCCAACGCCAAGGCCTACACCCGCAACGCCCGGGCCTACGCCAAGCGCCTGCGGGCCCTGCGCGCCGACGCCCTGGCGCGGCTGAACAAGGCCCCGGCCGCCGACTTCCGCGTCGCCACCATCCACGGCGCCTACGACTACCTGCTGCGCGAATTCGGCCTGGAAGTCACCGCCGTGGTCGAGCCGGCCCACGGCATCGAGCCGAGTCCGAGCCAGTTGAAGAAGACCATCGACCAGCTCAAGGCGCTGGACGTGAAGGTGATCTTCTCCGAGATCGACTTCCCCTCCACCTACGTCGAGACCATCCAGCGCGAGTCCGGGGTGAAGCTCTATTCGCTGTCGCACATTTCCTATGGCGACTACAGCGCCGGCAAGTACGAGGAAGAAATGGCGCGCAACCTCGACACCGTGGTCCGCGCCATCCAGGAGGCCGGCGCATGACCGTGGCCGAACGGCTTTGCGCCACGCCTTGCGGGCCGGCCATCGACTTCGCCGGGATCGACCTGAGTCTCGGCGGCAGTCGCATCCTCGATGGCGTGCGCCTGCGCGTCGAGGCCGGCAGCGTGCACGCGCTGGTCGGACCGAACGGCGGCGGCAAGAGTTCGCTGGTCAAGACCCTGCTCGGGCAGATGCCGCATCGCGGCGAGCTGCGCCTGGAGTGGCCCGGCGCGCCCGGCTGCATCGGCTACGTGCCGCAGGCGCTGGAGTTCGACCGCGGCCTGCCGCTCACCGTCGACGATTTCATGGCCGCCATGTGCCAGCGCCGTCCGGCCTTCCTCGGCCTGTCGCGCAGCCGGCGCCCGGCGATCGACGCGGCCCTGGAACGGGTCGGCATGCTGGCCAAGCGCGGGCGGCGCATGGGCGCCCTCTCCGGCGGCGAGCGCCAGCGCGTGCTGCTGGCCCAGGGCCTGGTGCCGCCGCCGCAACTGCTGGTACTGGACGAACCGATGTCGGCCCTCGACGAGGGCGGCATCCAGGTCTTCGAGCGGCTGCTGCTGGACTGGCGCCAGGCCGGCGTCACCGTGCTCTGGATCGAGCACGACCTGGAGGCCGTCGGCCGCCTCGCCGACCGGGTCAGCGGTCTCAACCGCCACCTGCTGTTCGACGGTCCGGCGGCCAGCAGCCTGACCCCGGAACGCCTGCTCACGCTGTTCTCCACCCAGCCCCGGAAGAACGCGGAGGCCAGCCGATGAACGACGCCTACGAACAACTGCGCCAGGCCGTCCAGGCCTGGGCCGCCGCCGGCTACCTGCCGGAGACCCTGGCCTACGGCTTCGTCGTCAACGCGCTCCTCGCCGGCCTGCTGATCGGCCCGGTGCTCGGCGGCCTCGGCACCCTGGTGGTGGTCAAGCGCTTCGCCTTCTTCTCCGAGGCGGTCGGCCACGCCGCGCTCACCGGCGTGGCCATCGGCATCCTTCTCGGCGAGCCCTACACCGGGCCCTACGGCAGCCTGTTCGGCTACTGCCTGCTGTTCGGCGTCCTGCTCAACTACCTGCGCAACCGCACCGGCCTGGCCCCGGACACCCTGATCGGGGTGTTCCTCTCGGTGTCCCTGGCGCTCGGCGCCAGCCTGCTGCTGGTGCTGGCGGGCAAGATCAACGTGCATATCCTCGAGAACGTGCTGTTCGGCTCGGTACTGACCGTGAACGGCCATGACCTCGCGGTGCTGGCGGCGGTCGCCGTGCTGGTGCCGTGCCTGGCCCTGCCGCTGTACAACCGCATCATGCTGGCCAGCTTCAACCCGCAACTGGCGGCGGTGCGCGGGGTCGCGGTGAAGAGCCTGGACTACCTGTTCGTGGCCCTGGTGACCCTGGTCACCGTCGCCGCGGTGAAAGTGATCGGCGCGATCCTGGTCGGGGCCCTGCTGGTGATCCCGGCGGCGGCAGCGCGCCTGGTCAGCCAGTCGCTGAAAGGGTTCTTCTGGCTGGCGGTGCTGATCGCCACCGTCAGCACGCTGGCCGGTATCCTGTTGCCGATCATGTTCGACCTGCCGATTCCCTCCGGCGCCGCGATCATCCTGGTCGCCGGCCTGGCCTTCGGCCTCGCCGCCATCGCTCGCGGCTGCCTGCCGCACCTGAAAGGAACCCCCGGATGAACCTGAAACCCCATTGCCTCGCCCTGGCCCTGGCTTGCACCGGGCTCGCCGGCCCGCTCCCGGCCCTCGCCGCGACGCCGGCCGCTGCCCAGTCCACGCAAGTCACGGTACTGGCCAGCCTGCCGGTCACCCACGCCCTCGCCGAACGCCTGCTGCGGGACACCGAGGTCAAGCTGCAACGGGTCGCCCCGGCCAACCTGCCGGCCAGCCGCCAGGCCTCGTTCTTCGCCGGGCGCGGCGCCGGCGGCCTGGCCAAGGCCGCCGGGCAGGCCGACGCGGTGATCGACCTGCGCTCGATCTGGAGCGACGACCCGCTCTACCCGCTGGCCCGCCGCAGCAATATCCGCATCGTCGAGATCGACGCCGCGCGTCCGGTGGACGGCGCCCTGCCCGGCATCGCCCTGCGTCCCGGCAGCGACCTGCATGCCTACCCCTGGCTCAACCCGACCAACCTGGGGCGCATGGCCGACGTCCTCGCCAGCGACCTGGAACGCCTGGCGCCCGGCGCCGCAGCGACCATCCAGGCCAACCTGGCGACGCTGAAGAAGCAATTGCTGGAAGCGACCGCCAGCAACGAGACTCGCCTGGCGAAGGCCGACAACCTCAGCGTGATCAGCCTCTCCGAACGCCTCGGCTACCTGCTCGCCGGGCTCAACCTGGACCCGCTGGACGTGGAGATCCAGGCCGACGACGGCTGGACCGAGACCAATATCCAGGCTTTCGCCGAGGAGCTGAAGAGCGAGGACATCGCCCTGGTCCTGCACCATCGCCAGCCACCCAAGCCGCTCGCCGATGCCATCGCCGCCAGCGGCGCACGCCTGGTAGTGGTGGACACCGAGGCGGCGGACCCGGTGGCCGGCCTGGAAAGCGACATGAAAGCGATAGTCGAAGGGCTGCTGGCCGGTAAAGGCTGAGCCGCGCGTCGTAACGAAAAAGGCCGGGGAGCGATGCTCCCCGGCCTTTTTTTCGTCGACATCGGAGCCGCCGCAGAGCCCCTGGCGCCCGGGTGTTATCCGCCTGCGCCATGGCATGGCATCAGCAGATCGCCGCCGACTCCACCGCCAACGCCGCGGCACCCTGCCCCGCGCGCCAGGCCTCGACCTGACGCTCGACGACCGCCAGCACCTCGGCCTCGCGCTGATGGATGAAGAAGTGCCCGCCGTCGAACAGCTCCAGTTCGAAACCGCTGCGGGTTTCCTCGGCCCAGGCCAGCAACTGTTCCTCGCTGGCCTTGTCCTCCCTGCCGCCAAGCGTTCGGATCGGACAGGCCAGTGGCGGGCGCCGCTGGTGACGATAGCTGCCGCAGAGCAGGAAATCGGCGCGCAGGATCGGCAGGGTCAGGCTCATCAGCTCGCGGTTGCCCAGCACCTCTTCCGGCGTACCTTGCAGGTCGCGCAGGTCGGCGATCAGCTCGGCGTCGCTCTTCGGTTCGGCGAAACCGCGGTCATACTCGGCGCGTCGCGACGGCGCCGCGGTGCCGCAGGCGAAGAACCCCAGCGGCGTCGGGCAACCCAGCTCGCGCAAGGCATACAGCACCTCGCAGGCGAGCAAGGCGCCGAGGCTGTGCCCGAGCATCGCGTAGGGGCCCTGGCGGACCTCGTCGTGCAGCTCGCGCGCCAGTTGCTGCGCCAGGCTCGCCAAGTCGGTCTGCAACGGCTCGGCCATCCGCGCCCCGCGCCCCGGCAACTCCACCGGACGCACCGCCAGCCAGGCGGGCAGCTTGCGCCGCCAGCGGCTGTAGGTCATGGCGCTGGCGCCGGAATACGGCAGGCAGAACAGCCGTACGGGCGTACCGCCCACTCAGCCGGCCGCCTTGTCCATGTGCTGGCGCAGGCTCAGCGGGCGCATGTCGGTCCAGACTTCCTCGATGTAGGCCAGGCAGTCCTTCTTCAGGCCGCTCTTGCCGGCCGCCCGCCAGCCCTGGGGAATCTCCTTGTATTCCGGCCAGATGGAATACTGCTCCTCATGGTTGACCACTACCTGGAACTGGATGTCGTCACGGTCGAACACTGAAGTCATTGCTTGCTCCTGATGGGATCGAACGGCCGCGCGTAGCACGACCCTTGCGTTGGATAACGAAAAGCCCGGCGGGAAAATTAGCCGCCCAGCGCCGCGCCGAGGGCGCGGGCGAAACGCCGGGCCACCTCGTCGATCTGTTCGGCGCCGATGATCAGCGGCGGCAGGAAGCGCACCACGCTGCCGTGGCGGCCGCCCAGTTCGAGGATCAGGCCGCGCCTCAGGCACTCGCGCTGGACCCGCGAGGCCAGGGCGCCATCGGTCGGCGGATGACCGAGGGCATCCGCCTCGCCCTGCGGATCGACGATCTCGACCCCGAGCATCAGCCCCCGACCGCGGATATCGCCCAGTTGCGGATAGTCGCACTGGAGGATGCGCAGGTGCTCGGCCAGGCGCTCGCCCATGGCCGCCGCATGGGCCGCCAGGTCGTGTTCCTTCAGGTAGCGCATCACCGCCGAGCCGGCGGCCATGGCCATCTGGTTGCCGCGGAAGGTGCCGGCGTGGGCGCCGGGCTGCCATTTGTCCAGCCATTCGCGATAGACCACCACCGCCAGCGGCAGGCTGCCACCGATGGCCTTGGACAGCACCACCACGTCGGGGACGATGCCGGCGTGCTCGAAGGCGAACATCCTGCCGGTACGGGCGAAGCCGCTCTGGATCTCGTCGACGATCAGCGCCACCCCGGCCTGCTCGGTGATCCGCCGCAAGCCGCGCAGCCAGTCGAGATCGGCCGGAACCACGCCGCCCTCGCCCTGGACCACCTCGACGATCACCGCCGCCGGCAACTGCACGCCGCCTTCCGGATCGTTCAGCAGGTTCTCCAGGTAGTGCAGGTTCGCCTTGACCCCCGCCTCGCCGCCGAGACCGAACGGGCAACGGTAATCGTAGGGATACGGCAGGAACTGCACGCCCGTGCTGAGCACCGCGCCCAGCGGCTTCTTCGGTCCGAGATTGCCCATCAGCCCCAGCGCGCCCTGGCTCATGCCGTGGTAGCCGCCCTGGAACGACAGGATGGTGCTGCGCCCGGTGGCGGTGCGTACCAGTTTCAGCGCGGCTTCCACCGCGTCGGTGCCGGTCGGGCCGCAGAACTGGATCTTCGCCTCGGCGGCCAGCGCCGGCGGCAGCAGGCCGAACAGGTCCTGGACGAACTGGTCCTTCACCGGGGTGGTCAGGTCGAGGGTGTGCAGCGGCAGCTCGTCGGCCAGAACCTGGCGGATCGCCTCGATCACCACCGGATGATTGTGCCCCAGCGCCAGGGTGCCGGCGCCGGCCAGGCAATCGATGAAGGTACGCCCCTCGACGTCCTCCACCAACAGTCCCTTGGCCTTCTTCAGCGCCAGCGGAATCCGCCGCGGATAGCTGCGCGCGTTGGACTCCTGGCGGCTTTGCCGTTCCAGCAAGGGCGACTGGGAGAATTCGTAGAGCGTTTCGCCCTCCGCCGGGGTGGCGCGGAGCGGCTGGTCTTCGATGACGCTGGTGGCGACGTGCATGTCTTCAACCCTCAAGGCGTGGTGATGTTCCACTGGCAACGAGCGATCCTGCCGCCAGGAGCGGCATTCGCGGATCGGATGCACAGGAGACGCAGGAGGGACGCACGGATTTACTGCGCCGGACCGCAGCACCGTGCCCGGACCGCCAGCTCCGGCCCGGACACCGTCGAGCGGGCCGCTAGTCGGCGCCCGCGGCGCTCACCCGCCAGATCGCGTTGCCGACGTCGTCGGCGATCAGCAACGCCCCGTCGGCCGCCTGCGCCAACCCCACCGGCGCGCCGAACAACTGCTTCTCGTCCGCGGAGACGAACCCGGTCACCACCGGCTGCGGCGCACCGGCGGGCTTGCCGTCGGCGAACGGCACATGGACCACCTGGAAGCCGCTGACCGGCGAGCGGTTCCAACTGCCGTGCTGGCTGACGAAGGCGCCGTTGCGATAGCGCTCGGGCAACTCGTCGCCGGTGTAGAAGAACAGGCCCAGCGCGGCCACGTGGGAACCCAGCGCGTAGTCGGGGACGATGGCCTTGGCCACCAGGTCGGGACGCTGCGGCTTCACCCGCGAATCCAGGTGCTGGCCGAAGTAGCTGTAGGGCCAGCCGTAGAAGCCGCCCTCCCGTACCGAGGTCAGGTAGTCCGGGACCAGGTCGTTGCCGATCTCATCGCGCTCGTTGACGATGGCCCACAGCTTGCCGGAGACCGGTTCCCACTGCAGGCCGGTCGGATTGCGCAGGCCGGAGGCGTAGATGCGGCTGCCGCGGCTGGCGACGTCCACCTCGAGAATCGCCGCGCGACGGTATTCGATCGCCGTGCCGTTCTCGGTGATGTTGCTGTTCGAACCGACGCCCACGTAGAGCTTGCGCCCGTCGGGACTGGCGAGCAGCGCCTTGGTCCAGTGGTGGTTGATGGTGTCCGGCAGGTCGGTGAACTCCATCCCCGGGTCGGCGACCCGGGTTTCACCCGGCACATAGCGGTAGCGCATGATATTCCCGGTATTGGCGACATACAGATAGTCCCCCACCCGCTGCACACCGAACGGCGAGTCCAGCCCTTCCAGGAACACGTACTTCTGCCACTGGCCTCCGGCGTCGGCGCGGCGCAGCAGGGTGATGCGGTTGCCGCCCTTGCCGGCCTTGCCGGACTGGCCCTTGACCATCCCCGCGATGAGTTGCTTCGGCGTGGTCACCGGCGCGGTGCCGGGCGAGTTGGCCTCCACCACCAGCACATCGCCGTTGGGCAAGACCAGCAGTTGGCGAGGGTGTTGCAGGCCATCGGCGATCTTCTCGATCTTCAGGCCCTGGGCCACCGCCGGCTTGGCCTCTCCCGACCAGCCCACGCCTTCCGGCACCTTCATCGGCGGCAGGAGGAAGTGCTTCGGTTCCGGAAGCGCCGGATTGGCGCCGGTCTGCTGCTGCGGATCGTTCTGCGACTCCTGGTTGCAGCCGGCCAGGACCAGGCCGACGGCAAGCGCGACGGAGCGCAGCGACTGGAGGCTAGCCATGCGCCACCTCCTCCGCGGATACCGCCAGGAACGCCTCACCCAGCGCCAGCAGGAACACTGTCGCGATCGACAGCCACAAACCGGCCGGCATCACCGCATAGGCGTCGCGGCTGTGCACGAAGGCATTGAAGATGGCCAGGACGATGCCGGCGAACTTCAGCAAGGAGGAAACCCTGGCCGTCGCGGCGACCGCCGCGCGCCGCAGCAGCCATACGCGGAACAGGTCGACGACGCAGGGCAGGATGGCGAACAGCAGGCCGAGACTGATCAGCCAGGCCGCGCTCTTGCCCCACATCACCTCCGCCGTGGCGAAATAGGCGGCATCGAAGACCAGGGCGGCGACGAAGAAACCGAAGGGAACCGGGTTGAGGACGTTGTAGAAGGCGTCCAGTGGTCTGAAGCGTAGTGCGGTGGCCATTGCGAGACACTCCTCTCGGGAAACGCAGGCTTCCCGACGTGACGGGACGGGCAGGAGATTCGAACCGCCGAGGCCCCGCACAGGCGCGGGCAGCGGGGAACGGCACGGCGAAACGGCGACTGGGGGCTCGCGCCCCTTCTGCGACCGACCTGCGCGAAGCGCTGGAGTTCACCCGCAAGGACCTGTCGGAAGCGATAGGTACGCTGGCGATCCTTCCGATGGAACTTCGTGCGCCGCGACTCACCGAAACAGGGGTAGCGCCCTTCCCGGCCCTCCCGCCGGGTTGCCGCGCCGCCCCAGGCGCACCCCGCCGGCGACCGATCCGCGCCCGGCGTTTGCCGAAGAGGAGACAGCCGATGCCTGATCGAACCGCGCTACCCCGCGCCATGCTCGCGGCCTGGGTCCTGCTCCTGCTGGCGGCCTGCAGCCAGGGCCCGGCGCCTACCCCGCCCGCGTCCTGGGGTTGGCAGGACGCCAGCGGCGAACGCGCCATCGCCCCCGACGAAGCCTATCCCGAGCTGTTCCAGGCGGTGCAGGAAAGCCGGCTGTTCAGCGACCAGAAGCACTTCGTCGATGCGCTCCCGCTGCGCGAGCCTGCACGGATCCGCGCCGACTACCTGCGCGAGAGGGAGCGGCCCGGCTTCGACCTGCGCGCCTTCGTCGGCCGCAACTTCGAGGAGTCCGGCAGCGTCGAGACCGCCCCGCCGGAAGCGGGTGCCGATCTCGCCAGCCACATCAGCGACCTGTGGCCGGCGTTGACCCGCCACTACGAGCAGGTGCCGGCCCACAGCAGCCTGCTGCCGCTGCCGAAACCCTACGTGGTCCCCGGCGGACGCTTCCGCGAGGTGTACTACTGGGACTCCTACTTCACCATGCTCGGCCTTGCGCAGAGCGGGCAGCACCAGCGGGTGCGCGACATGCTCGACAACTTCGCCTACCTGATCGATACCTACGGGCACATTCCCAACGGCAACCGCAGCTACTACCTGAGCCGTTCGCAGCCGCCGTTCTTCGCCTACATGGTGGACCTGCAGGCAAGACGCGAAGGCGACGCCGCCTACCGGCGCTACCTGCCGCAGCTACAGAAGGAATACGCCTACTGGATGGAAGGCTCCGCCGGGCTGCGCCCCAACGAGGCGCGCCTGCACCTGGTGAAACTGGCCGACGGCAGCCTGCTGAACCGCTACTGGGACAGCCGCGACACACCGCGCCAGGAGTCCTTCCTGGAGGACCGGGCGACCGCCGCGCGCGCCCAGCAGCGCCCCATGGGCGAGGTCTATCGCGACCTGCGGGCCGGCGCGGAAAGCGGCTGGGACTTCTCCTCCCGCTGGCTGGACGACGGCCGCGAACTGGCCAGCATCCGCACCACCGCCATCGTCCCGGTGGACCTCAACGCCCTGCTCTACCATCTCGAACGAACCATCGCCAAGGCCTGCGCCAGCAGCGCGCTGAAGGCCTGCGAGCAAGGCTACGGCGCCCGCGCGGAGAAGCGACGACAGGCCATCGAAGGCCACCTCTGGCACCCGGCGGGCTACTACGCCGACTACGACTGGCAACGCCGTCGCCCCATCGAGCGGATCAACGCCGCCAGCCTCTTCCCGCTATTCACCGGGCTGGCCTCCGCCGAACGCGCCGGTCGTACCGCCGACAGCGTCGCCGCCCAACTGCTGCGCCCGGGCGGACTGGCCACCACCACCCGTGCCAGCGGCCAGCAATGGGACGAGCCGAACGGCTGGGCCCCCTTGCAGTGGGTCGCCGTGCAGGGCCTGCGCGCCTACGGCCGGGACGCCCTGGCGGAAGACATCGGCCGGCGATTCCTCGCCCAGGTGCAGCAGGTCTACGACCGCGAAGGAAAACTGGTGGAGAAATACGACATCAGCGGCAACCAGGGCGGCGGCGGCGGTGGCGAGTACCCGCTGCAGGACGGCTTCGGCTGGTCCAACGGCGTGACCCTGCAACTGCTCCGACTCTACGGCCCCGGCGCCGGTCGCTGAGCCTCAGCCCGGCGCCGGGTACTGGCGCTGCGCGGCGTCGGCGAAGCCTGCGGCGAGAAAGTCGATCAGCGCGCGGACCGAAGGCAACAGCCCGCGCCGCGAAGGGAACATTGCCACCACCATGCCTTCCACCGGCGTCCACTCCGGCAGCACCCGCACCAGCCGGCGCTCGGCCAGGTCGCGACTGACCACGCAGAACGGCAGGCCGCCGATCCCGACGCCCTCCAGCACCGCCTGGCGCAAGGTGCCGAGGTCGTCGCTGAGCAGTTGCGGGCGCAGGTTGAGGGCCGCGCTGCTGCCATCCGCGCCGACCAGCCGCAGGCTGCCGTCCAGGCGCGAACGCTCCCAGCCGACGTAGGGCATCGCCGACAGGTCGGCCGGCAGCTCCGGCGGGCGGTAGCGGGCCAGCAGCTCCGGGCTGGCCACCAGCACCTGCGGGCTGCGCGCCAGCACCTTCATCACCAGGTCGCTGTCCTCCAGCGGCGGGAAACGCAGCGACAGCGAGATGTCGTAGCCTTCGGCGATCACGTCGACCCGGCGATTGAAGGTCTTCACGTACAGCTCGACGTTCGGATACTGCGCCATGAAGCGCGCCAGCATCGGCGCCAGTTCGAAGTGCAGCAGCGGCGTCGAGCAGGTCAGGCGGACCATCCCGCACGGCTCCGAGCGGTTCTGTTCGATGACGTCCTCGGCAGCCTCCGCTTCCACCGTCATCGCCACGCAATGACGGTAGTAGGCCTGGCCGATCTCGGTCACCTGGAATTGCCGCGTCGAGCGCTGCACCAGGCGCACGCCCAGGCGCGCCTCGAGCTGCGCGACCTTGCGGCTGATGGTCGACTTGGGAATCCCCAGCACCCGCCCGGCGGGGGCGAAGCCACCGTGCTCGACCACCTTGGCGTAGATAAAGAGTTCGTTCAAATCGAACACCGGTTCACCACTCATCGTTCCACCTGCGAGACTCTGAGACTTGATTTGCGGACTACCGGTTCCCACGCCCGGGAACTAGCGTATCGCTCCATCGACTCAATCGAGGAGCGCCGACGTGAAAAAGGTCCTGGGAATCTACGGCAACGCCAACCGCCACTGGGTGGGCGACGGATTCCCCGTTCGCTCGCTCTTTTCCTACAACACACTGGGCCAGCATATCAGCCCGTTCCTCTTGCTGGACTACGCCGGGCCTGCTGATTTCCCCCCCGCACAGCAGCGCCGCGGCGTAGGCCAGCATCCTCATCGCGGCTTCGAGACAGTGACCATCGTCTACCAGGGCGAGGTCGAGCACCACGACTCCACCGGCGCCGGCGGACGCATCGGGCCGGGGGATGTGCAGTGGATGACGGCGGCCTCCGGGATTCTCCACGAGGAGTACCACTCGGAACGCTTCCGTAGCACAGGTGGAACGCTGGAAATGGTCCAGCTATGGGTCAACCTGCCGTCCCGCGACAAGATGAACCCACCGCGCTACCAGACCCTGCTCGACGCCGACATCCCCCGCGTCAGCCTGCCCGACAAGGCCGGCGAACTGCGCGTGATCGCCGGTCGCTACGGCCGCCACCAGGGGCCGGCGCTGACCCATTCGCCCCTGGCGGTGTGGGACATCCACCTGAAGGCCGGCAAGCAACTCGACCTGGACCTGCCCAGGGGTCATACCTGCGCCGTGGTGGTTCTGCGCGGCACCCTCGCGGTCGGCGACGAGATCGTTCGCGAAGCCCAGGTCGCCCTGCTCGACCGCGACGACCCGCGGCTGGAACTGGAAGCCAACAACGACGTGCAGTTGCTGGTGCTCGGCGGCGAGCCGCTGGACGAGCCGATCATCGGCTACGGCCCCTTCGTGATGAGCAGCCGCGAAGAAATCGACCAGGCCATCGAGGACTTCGAGAACGGGCGCTTCATCCGCGCCCACTGAAGTCGGCCGCTCCTAGGACATGGCCCGTGCAGGAAGCGCGGGCCCGGCCGGGCTTTGCCCGAAATTCACGGACGACCACCCTGCAAGAGGAAATGGAAATGAGCGCTCCCGCCAACTTCAACGGCCAGACCCCGAAGATCGATCCGGCCAACGTCGCCATGTTGCTGATCGACCACCAGAGCGGCCTGTTCCAGACGGTCAAGGACATGCCGATGACCGAACTGCGCGCCAACGCCACCACCCTGGCCAAGGTCGCCAGCCTGGCGAAGATCCCGGTGATCACCACCGCCTCGGTACCGCAGGGCCCCAACGGCCCGCTGATCCCGGAGATCCACGAGGCCGCGCCGCACGCCCAGTACGTCGCGCGCAAGGGTGAGATCAATGCCTGGGACAACCCGGAGTTCGTCGCCGCGGTCAAGGCCACCGGCAAGAAGCAACTGATCA
>NZ_KV811307.1:24276-28544 GCF_001813025.1 Pseudomonas sp. HMSC066A08
GGCCACCGGCAAGAAGCAACTGATCATCGCCGGCACCATCACCAGCGTGTGCATGGCCTTCCCCAGCATCGCCGCGGTACACGACGGCTACCAGGTGTTCGCGGTGATCGACGCCTCCGGCACCTACTCCAAGATGGCCCAGGAAATCACCCTGGCACGGGTGGTCCAGGCCGGCGTGGTGCCGATAGACACCGCCGCGGTCTGCTCGGAAATCCAGCGCACCTGGCACCGCGACGACGCCGTGCAGTTCGCCGAAGCCTACAGCGCGGTATTCCCGCACTACCAACTGCTGATCGAGAGCTACGCCAAGGCCCAGGCCGTGGTCAACAACCACGAGCAACTGGATTCGCAGCGCAAGTGATCATCGCGTACGGGGCAACCCGCGCCCCCTTCCCCCGATAGCAAGGAGAAAGCCATGTCCTTCCAATACAAGCGTCTCGACAAGAACGATGCCGCCGTCCTCCTGGTCGACCACCAGACCGGCCTGCTCTCGCTGGTCCGCGACCAGGACCCGGACAAGTTCAAGAACAACGTGCTGGCCCTGGCAGACCTGGCCAAGTACTTCAAGCTGCCGACCATCCTCACCACCAGTTTCGAGAACGGGCCGAACGGGCCGCTGGTACCGGAGTTGAAGGAACTGTTCCCGCAGGCGCCCTACATCGCTCGTCCGGGTAACATCAACGCCTGGGACAACGAAGACTTCGTCAAGGCGGTCAAGGCCACCGGCAAGAAGCAACTGATCATCGCCGGCGTGGTCACCGAGGTCTGTGTCGCCTTCCCCGCGCTCTCGGCGCTGGAGGAAGGTTTCGAGGTGTTCGTCGTTACCGATGCCTCCGGTACCTTCAACGAAGTCACCCGCGACGCCGCCTGGACACGCATGGTCGCCGGTGGCGCGCAATTGATGAACTGGTTTGGCGTAGCCTGCGAACTGCACCGCGACTGGCGCAACGATATCGAAGGGCTGGGGGCGCTGTTCTCCAACCACATTCCCGACTATCGCAACCTGATGACCAGCTTCAGCCTGCTCACCGCAGCCAAGTAATCCCGCCCTGCCCCGGCCATCCAGGCGCCCGCGCCGGATGGCCGCTTCCAATCCCCCGACAGCGGAGGTCCGCATGCGACGCGCCATTCCCCGGCCGTGGCCCACCGTCCTGGCGCTCGGCCTGCTGGTCGGCGGCGAGGCCTGCCTGGCCGACGACTCCCTGGGCCATCGCGACAACATCAGCAGCGGCCTGAACCAGCGGCAGAAAGCCGAAATGAAGGTGCCGCCGGGCTTCATCGAAGGCTCGACGCTGAACGGCTTCATCCGCAACTACTACTTCGCCCGCGACAACCACGACACGCCCGCCCGCCGCGACCAGCGCGAATGGGCCCAGGGCCTGATGCTGTCGTTCCGCTCCGGCTATACCGACACGCCGATAGGCATCGGCCTGGATGCGCACGCCTTCTACGGCCTGCGCCTGGACGGCGGCGGTGGCAGTGGCGGTTCCGGCGTGCTGCCGCTGGACGCTCGCGGACGCCCCCAGGATCAATTTTCCGCCGCCGGGGCGGCCCTCAAGCTGCGTGGCCTGGACAGCCTGGTCCAGATCGGCGACCAGTTGCTGGAGAACCCGGTGATCGCCAGCGGGGTCAGCCGCATGATCCCGCAGAGCTATCGCGGGGTGACCCTGAGGAACTATCACTTCTCGTCGCTCGACTTCGACGCCGGCTTCGTCGAAGCCACCCGGTTGCGCAACCAGAGCGGCCACAGTCACCTCACCACCGGCTACGGCAACAGCACCAAGGGCGGCATCGCCGCCGACCGCGAAAGCCCGCACATCGCCTGGCTCGGCGCCAACTACAAAGGCCCCGGCGGAACCCTCGCGACCCTCTACAGCGGGCGCCTGGCGGATATCTGGAACCAGCACTACCTCGGCCTCAGCCAGCCGTTCCAGCTATCCAGCCAACTGACCCTGACGCCCTGGCTGCATTACTACAAGACCCGCGACCAGGGCCGCAGCCAACTGGGCCGCATCGACAACGACCTCTACAACGCCGGGCTGACCCTGGCCGGCGGCGACCAGTCGCTGAGCCTCAGCCTGCAAAAGGTCGATGGTGACACCCCGTTCGACTTCATCGCGCAGAACGACCGGACCTTCCTCTACGAAAGCAACGCCATGCAGTACGCCGACTTCAACGGCCCCGGCGAGCGCTCGTGGAAGATCCAGTACCAGGCCAGCCTGGCCTTCCTCGCCGCCCCGGACTGGCAGTTCGGCGCCGCCTACGGCCGTGGCGAGGCCGACCTGACCCGGGTCGACCCGGACAGCGCGGGCTACGGCTACCTCTACAACCCCGATGGCAAGAACGCCCAGCACTGGGAACGCGACCTGTCGCTGCGCTACGCCTTCCCCGCCGGTCCGGCCAAGGGCCTCAGCGTGACCCTGCGCTGGGCCACCCACCGCCCCGGCAAAGGCTACACCGCCCCCGGCAACACCCGCGGCAACTCCAGCTCCGACGAATACCGGGTGGTGGTCGACTACCCGATCCGCTTGCTCTGAGCCGAAGAAAAAGAGAACACTCCATGCGTGCATCCCTGTTACAAACCGTCGGCGCCCTTTCCTCGCTGCTCTGCCTGGAAGCCCGCGCCGACGCCGTCGCCCTGCCGCCGCTGGCGCTCGGCAACACCAGCTTCCTCGACGGTATCGCCCGACCGGGCCTGCTTTTCGAGCTGCCGCTGCAACACTACCGCTCGGACGGCGCCAGCGATGCCGGCGGCCATTCGGTGCCGGGCCGGCAACGCGTGCGCAGCACCACCGTCCTGCCGCACCTGGCCTACCTCAGCGAAAACACCCTGCTCGGCGCCCACTATGGCGCGGAAGTCCTGCTGCCGCTGGTACGCCTGGACCTGGACGTCGACGGCGGCCCGGACGGCCGGCGCACCCGCCAGGGCGACCTGATCGTCAGCCCGCTGATGCTGCAATGGGGCCCCACCGCCCTGTTCGGCCGCCCCTACTGGCAACGCCTGAACTTCGTGTTCTCGCTGCCCACCGGCGACTACGACAAGGACGCCGCGATCAACACCGGCAGCAACACCTGGATCTTCAACCCGCACTACGCCTTCACCTGGGAACTGGGCGAGCGCCTGGAACTCAGCGGCCGCCTGCACTACGCCTGGATCAGCCGCAACGACGATCCCTCGCCGCGCCTGGGCGCCGACGACATCCAGTCCGGCCAGGCGCTGCATGCCAACTTCTCGGTGTCCTACGCGCTCGACGAACACTGGCGGGTGGGCCTGGCCGGCTACCAGTTGAAGCAGATCAGCGCCGACCGCATCGACGGCCACCGGCAGGCCGACTCGCGCGAGCAGGTCTTCGGCATAGGCCCGGGGGTGATGTACAGCCAGGGCAGGCAAACGCTGTTTGCCAACCTCTACGCCGAAAGCGGCGCGCGCAACCGCAGCGAAGGCAACCAGCTGACCCTGCGCTACCTGCTGGCGTTCTGAGGCGAAAACAGCGGGATCGGGCAGGAGCGCCCTCGAAGCCACGGGACCGCCAGCGGCCCCGTGGCCCGGCCGTCACTTCTCTTCGAAGTGATGATTGTTCAGCGACGGCGGAAAGGTCTCGCCCTTGTCCACCTGGCGGTCATGCTTCGCGCCGGCGTAGCTGTCGTCCTTGTCATCATGCTGACCATAGGTCCCGGTCTTCGGACAGGTCTCGCCGGACCAGTGCTTAGTCTTCGACATCCTTTGACTCTCCTTTGGATTGGCGCAACGAAAGTGTTGCCCAATGGGTATGGACAGCGGATCGCGGGCGGACAAGGAACGCGATGATGTCTCGGAAAATTCTCACATCGAGACCTGGGCCGGGCTTTAGTAGGGCGAATACCGCCTGTGGCGGTATCCGCCCTACAGGCTCTGGAAACGCCGGACATCTCCTCCAGACACTCCGCAGTCCGTAGGGCGCATAACCGCTCGCGGTTATGCGCCGCTTATCCGCGACATCGGCGGATAACGCCCATGGCGCTATCCGCCCTACAGGCCCTGGAAACGCCGGACAGCTCACCCGGACATTTCCGCAGGCTCTCTCAGAAGCCCGGGAATTGGATAAAAACCCAGTAGGAGGATGATGGAGGGGCCGGCAAATCCATCCCGTAGGGATAGGACCGAACGGCACTGCCCTGTGATTTCGAGGGCGAAAAAGACGCGGGCCTCGAGTGCGACCAACACCCGAAGCCCGCTAACCACAAACCAGCTTATAAGGAGCTGACCCATGGCTAAGCCGAATGATACG
>NZ_KV811308.1:0-308 GCF_001813025.1 Pseudomonas sp. HMSC066A08
AGGTTGACCTCGAACTGCGCCGGTGCGGATTCGGCGACGATGGCGTCGGCCGGGATGCCCTGGGCGCGAGCGCCGTCGATGATGTCCTGGAGGCACTCGACGTATTCGTCGAGGTCGTCGATGGAATACACCTGCACCGACTGCGGACGCTTGCCGGAGATCGGCGAGCGCGGCGGCTGCGGCCGGCCGTTCACGTTCTCCTGGTCGATCAGGTAGAACTCCAGCTCGAAGGCGGCGACGATGGTCAGTTCCATCTCGGTGAACCTGGCCACCACCTGGCGCAGGACTTCGCGGGGGTCGGCGAAGAA
>NZ_KV811309.1:0-19530 GCF_001813025.1 Pseudomonas sp. HMSC066A08
GCGGATAACGCCACGGGCGTTATCCGCCGCGACGTGCGCTTATACCAGCAGGTCGCCGACGTGCAGCACCTTCATGGTGTTGGTGCCGCCCTGGGCGGTGTAGCTGTCGCCCTTGGTCAGGATCACCCAGTCGCCCTTGGTCACCACGCCGCGCTTGAGCAACTCGTCGACCGCGGCCTGGCTGACCTTCTCCGCCGGCAGCGCCGCCGGGTCGAAGGGGATGGTTTCCACGCCGCGGAACATCGCCACGCGAGCCTGGGTCTCGCGGTGCGGGGAGTAGGCGTAGATCGGCACCGACGAGCGGATGCGCGACATGATCAGCGGGGTGAAGCCGCTTTCGGTCAGGCAGATGATCGCCTTGATCCCCGGGAAGTGGTTGGCCGTGTACATCGACGCCAGGGCGATGCTCTCGTCGCAGCGGTCGAAAGTCTGGCCGAGGCGGTGGCTGGATTTCTGGCTGGTCGGGTGCTTCTCGGCGCCCTGGCAGACGCGGGCCATGGCTTTCACCGCTTCCACCGGGTACTCGCCGGCGGCGCTTTCCGCCGAGAGCATCACCGCGTCGGTGTAGTCGAGCACGGCGTTGGCCACGTCGGAGACTTCCGCGCGGGTCGGCATCGGGCTGTGGATCATCGACTCCATCATCTGGGTCGCGGTGATCACCACTTTATTGTTGCGGCGGGCGTGCAGGATGATCTTCTTCTGGATGCCGACCAGCTCGGCATCGCCGATTTCCACGCCGAGGTCGCCACGGGCCACCATCACCGCGTCGCTGGCACGAATCAGGCCGTCGAGTGCGTCGTCGTCGGCGACCGCCTCGGCGCGCTCGATCTTGGCCACCAGCCAGGCCTTGCCACCGGCCTCGGTGAGCAGGCGGCGGGCGTATTCCATGTCCTTGGCGTCGCGCGGGAAGGAAACGGCCACGTAGTCCAGGTCCATGTCCGCGGCCAGCTTGATGTCGGCCTTGTCCTTGTCGGTCAGCGCCGGTGCGGTGAGACCGCCGCCGCGGCGGTTGATGCCCTTGTGGTCGGACAGCGGGCCGCCGATCAGCACCCGGCAGCGCAGTTCGTCGGCGGCGACTTCCTCGACAACCATCACCACCCGGCCGTCGTCCAGCAGCAGTTCATCGCCGACCCCGCAGTCCTTCACCAGGTCCGGGTAGTCGATGCCGACCACTTCCTGGGTACCGGCATCGCGGGCGTGGCTGGTGGAGAAGCGGAACTTGTCGCCGACCTGCAATTCGATGCGCTTGTTGGCGAACTTGGCGATGCGGATCTTCGGTCCTTGCAGGTCGCCGAGCAGGGCGACGAAGCGGCCGTGCTTGGCCGCCAGTTCGCGCACCAGCCTGGCGCGGGCGCGGTGTTCATCGGGGGTGCCGTGGGAGAAGTTGAGACGGGCGACGTCGATCCCGGCCAGGATCAGTTGCTCCAGCACTTCCGGGGAATTGCTGGCTGGGCCGAGGGTGGCGACGATTTTGGTGCGGCGAACGGACATGCAAAGGACTCCTTGGATAACGCTGGCGTGCAGGCTACCACCGGCGAGGCTCGGCGGCGACTGCGGAGTCATACTATCTGCATCAGATGTCATTTGTCGGTTTGAGCACCAGCAGGTCGCATTCCACCTCTTCCAGGACGCGTTCGGCGGTCTGCCCGATCAGCGCGTTGTCCAGGTGCCCCCGGGCGACCGCGCCCATCAGCAGCAGATCGATGTCGTTGGCCCGGACGAAGTCGGGGATCGCCTGCTCGGCATAGCCGGCCAGCAGGTGGCGGCGCTCCGCGGCGATCTCCGGGTAGGCCGCCAGCAGGTCGTCGAAGGCCTGGCGGTGACGTTCCTCATGTTGCAGCACGAAACGCTCGTAGCCGGCGAGCATTTCCGCGTCGAACAGCAGGCTGCGCGGCATCGCCGCGTGGGTATGCAGGTAGTCGGCGCGCAGCCCCAGGCTGGCTTCGAGCTGGCGGGCGGCGGCGATCAGCCGGTGATCGAGGGCGGCCGGCTTGTCGCTGGCATGCAGCGGGTCGAGCGCCGCGCACAGGCGCTGGCCGCGCCAGGCGTCGTGATGGACCAGCCAGAGCGGCTGCGGGCAGTGGCGGATCAATTGCCAGTCGCTGTTGCCCAGTAGCAGGCGGCGCAGCAGGTTGTGCTTGCGGGTGCTCTTGAGGACCAGGTCGGGCCGGGTTTCGCCGACCCGTTGCAGGACCATCCGGTCCAGCGGCTTGCCCCACTGGGCCTCGACCTGAGTGCGGATGCCGACCTGCTGCAGCGGCATGGAAAGCTGCTCCAGCCAGGTGACCCGTTCGTCCAGGTAAAGGTCGCGGGCACGCTGCAGCGAGTGACTGTCGAAGAACAGCCCGCCGTCCAGCGCCGGGTTGAAGTCGCACAACAGCAACTCGACGCTGGCGCCGCTGCGTTCGGCGATCCACTGGGCACGGGTAAGGGCCGGCTGTTCGTCGCTGCTCGGGTCGACGACCACCAGCAGGTTATGCAGGTTCATGGCAACGCTCCTGGCACTGGGCGGGAATGCCATTGCAGACCAGGTGCCGCGACGGGCGCTTGATCTGGGTCAGTCCGGCGGGGATCAGCGCGGTTGCACGTTGAGCGCCTGGTCGAGGTGCCGGCCGGCCTTGTTCGACAATTCGCCTTCAGGATAGTCGAGCAACTGGCGACGCAGGTATTCGATGGCCTTGTCGCGGTTCGGGTGCGGGTTGTCCGGCGCCAGGTACATCAGGCCGAGCTGGTAGAGGGCCTTTTCCTTTATACCGGCAGGAATAGCCGGATCGTTGACCGCCAGCAGGTAGAGCTCGGCGGCTTCGTCGACCCGATCCTTGAGCACCGCGCGGCGCGACAGCAGGGTCATGTCCGGGTCGAGGCTGGTCTTGTAGAGGTCGAGGTTCTGTTGTGGCTTCCAGGTGGCGAGCAATTCGCGGGCGCTCTTCTGCACCGGCTCCCTGGCCCGCTGGCGCATTGCCAGCAGGCGCGCCTGGGCATGCTCGGCGGCGTGGGTGCCGGGGAACTCGCGGACCACGCGCTGGAAGTAGTCGGTGGCCTTGGTGTCGTCGCGCTGGTCGTTGTAGCGACTCATGTAGATCAGGCCGATCTGGTACAGCGAGATACCGCGCACCTCGGCGCTGTAGCGGCTATTGTCGTAGCCGGTGAGGTAGAGCTTCTCCGCCTCGGCGCTCCTGTTGTCGCGGATCGCCATGGCGCTGTAGGTCAGCAGGTCGCCTTCCTCCTCGATGGCGGCGGTCATGCGGTTGCTCTTCATCTGCTTGTATTCGGCGACTTCGCCAGTGGTCACCTGGGCGACGAACAGCGGTGTGGTCGGCGAACAGGCGGCCAGCAGCGACAGCAACGGGAGCAGGACGAGACGGCGGGCGAAGCGCATGGCATCTCCTTGGCGCCAGGGCGAGGGCCACCCCAGTCTAGTCAGGCCCTTCAGTCACGCCAATACGCGCCGATACAGTTCCCAACGGAGGATATGCCTATGCGAAGCTTGATCGTTGCCTGCCTGGCGCTGAGTGCCACCGGTTGTAACAGCTGGTCGCTGAACAGCGACCTGAACGGGGCCTACCGCGCCTACGACAAAGGCGATTGCGCACAGGTGATGCTCGACCTGTCGCGGGCCGAACGGCGGATTCGCGCGCGGCCCTACCTGCAGCCGGAAATCTCGCTGCTGCGCGGCCAGTGCCTGGAACGCCAGAGCCTGTTCGTCGACGCGGCGCAGACCTACCACTTCATCATCGCCCGTTACCCCACCAGCGAATATGCCTACCGTGCCAAGGCGCGGCTGGAGACGTTGCGCCAGTTGGGCCGGCTGAGCGAGACGCCGGCCTCGGCCAGCGCCGTGCCGACCCGCCTGTAGGCGGCCGGGAGGGATTGGACGGGCGTTCAGGCTGACCGTCGGTCGCATGGGACCCCGGTCTATCCGGTAAGCTTCGCCCTGGATTTCACGGAGGAGGTTCGCATGCGTGCCCTGTGGTTCTGTGCCGCCCTGATGCCCGTGCTGGCGCAGGCGGACATCTATCGCTGGACCGATGCCCAGGGCAAGGTACACTTCTCCGCCACGCCACCGGCCGGCGCGCAACGCGTCGAAGTCAGGCCGCAGGTGGTGGAACGTGACGCCGCGACCCGCCAGCGCGAGCAGCGCACCCAGGAGTATTTCGATGCTCGTCGCGAGGAACGCACCGCCGCCGCCGAACGCGCCGGCCAGCGCCAGGCTGCGCTGGCCGAGGAATGCGGGCGCTTGCGGCAACAGTTGTCCCAGCTCGAACGCGGCGGCCGCTTCTATCGGCAGGACGCCGGCGGCGGGCCGGTTTACCTGAGCGATGCCGAGCTGGACGCCATTCGTCGCGAACTGGCCTCGCGGGAGTCCGAACGCTGCCGCTGAGCTTGTTCCCCGAGCGCCGGCATCGTCATACTGGACTGCAAATCATAGCGAAATGCCATTATGGGTCTTCAACGACATATCCAGCGCCATCAGTTGCCCAGCTACCTGAAGGTGTTCAATCGCATCACCGATAAGCCGATGGGCTACATCGGCAACGTCTCCGAGGACGGCCTGCTGCTGATCAGCCAACTGCCGATGCTGGTCGGCGCGCGTTTCGAACTGCGCCTGAAGGTTCCGGGACTGGGTGGTCGCCCGCAATGCATCGATTTTTCCGCCGACTGCCGGTGGACCAGCGAGGACGTCACGCCCGGTCATTTCGATTCCGGCTTCCATCTGCTGGCGCCGCCCGCCGAATTCCTCGAACTGGTGGAGGCGCTGCGCCGCTACTTCAGCTTCCCCCGCCAGCCGCAGTCGGTCTGATCCGTCAAAGCACGCCGGCGCGCTTCCAGCCCAGGTAGCGGCTGATCAGCTCCGGCCCGAGTTCGCTGGGACGCGCATCGAGCACTGGCACGCCGTGGGCCGCGAGCTTCTCGTGGAGGCCGTTGCGCGCATTCAGGTAGTCGATGGTGCCGGTGTAGGCGAGCGCCTGCTCGTAGCGGGCGACCGGCTCCTGGCGCAGGGTGTCGAGCACTTCCTCGCGCAGGCTGGCGACCAGCACCCGGTGCTGGCGGCCCAGGCGTTTCACCGCGCCGAGCAGTTCCTCGTCGTCCTCGTCGCGCAGGTTGGTTACCAGGATCACCAGGGCCCGCCGCCGTTGGTGGGACAGCACTGCCTGCACGGCTTCCGGGAAATCGGCGGGACGCTGGCTGGTCTGCAGGTCGTAGACGGTGTTGAGCAGCGCGCCGAGCTGGGCGCTGCCCTTGCCTGGCGGGAGGTGCCGGCGGTCGTCGCCGGCGAAGGTCATGGCGCCCACTGCATCGCCCTGGCGCAGGGCCACGTAGGCCAGCAGCAGGCTGGCGTTGAGGGCATGGTCGAAGTGCGACAGGTCGCCGTCCTGGCTGCGCATGCGGCGGCCGCAGTCGAGCAGGAAGAGGATCTGCTGGTCGCGTTCGTCCTGGTATTCGCGGGCGATCGGCGTGCGTTTGCGAGCGGTGGCCTTCCAGTCGATCTGGCGCAGGGTGTCGCCGTCGCGGAATTCGCGCAACTGGTGGAACTCCAGGCCGAGGCCGCGGCGCTGGCCGCCGCGTACGCCGATCTGGTTGAGCCAGTGGTCGACCGCCATCAATTCGGCGCCGTAGAGGCGGGCGAAGTCCGGGTAGACGCGGGTCTCGCCGCGTGCTTCCAGGTAGCGGCGCTGCCGCCACAGGCGCAGCGGGCTGGGCAGTTCCAGCTCGCAGCGGGGAAACACGAAGTGACCGCGGTTCAGCGGCCGCACCCGGTAGCCGACCTCGGTGCTTTCGCCCGGGCGCAGTTCGACCTCCTGCGGCAGGTACTCGAAATCCATGCCGGCCGGCAGGTGATCGAACAGGGTCAGGCGAACCGGACGCCGATAGGTGTGCTGCAGATGCAGGCGCACTTCGCTCCAGCGCCCCAGCGGCAGGTTGCCGCTGAGCTGGCGGCTCAGCTTCGGCACCGCCTGGCGGCGCGCCCACAGGGCGTCCAGCAGGCCGAGCAGGAGCAGCGCGGCGAGCGCCGCCCACCAGAATGTGTGCAGTTGCGCAGGCAACCGCTGGCCGAGCGCCGACAGGCTGCCCAGGCCGATGGCCAGCAGCAGGAGCGCGGCGAACAGCGCCAGCAGGGCGCGCGATGGCTTCATACGCGGGGGGCCGGTACCTGGTCGAGCAACTGTTGCAGGACCTGGTCCACCGACAGCCCCTCGATGTCCAGCTCCGGAGACAGCCGGACCCGATGGCGCAGGACCGCCAGGGCACAGCCCTTGATGTCGTCCGGCACCACGAACTCGCCGCCGCGCAGCAGCGCCCGCGCCCGGCCGCAACGGACCAGGGCGATCGACGCGCGAGGTCCGGCGCCGAGGGCCAGGCCCGGCCAGTTGCGGGTGGTGCGGGCCAGTCGCACGGCATAGTCGAGGACCTGGTCGTCGATCGGCAGGTCGCTGGCGATCCGCTGGAGGGCGAGAACGTCCTTGTCCTTCAGCAACGGCCGCAGGTTGGCCACGTCGAGCATGTCGCTGCGCGCGGAACGGGTCACCTGGCGCACCAGGGTCTGTTCCTCGGCTTCGGCCGGGTAATCGATGCGCAGCTTGAGCATGAAGCGGTCGAGTTCGGCTTCCGGCAGCGGATAGGTGCCTTCCTGCTCGATCGGGTTCTGCGTCGCCAGCACCATGAACGGTTGCGGCACCGGCAGCGCGCGTCCTTCCAGGGTGACCTGGCGCTCCTGCATCACTTCCAGCAGGGCGGCCTGGGTCTTGGCCGGTGCGCGATTGATCTCGTCCGCCAGCAGCAGGTGGGTGAACACCGGCCCCTTGCGCAGCTTGAACTGCTCGCTGGCGAGGTCGTATACGGCGTGACCGGTGACGTCGCTGGGCATCAGGTCGGGGGTGAACTGGATGCGCGCGAAGCCGCCGTCGAAGCAGCGAGCCAGGGCGCGTACCAGCAGGGTCTTGCCGAGCCCCGGCACGCCTTCCACCAGCACGTGGCCGCCGGCGAGCAACGCGGTGAGCACGTCGTCGATCACCGCGCCCTGGCCGATCAGGGCTTTCTGCAGTTCGGTGCGCAGGGCCTGGGCCAGCTGGCTGGCGCGCTGGCGCTGGAGCGCCGGGTTGGGCGCGGTGCTCGGTTGTTCGGGCGTCTGTTCGCTCATAGGGCATTCCTGAGGCTTTGCAGGTGGGCGACCTGGCGGGTGAAGTCGGCAGCGGAAAGGCGCTGCGCCGGATATGGGCGCATGGCCTGGCTGATGGCGCTGGGTGGCAGGCGGGTCATGCGCCCGAGGATCTGCCATTGCTCGGCGACGCCGAGCTGTTCGAAACCGGGGTGGCGACGCCGCGCCCTGCGCAGGATGTCGCGTTGCAGACCGTGCAGCAAGGCGACGTGGCCGCGCTGGCGGAGGAGGAAGTCGGCGCCGGCGCGCAGGTGTTCCTCCAGTTGCCGGCGCGAACGGCTGGCCACCGGCTGCAAGGGACCCTGGCGCAGCCCTGCGCGCCACAGGCCTGCAAGCAACAACAGCAGCGCTGCCGCCAGGGCCTCGGGGAAGTGGCGGGCGAGCAGGGTGGCGAGGCTGTCGCGTTCGGCGCGGTAGAGCAGGGTCACCTGGTTGTCCTGGGTCAGGTACCAGAGCAGCCAGGCGTTGTCGTACTGCTCGATGTTGCGGTTCTGCCAGATCCAGGCGTCTGTGAGCACCGTGACCAGGCCCTTGCCGTGCTGCATCTGCAACAGGTGGGTGGCGTCGCCGCTGTTGGCCCAGGCGTAGGCGTGGTTCTGCGGATCGTAGAGGTGGTAGTCGGGATCGAAGCCGATGTAGGCTGGCGAGCGCTCGTTTTCCAGGTACAGGCGGGTCAGTGCGGAATAGTCCGGCACGCTGTCGGCGGGCTCTTCTTCCTCGCCGGCGGTGTCCTCCGGAGGCGCTTCGGTCGCGTGGTCGTCGACGCTACCTTCGTCGGCGTCGGCGTCGGCGGTTTCCTCGCTGGCCCGGTCCTGGCTGTCGTCGAAGTCCTCGGTGAGGTACTGGCGGATATCCAGGCTGTCGAGCAGCAGGTCGCCGCTCTTCTTTTCGTCCTCGTCCCACAGGCGTTCGGCGATCAGCACCAGGTGCCCGCCCTGCTCGCTCCATTGCAGCAGGCGGCGAGCCTGGCCGGGAGTCATGCCGGAGCGGCTGCCGAGCAGGAGCAGGGTATGCCCGGAGGGCGGCAGCTCCTTGAGGACCTCAAGGCCGTCGGCGCGGCTCACCGTGACCCCCTGCTTGCGCAGGAACAGTTCGGCGGCCAGGTAGGGATTGCGCCGGGCCTCCGGCGATGGGCCGAGGTCGATCGTCTCCGTATAGGGTTGCAGGCGGCTGGCCAGGAAGATCGCCAGCAGACCGGCCAGCAGCAGGAGCACGGCAAGCAGCAGGAAGCGCGCGCGCCGGCTCATCATGGCTTGGCTCCCGCGGCGAAAAGGCTGCGCCAGCCGTCGCAGAGGCGTTGGCGAGCGTCGTCGGCCGGTAGCCGATGGCCGTAGGCGAGCGCCTGCCATTGGGCGGTCAGCAGTTGGCTGTAGTGCAGCAGCGGCCGTTGTTGCTCCAGGCCTTCGACCAGGCGCAGGACCTCGCCCTCGGTATGGGAGCCCTTCAACGGCAGGCGGTAGTCATGCAGCAGGCGGCTGAGCAGCCCGCGGTAGAGCAGGCCGAGGGCTTCCCGTGGTTTCTCGTTCCAGAGCCGTTCGGCGTTGCCGGCGATGTCGTCGGGCAGGCTTTCCGGACTGAGATCGAGGCCGAACATCACCGTCGGCGCTTCGCGGCGGGCCCGTTGCGGCAAGCCCAGGTTGCCGACGAACAGGCGCAGCCATTCACGGTAGCGCCAGACCAGCAGGAACACCGCGCTGAACAGCAGCGCCCAGAGCAGTACTTCGATGACCTGCGCCGCGTGACGGAATGGCACCCAGTTGGCCAGGGCCTCGAAGAATGCCTTGAGCCGCTCTTCGTCCTCCTTGCGGCTGTCCTTTTTCTCGGTCTTGTCGCCGAAGCGCCAGCCCGTAACGGTCTCGCTGTTCTTGAACGGCGCGCCGTCGACGATCGCCCGGATCTGCTTGCCGGCCTGTTCGCTGTTGAGCTTCTGTCGCAGCAGGCGGGCCTGCTCGGGCGGCAGCTCGGCTTCGCCGGCGCTGGCGGCGGCGGCCGGCTCGGCGTAGGCGGAAGGGGCGGGTAGCCAGGCCAGCGAAGCGGCCAGGCCGAGCAGAAGGACATAGGCGCTGCCGACCAGACGCTGGCGCAGGCGACGGAACACCAGTTCGATGTCCCAGGCCTCCAGTTCGGTACGCCGGTTCAGGTAGAGGGTGAAGCCGCAGGCCACGTAGATCGGCTCCCAGACTACCAGCACCAGGACGTAGAGCAGGTTCGACAGGTGCTCCAGCCAGAGCCATTCGCCGGCTTCCGGATCGAGCAGGCTCTGCCAGTTCCAGTCGATCTCGTTCTGCGCCGGGATCAGCAGGTAGAGAAGCATGGCGAAGCCGGCCCAGAGCGCCATTTCCAGGTGCACGCCGACCACGGTCAGCCAGGTCGCTCCGCCGGCGTTGCGCTGGGACAATACGATCAGCCGCTGGCTGCGGGGCTCCCCGGCGAGTCCTTCCAGTTGCAGGACCGGCAGGTCGAAGCTGCGCGTCGGACTGAAGCGACGCCACAGCAGGCTGGCCGGCAACTGTTTCCTCAGCAGGGCGGGATAGGTGCGCAGGGCCTGCTTCAGGGTTGGCGTATCGCCGAACAGGGCGTGCGAGAGAATGTACAGCGGCAGTCGTTCGAAGGCCGGCTTGAGCCACCAGAAGATCAGGATCGCCAGGGTCGGATGCTGCCACAGCAGGAGGCTGAGCACGGCGAACAGCGGCAGGGTCAGCAACGCCCAGCTGCCCATCAGCAGGCGCGCATGGCGATGCGCCAGGAGGATGCCGAGGTCGAGCGCTTCCCAGGCGCTGCGCGGGCGGATCGCCACGCTGGCGTCAGTCAGGCGCATGGCGGCTCCGTCCAGCGAACAGGAAGTAGCTGCCGACGAGCAACCAGAGGACCGCGCCGACCGCGTACTTCACCCGCGGCTCGAAATGACTGATGGAAGACCAATAGGCCTCGGTGAAGGCCGCCAGCAGCAACAGCACGATCACCCCGGCGATCAGTTGCACGCTGCGCCGGGCGGCCAGCCGCAGGGCTTCGCCGCGGGTCAGGCGACCTGGCGCGAGCAGCGCCCAGCCGAGCTTGAGGCCGGCGGCGCCGGCGAAGGTGATGGCGGTCAGTTCGAACGCGCCGTGGCCAATGACGAACGGCCAGAAGGTCTGCACGTAGCCGATCTGCGTCAGGTGGCCGGCCACCGAACCGATCATCAGGCCATTGAACAGCAGGAAGAACAGGCTGCCGAGTCCCAGCAACACGCCGCTGGCGAAGGTCTGAAAGGCGATGCCGATGTTGTTCATGATGTAGAAGCCGAACATTTCCCAGTCGTCGCTGGTGTCGCGTGCCCCCAACGGACCCAGGCGGGTGGTTTCCGGGGCGTACATAGACTCCATCTCGCTGACCTTGTCCGGGCTGACCACGCTGTAGATCAGGTCGGGAAAGTGATAGACCAGCAGCCCCATGAGCAGGGCGCTGCCGTAGAACAGCAGGCTGGCCACGGCGATGCTGCGCCATTCCTCGCGGACCAGGCGCGGCAGGCCGGCGAGCAGGAAGCCGAGGATGCGGCTGCCGAGGTGGCTGCGGTGCCGGTAGAACTGCTGGTGGCCGCGCATCGCCAGTTGCTGCAACTGGTCGATCAGGTGACTGCTGTAGCCGCGCTCCTGGGCCAGCGCCAGTTGCTGGCAGAGGCGCCGGTAATCGGCGGCGAAGTCGTCGCTGGAGCCTTCCAGCTTCTTGCCTTTCTCGAGGAAGGCGAGGCGTTTGTCGAAGCGTTGCCAGGCGGCCTGGTGGCGCTGTTCGAAGAGGCTCTGTTTCATGCGCTCTCCTGGCGCAGGCCGAGAAAGCCGCGGGCGATGCCGTTGATCTCGGCCTGGGCGCGTACCGGCTCGACGCCCAGCGGTTCGGCGAGAATGCCCGCCAGTTCCTCGCGGCGTGCCGAGGAAAGCGCCGCACCGCGTTCGGCGAAGCCGAGGAAGGCGCGCTGTTCTTCCAGGCTCATGGGGAAGGGCGGCAGTTGCGGCTCGACGTCAGGCAGGCTGGGCCGGCTCAGTTCGGGTTCGCGGTAGACCACCAGGGTGCCGGCGGCGATGTCGCCCAGGCGCTTGAAGGCCGGATGGTTCAGGCAACAGAGCAGACCAAGGGCGTAGCCGAAGGGCAGGATGTCGGCGAAGCGCAGCAGGTTGCGCAGCAGCGACGCGGCCCAGCCCACCGGAGTGCCGTCGTCGTGGACGACGCGCAGTCCCATCATCTGCTTGCCGGGCGAGCGGCCCTGGTTGAGCACCTCGAAGAGGACCATGTACCACCAGGTCATGACGAAGGTCAGCAGCAGGCCGAGGCCGGCGCCGAGCTTGCCGAGGAACGCCAGGCCGAGCATCAGCACCAGCATGATCAGGCCGCGGATGCAGAGGTCGATGGTATAGGCCAGGGCCCGGGGGACGACGCCGGCGGGACGCAGGAGCAGGTCGATGCCTTCCGGCGTTTCCACGTGGTAGTGGGTGTCGAGGACCTCGGCGCCTGGCCGGGAGGCGGGCGCGACGAGGCGGGCGGCTGCGTTCGGTGGCATCGGGGGGCCGTGTCGGGGAAAGTCAGATGCTAGCCAGCGTGGCGTCATCAGGCAACCGGGCCGCCGCGACGGCCCGGTCTGCACCTCAGTTGCCCAGCGGGCGAACGCCGAAGATGGTGCGGTAGAGAATACCCATGGAAACGACGAACAGCGGGCCGGTCCAGATCAGGCCGATGAACAGCGGGATCATGCTCACCAGCATCAGCAGGCTCAGCACCAGCAGCAGGCCGAACACCTTGAACCAGTGGCGGCTGATGGCCTTGCGCGAGGTTTCCAGGGCCTGCCAGGGCGTCAGGCCGCGCTCGGCCACCAGCGGCAGGGCGAGCATGTAGGCGACGCTCAGGTAGAGGCCGGGGATGATCAGCAGGAAGAAGCCGACGTAGACCATCAGCATCATCAGCAGGCCGGTGAGCAGCAGCGGCACCAGCATGCCGAAGTAGTTGAACATTTCGTTGAAGGTCGCCGGCTGGTCGGCGGCGCGGCGGATGCCGATCATGGTCAGGCCGGTGAAGAACGGGTAGCCCACCGCCGTGGCGACCAGGCTGGCGATCATCTGGCCGACAGCGAAGGCGATGGGATCGGCCTCGCTCATCAGGCCGATACCGCCGAAGAGCAGGGTGAGGATGAAGGTGATGGTCTGGATCACCACGCTGTAGACCACGAAGGCGCCGATCAGGATGCCTTTGACGCCCTTGATCCTGGACCAGGCTTCGCTGATCACGTCGCCGATGCGGAAGTCGTAGTCGCCGATGACCGGCGGCACCGCCTGGGTCGGTTGCAGGGCGCTGGCGGGTGTTGCGTAGGGATTGCTGGTGTCGTTCATGGTGCTGTCCTTGTCAGTGAAACGGGCATCCGTGCGAGCGGAATGCTAGCGAGGGCGGAGGGGACAACGCAAGGTTCGGATGGCAGATATGCGCACTGACGCGCCCTGGCGGGCCGTGCCTACGGCGCTTTCCGTGAGTTCGTTGGGAAACCTGGAAATCCCCGAAGTGGGTCGCGAGCTTCGCGGCAGTCACTGGTAGACTGCCCGGTACCGCCAGAAAGGGAATGACCGTGAACGCGAGTATTTTTTGGTACGACTACGAAACCACCGGCATCGACCCCCGCCGCGACCGGCCGTTGCAGATCGCCGGGATCCGCACGGACGAGGCGCTGAACGAGATCGGCGAGCCGATGAACCTGTATTGCCGTCCCAGCGACGATATCCTGCCTCACCCTATGGCTTGCCTGATCACCGGCATCACCCCGCAGCGGTTGGCCGAGCGGGGGCTGTCCGAGGCCGACTTCATGACCCGGGTACACGCCCAGCTGGCGCAGCCGGCGACCTGCGTGGCCGGCTACAACTCCCTGCGCTTCGACGACGAAGTGACGCGCTACAGCCTGTACCGCAACTTCTTCGATCCCTACGCCCGCGAGTGGCAAGGCGGCAATAGCCGCTGGGACCTGATCGACATGGTCCGTACCGCTTATGCCCTGCGCCCGGAGGGCATCCAGTGGCCGGAGGTGGATGGCCGCGTCTCGCTGAAGCTGGAGCTGCTCACCGCGGCGAATGGCCTGGAACATGGCCAGGCCCACGACGCGCTGTCCGATGTTCGCGCGACCATCGCCCTGGCCCGCCTGATCCGTCAGCGCCAGCCGCGCCTGTACGATTACCTCTACCAGTTGCGCAGCAAGCACAAGGTGCTCGACCAGGTCCGCCTGCTGCAGCCGCTGGTGCATGTCTCCGGGCGCTTTTCCGCGGAGCGCCATTTCCTCTCGGTGGTCCTGCCGCTGGCCTGGCACCCGCGCAACCGCAATGCCCTGATCGTCTGCGACCTGTGTGCCGAGCCCGCACCGCTGCTGGAACTGTCCGCCGAGGAGCTGCGCCGGCGCCTGTATACCCGTCGCGACGAACTGGCCGAGGGCGAGTTGCCGGTGCCGCTGAAGCAGATCCAGGTCAACCGTTGCCCGGTGGTGGCGCCGCTGTCGGTATTGCGCGCCGAGGATCGCCAGCGAACCGGCATCGAACTCGAGGAGTGCCAGCGAAAAGCCGAGCTGTTGCGCCAGCATCAAACCGTCTGGGCGGACAAACTGGTAGCGCTATATGGCGAAGAAAGTTTCTCCGCCAGCGACGACCCCGAACAACAGTTGTATGACGGATTTATTGGTGATCGGGATCGACGCCTTTGTGAACAGCTGCGCCTTGCCGAACCGGAGCAATTGGCCAAAGAACAATGGCCCTTCGACGATGCCCGCTTGCAGGAGTTGTTCTTCCGTTATCGTGCGCGAAATTTCCCGGAAACTTTAAATGTGGCCGAGCGCCAACAATGGGAAAGCTTCTGCCGCAATCGTTTGTCCCATGAAGAATACGGCGCACCGAATACTTTGCCGGCCTTCGAGGCGGCGCTGGAGGCTTGTCGGCAAGAGCAGGGCGGCACATTGCCGGCGGTACTTGCGGCCTGGCGTGATTACGCCGCGGAACTGCGTCAACGCTATTCGCTGGAGACTTGAGGGCGCAGGCAGGGGAGCCGGTACAATCCGGCGGAAATGAAAAACGCCAGCACTGGGCTGGCGTTCTTCGTGGACCTGACTGGTTCAGCCGAGCAGGGTGGCCCAGCTCTCGACGGCCTCGGGGCCCCACTTGGCTTTCCACTCTTTCAAAGTCTTGTGGTTGCCGCCCTTGGTCTCGATGACTTCACCGGTGTGCGGGTTCTTGTACTGCTTGACCTTGCGCGCGCGCTTGCCGGCAGGCGCCTTGGCGGTGCGGGTGCTCTTGCCGATCTTGGCGTCCGGATCGAGCAGGGAAATCACGTCACGCAGGGACTTCTGGTAAGTGCCCATCAGCGTGCGCAGCTTCTCTTCGAATTCCAGTTCTTTTTTCAGTTTGTCGTCTTGTTCCAGGGACTTCAGGCGCTCCTGAAGTTCCTTGATGGCTTCTTCCGTGGCGCGATATTCGTTGATCAGGGACATGTCAGGTACCTTGTCTGTGCTGAGTGGCGGTGGCGGGCATGTAAGTAGATTCAATAATAGTCAGGGCGAAACTGTAAGTAAACCGCGATGAAAACTTTTCTCGATGAAATTCAAAGTAATTAATTCCGCATCGGGATTGCCCTGTTGTGCGGGTTTATTCTCTCGTGCAACAGCCTGTCGAAAGGCCTTCGCCGAGGCTGAACTTTTCCCGCCATGCCGCTAGAATGGCGGCCTTTCGCGATGTTTCTGGAGTATACCCATGCGCACTTTTCGGCTGGTGATCGCCTGTCCCGACGGGGTCGGGATCGTTGCCAAGGTGAGTAACTTCCTGGCCACCTACAATGGCTGGATCACCGAAGCCAGCCATCATTCCGACAACGATAACGGCTGGTTCTTCATGCGCCACGAGATCCGTGCCGACTCTCTGCCGTTCGACCTGGATGGCTTCCGCCAGGCTTTCGCCCCGATCGCCCGCGAATTCTCCATGGAATGGCGGATCACCGATTCCGAGGTGAAGAAGCGCGTGGTGCTGATGGCCAGCAAGGAGTCCCATTGCCTGGCCGATCTGCTGCACCGCTGGCACAGCGGCGAACTGGACTGCGAGATTCCCTGCGTGATCGCCAACCACGACGACCTGCGCAGCATGGTCGAGTGGCACGGCATCCCGTATTTCCACGTTCCAGTCGATCCGCAGGACAAGCAGCCGGCCTTCGATGAAGTTTCCCGGCTGATCGACGAACATGGCGCCGACTGCATCGTCCTGGCTCGCTACATGCAGATCCTGCCGCCGGACCTGTGCCGCAAGTACGCCCACCAGGTGATCAACATCCACCACAGCTTCCTGCCGTCCTTCATCGGCGCCAAGCCGTACCACCAGGCGTCGAAGCGCGGGGTCAAGCTGATCGGCGCGACCAGCCATTACGTGACCGAGGAACTGGACGCCGGTCCGATCATCGAGCAGGACGTGGTGCGGGTCACTCACCGCGACAACGTCGAAGACATGGTGCGGCTGGGCAAGGACGTGGAAAAGCTGGTGCTCGCGCGCGGACTGCGCTACCACCTGGAAGACCGCGTACTGGTACACGGCAACAAGACGGTGGTGTTCGACTGAGCCGGCTTCCCTGGAATGCCGGCCAGGGCCGGCACCCGGAGGAACGAACATGAGCGATCCCAGGTCGGCGGGCACCGCCAGCCCGCCACCGACCCTCGGCGAGGGTTGCACAAGCCGTTACGACATCGACGCCCTCGGCGACGAGGACGGAACCGAGTTTCCCGGCGCGGCCGAACTCTGGCGGCGTATCCAGGAGAGCGCCAGCGAGACGGGCGAGGCTAACGCCGAGGATACGCTCAGGAAGAAGCCTCGCGACTGCTGATCAGCTTCTTCAGCAGCGGGCGTCCGGCGAGCACGGCGAACACCGGGCCGCCGGCGACGAGGTAGAAATAGAAGGTCACCGCTCGCCAGATGACGATGGCCGCCGCCGCCGTCGACTTGCCGATCATGGGGGCCAGCAGGGCCGCCGAGGTCAGCTCGGTGCCGCCGGCGCCGCCGGGGATCAGCGATAGCTGTCCGGCGCTGAGCGAGACCATCTGGATCAGGAAGGTCCAGGCCCACTGGATGTCCACTCCCAGGCCGCGCAGGGTCAGGTCGAGCACGCTGAAGCGCAGCAGCCAGTGCGTACTGCTGAGGAGGAAGACTGCCAGCAGGCGTCGTTTCGGCAGACGCAGGCTGTCGTGCAGGGCAATGCGGAAATGCAGGATCTTGCGGCCCCAGTGCAGGCGCTTGCGCGATGACACGCCGAGCCGCGCCAGAACCCGCCCGTTGAAGCGGATCACCTGGTGCAGGTAGCGGATCAGCATTACCGCGCCGACGAACAGGCCGACCAGGAATACCGCGCTGAAGATCAGGCTCGATTCCATGTTCGGGCTCAGCGAATGGCTGAGGGCATAGATCAGGATCGCGCCGAGGGCGCAGAGGAAGAACGTCAGGTCGGCCAACTGGTCGACCGCGAACACCGCGCTGGTCTGTGCCGGACGCAGGCCGCGCCGGGCCAGCAGCGCCATCAGGGTCAACGGCCCGCCGCTGCCGCCCGGAGTGGCGCAGAAAGCGAATTCGCTGGCCATGATGATGCCGACGCTCTGCAATTGCCCGAGCTTGCCGGCACGCCCGGCGAGCAGCAAGCGCAGGCGCAGGCCGTTGATGAACCAGCAGACCACGATCATGCCGAACATCAGCAGCAGACTGTCCAGCGGGAAGGCGCGCAAGCGCGGGAACATGTCGCTGCCGCCGAGCACCAGCGGAATCAGCGAAGCACCGATCAAACCGAACAGCAGTAACCAGCCTCGACTCATGCCGCGTGGTCCAGGGCGAGGTGGCGCTCCAGCCAGTCGATCTTGGTCAGCGGCTGGCGCCCCTCGGACAGCAGGGTGCGCAGGGTACGCAGCCAGTATTCGCGGGAAAAGCGATGGCGCATGTCGACCGGATGGAGTCCGAGACGGATCACCGGCGCTGCGCGCCAGGCCCGCCGGCGCTGCTCGCTGAGCGCCCAGGAGAGGCCGCGACGCCAGGCACTGCGCGCGCTCCAGACCAGGCCGGGGGCCTCGATCGGTTGCAGGTGGGGAAGCAGGTACAGGTTGGACGGGTCGCTGGTGTAGCGCAGCCCGCTCTGGCCGAGCGCCTGGCGGGTGCCGGCGCTCATCAGCCAGGCCGGCGCGACGAAACCGTGCAGCGGCCATCCGCGGCGGCGGAACAGCTCGATGCCGGCGGCCAGGCGGGCCTTGGCCTCGGCGTGGTCGAGGGCATAGAACTCTCCCTCCCAGGTGTAGATGCGGCGCATGAAGTATTGCCCTGGAGTACGCGGTGGTGGGGCGTCATCGTAGTGATAGAAGCCGTGCAGAGCCAGTTCGTCACCCCGGGTTACCCGCCGCGAGAGCAGTTTGCAGAACTTTTCGTCGGCTTCCAGCGGGTTGCGATGGTGGAAGTCGGGTACTACCAGCCAGGTCATGGGGACCTGGCCGAGCGCGTCCACGGCCTCGACGAAGGGCCGGTAGTCCGGCCAGGTTTCCGGGGCCACGTCGTGCAACACCAGCAGCAGGCTGCGTTCAGCCATAGCGCGGGAACCTCGCCTCGCTGTCGCCGAGTACCGCGTGGTAGTGCAGGAGCAGGCCGGCGACCACCGCGTCCCAGGCATGCTGGCGCTCGACGTGACGGCGGGCGCGCTGGCCGCGCAGCTCGACGTCGTGGCTGAACAGTTCGCGCACCGCGCAGGCCATGGCGTCGCCGTTGTTCGGTGCGCAGAGCACGCCGCAACGCTCCGGGACTATTTCGGCCAGTGCCCCGGCGCGCACCGCCACCACCGGAATGCCGCTGGCCATCGCTTCGAGTGCGACCAGGCCGAAGGTCTCCTGGTCGCCGGCGTGCAGCAGCGCGTCGCTGCTCGCCAGCAGGCGGGCGACTTCGCGGCTGTCGCAGAAATGGTCGACCACGCTGGTGTTGCGCGGTACCCGGGTCGGCATGTTGGAACCCACCAGCAACAGGTGATAGCCGTCGCCGAGGCGCTGGATGGCGTCGAGCAGTACCGGCAGGTTCTTTTCCCGCGAACCGCGCCCGGCGAACACCAGCAGGCGGGTTTCCTCGTCCAGGCCGAGTTCCTGGCGCAGCCCCGGATCGCGGTTGCTCGGATGGAAGGTGACGAGGTCGACGCCCAGCGGTTGTACATGCACGTCGGCGACGCCCAGGCGCATCAGCTTTTCCGCCATCACCCGGCTGGGGGCCAGGACCCGGTCGAAGTGGCCGTACAGCTTGCTGACGTAGTTGTCCGCGTTGGTGCCGAGCCAGGCGCCCATGCGATTGCTCACCAGCAGCGGCAGGTCGGAGTGGTAGAAGCCGATCACCGGCACGTCCAGCCGACGTCGCGCGTCGAGCGCCGCCCAGGCGGTGAGGTACGGGTCGCCGACCTCGATCAGGTCCGGTTGCAGATTGCGCAGTACCTTGCGCCAGGGGCCGCGGCGAAGAGGGAAGCGGTAGCCGTTGCCGAACGGCAGCGGCGGCGCCGGCACCTCGTGGATGCCGTTCGCCTGGCGATAGCCGGCGCCGGGAACCAGCACGCTGTGGCGAATGCCGGGATAGTGCCAGAGATGGCGATGCTTGGCTTCGAGATAGGTGCGTACCCCCCCGCTGGCAGGCGCGTAGAACATGGTCATATCGGCGATGTGCACGATGGGCCTTCCTCCGTTGAGCTTGTTCCTTCTGCCACTCAGTGGACCACCGGCACCGGCAGTCGTTCGAACGGTGTGCGGGAGCCGTGGGTAGCTTCAAGTCTAGGAAAGAAAGCGCGAGCCGGCGCGCTTGCGGCAGCCAGCGCGGGAATAGGTCGCAGAGGGCGCGGGCGGAGAGGAAGGCATGCCTCGGGAGGCATCCTGGCAGGATAAGGGTGAACAACGCCGTTGGCGTTGTTCACCCTACGAATGGCCGGGGGCAGGGCGGATGGCCGCGGCGCGATTATCCGCCGGTTCGGCTACGACTCGGGCAGTGCTCAGATCTTGAAGCTGTCCACCAACTGGCGTAGGCGCCCGGCCTGGGTTTCCAGCTCGCCGCAGGCGCGCAGGGTGGCCTGGAGGTTCTCCACGCCTTCCTGGTTGAGGGTGTTGATCTCGGTGATGTCCATGTTCAGCGAGTCGACCACCGCGGTCTGCTCCTCGGTGGCGGTGGCCACCGACTGGTTCATCCCGTCGATCTCGGCGATCCGTCCGGTGACGCTGCTCAGGCGTTCGCCGGCACGGTTGGCGATCTCCACGCTTTCAAGGCTGTAGCGCTGACTCTCGGTCATGGTGCTGACCGCTTCCTGGGCGCCGATCTGCAGTTCCTCGATCATCTTCTGGATCTGCTGGGCCG
>NZ_KV811310.1:0-1255 GCF_001813025.1 Pseudomonas sp. HMSC066A08
CCGAACTCGAAATGGATGCTCGGCGACTGGGGCGGCAAGCGCACCGAGCTGCTGGAGAAGGGCTACGACTTCAAGCTGGAGTACGTCGGCGAGGCGGCGGCCAACCTCGACGGCGGCTATGACGACGACAAGACCGGGCGCTACACCGACCAGTTCGCCCTGGGCGTGCACATGGACCTGGAGAAGATCCTCGGCTGGAAGGCCACCGAGTTCCAGTTCACCGTCACCGAGCGCAACGGCAAGAACCTTTCCAACGACCGCATCGGCGACCCGCGTGCCGGGCACATCAGCTCGGTGCAGGAGGTCTGGGGCCGCGGGCAGACCTGGCGGCTGACCCAGCTGTGGCTCAAGCAGCAGTACTTCGACGGCGCGCTGGACGTGAAATTCGGCCGTTTCGGCGAGGGCGAGGACTTCAACAGCTTCCCCTGCGATTTCCAGAACCTGGCCTTCTGCGGCTCGCAGGTGGGCAACTGGGCGGGGAGCATCTGGTACAACTGGCCGGTCAGCCAGTGGGCGCTGCGGGTGAAGTACAACTTCGCGCCGGACTGGTACGTGCAGGTCGGCGCCTACGAGCAGAACCCGTCGAACCTGGAGACCGGCAACGGCTTCAAGATGAGCGGCAGCGGGACCAAGGGCGCGCTGCTGCCGGTGGAGCTGATCTGGCAGCCGAAAGTCGGCGCCGAGCAACTGCCGGGCGAGTACCGGCTGGGCTACTACTACAGCACGGCGAAGGCCGATGACGTCTACGACGACGTCGACGGCCAGCCGCAGGGGCTGACCGGCAACGACTTCAAGTCGCGCGGCAGCAAGCATGGCTGGTGGGTGGTGGCGCAGCAGCAGGTCACTTCGCACAACGGCGATGCCTCGCGCGGGTTGAGCCTGTTCGCCAACCTGACCGTCCACGACAAGGCGACCAACGTGGTGGACAACTACCAGCAGCTCGGGGTGGTCTACAAGGGTCCGTTCGACGCGCGGCCGAAGGACGATATCGGCCTGGGCATCGCGCGCATCCATGTCAACGACGATGTGAAGAAGCGCCAGCGCCTGGTGAACCAGGTGAACGGCATCGACGACTACGACAACCCGCTGTACCAGCCGCTGCAGGACACCGAGTACAACGCCGAGCTGTACTACGGGGTGCATGTGACCGACTGGCTGACGGTGCGGCCGAACCTGCAATACATCAAGCAGCCGGGCGGGGTCGACGAGGTCGATAACGCGCTGGTGGCGGGGATCAAGATCCAGACGGTGTTCT
>NZ_KV811311.1:0-728 GCF_001813025.1 Pseudomonas sp. HMSC066A08
ATGGAGCGCCCGGTGGAATGGCGTCAAACGACGCGATTCCATTACTTCCATCAGCGACCCCCTACCCCGGTCAGGGCTGCGGCGTGAGCCTTCGCGTAGGCGGCCACATCAGCGGCAGAAATTGCAGCGTCGTGCGGCACCACAGCGCCAGAGAACAGCGCACCAGTCAGCAGCGTGTTAGCGAAGACGATGATGCAGACCACCAGAACGACGTAGATGATGCGGCGGGTGAACTCGGAGACTTCACCGCCCCAGATCAGCGTAGCGCCGCACGCGATGATGCCGAGCAGCGCGATCACGAAGGCCACCGGCCCGCTGATTGACTGCTTGAGCTTGGTCAGCGGGCCTTCCCACGGCAGGCCTGCGCCGCCGCCTTCGGTTGCGTCAGCCGCGTGCGCCGGTTCGATGGCACCAAAGAGAAGCACCAAGAACAGAGCGGCCATCAGCCAGAAGTAGGGATTGGTCAGCACCGCACGCGCTTTGGACATGAAGGGAGAAGCCTTCGACGCCATTGGCGAAGCAGACAGAGCATTTGCGATCATGTGTTGGATTCCTATATGGGTTTAGTGAGGTATTGAGTGCCGTCGTGCCCTTCGACCGTGACGACTTCCTTGATCCGCCTCCCGCCTGCTGTTTTCTCAATCGAGACGATCAAGTCCACAGCCTCAGCGATCAGCGCGTGCATCGGCGCCTGCGTGGCCTCAGCCACAAGCTGTTCCATGCGGATA
>NZ_KV811312.1:0-60996 GCF_001813025.1 Pseudomonas sp. HMSC066A08
TTAAGTCAGTGTCCACTCAGCCCGGGACAGACCACCCAACCTGACGCGGCGTGATGGCAGTGCCTTCGACAACCTAATCAAAGCCAATCTCAAGGCCTGAGGAGTTCCACCATGAAACTGATCAAACGTGACAACGTGACCCCTCTGCATCCATCAATGGAGGCTCGCGAGCATAAGTACCTCAAGCATCTGGCTTCAGCCATGAGTCACTACCTCGAGAACCCCCATGGCACTGAGCTTGTTTGCATCCTGGGCTCTGGCTACGAGAAGGATAATTGGCATGCTCTCGAAACCTGGGTCGCCTATCACCGCAACGAAGTTTTCGAAAAACGCCTGGAGGGGCGTAGCCCGCTGGATTACCTGATCGAGAAGCTTGAAAGCCTGTTGGCTAACTAAGTTCACAAGGGGCCGAAAGGCCCCTTCATCGTTCTACCCCGGCAGCAGCTCATACCAATATTTGCTGGGAGCAAAAGCCGTGCTGTTGCTACAGCTCAACTTGAACATCCAGTCAGGCAGTTAAAGACCCGGGTTGAAGGATTGGTTTACTATCCGGACGTGAGCCAGAGCACATTTTCTCCTGCCCGCTGATGGGCAAGAGGGAGGCCGGGAGAACAGGGACAGTGGTAAACAAGCAACGCGTATTGGCCAGTTGGGTGGGCGGGAATGATCTAAAGGCAGTTGCAGGTGCTGAGGCAGGCCCGATCCTGGCGACCCTGAGCACGGTGTCCTTTGATTGTGTCGAGCTGATTTGCTCATACCCCGCCGAACGCGTTGAACCCTATCTGGACTGGCTCCGCCAGCAGGTCGATGTACCCGTCACCGCGCATTACGTGACCTTGTCTTCCCCCGTTCATTTCGGGGAGATCTACCAGGCCGCCAGTCAGCATTTAAAGCGCCTCAATACTCCCGCAAACCAGCTCTCCATTCTGCTCAGCCCCGGCACGCCGGCCATGCAAGCGGTGTGGATTCTGCTGGGCAAAACGCGATACCCGGCGACTTTCTACCAGTCTTCACTTGAGCAAGGCGTGCAGCAGGTTGAGGTGCCGTTTGAAATCGCGGCTGAGTATGTACCAGCGGCCAATGCCATCAGCACCGACAAGCTGGTTCAGCTCGCCGGGCTGGATGCCCCTGTGGATGCAGCCTTCGACAGCATCGTGACGCAGAGCGAGCGGATGCTGGCACTCAAGGCGCAGGCGCAGATACTCGCGACGAAGCAGGTCCCAGTACTGATTTACGGTGAAACCGGCACCGGCAAAGAGTTGTTTGCCCGCGCCATTCACAATGCCGGCCCACGTTCTGCAGCGCCCTTTGTGGCGGTGAACTGCGGTGCCATCGTGCCGGAGCTGATCGACTCCACCCTGTTTGGCCACAAGAAGGGCGCATTCACCGGCGCAATTGCCGATCGCCCCGGGGTGTTTCAACAAGCCCATGGCGGCACGTTGTTTCTGGATGAGTTCGGCGAACTCACATCGGATGTGCAGGTTCGACTCCTGCGCGTTCTTCAGGAAGGTACCTTCACCCCGGTGGGCTCCAATCAGGAGCAAAAGGTGGATGTGCGGCTGATCACCGCCACTCATCGCAACCTGATGCAGGAAGTCGCCCAGGGGCGCTTCCGTGAAGACCTGTTCTATCGCATCGCTGTGGGTGTACTGCACTTGCCGCCGCTCAGAGAGCGCGAAGGTGACCTGCTGTTGCTGTCCGAAGCGCTGCTGGCAGGCATTGCCAGCCAGGACACCAGTCTCGGTGATAAGAAAATTTCCGCAGAAGCAAAAAATCTTATCCTTCAGCATCCCTGGCGTGGCAACGTTCGTGAGCTGCAATCCACCTTGTTGCGCGCAGCGCTCTGGTGTCAGGGTGATTTGATTACTGCCCACGATATCGAGCAGGCGCTGTTCAAGCTGCCGCAAGCGCAGGCCGATGTATTGGCCATGGATGTTACCCAAGGTATTGATCTACAACAGGTAATTGCCGAGGTGGCAGGGCATTATCTGCGCAAGGCACTGACGCTTACCGGCAATAACAAGACCCGGGCAGCCAGCCTGCTAGGCCTTAAAAGCCAGCAAACGCTGAGCAACTGGATGGACAAATACGGCATCGAATAAAAATGGCACGGTCCTCGCTATAGGACCGATATGGACAGAATCGCCTACATGAAATCAGTCAACTTCGAGTTCCTCCGCCCCGGCAACGAGCTGCTGGCGAACTTGGCCGGTCTTGCCGAGGCTGTACTGCACATCGATCCGGGCAGCGCGCTCACCCGTCTGCGCAGCTTTGCCGAAGAACTGACCAAAGCCATCTACAAGGAAGAGCTGCTGCCGCGCATGCCGCAGTCGAGCTTCTACGACCTGGTGAAAAACCCGGTGTTTGTTGATTGCGTCAGCAAGCCCCTGGTGCACCAGATCAACTTCCTGCGCATCCAGGGCAACGACACCGCCCACGGTGCCGAGGGCGATTTGCGCAATGCCCAGCTGGCTCTGAAAACGGCCTACCAACTGGCCATGTACATGGCCATCAAGTACTACGGCACCGCGCAAGCTTCGATCCCCGCATTTGCCGAGGTCAAAGACCCAGCGGCGATGCTGGCCACCCTGCAGAAAACCGTCTCCAGCTATGAGAAGGAACTCAACCAGCAGCAGGAAGCGCTGCAGAGCGTGATGGACAAGCTGGAGCAGGAGCGCACCCGCCACCTCGACAAAGTCGACCCGCCTGCCAAGCCTGACCAGCAAAAGCGTCAGCAGCAGAGCCAGCAGGTGGCCGACAGCCTGCAGTGGAACGAAGCCAAAACCCGCGCATTGCTGATCGACGCCATGCTCCTGCAAGCCGGTTGGGATGTCAGCAATCCCGCGCAGGTCGGCCAGGAAGTCGAGGTCGTCTTCCCCGGCAACGTCTCCGGCAAGGGCCGTGCGGACTACGTGCTATGGGGCGACAACGGTCAGCCCCTGGCCGTGATTGAGGCCAAGAAATCCGGCAATGTCAGCCTGCAGGCCGGGCGCGAACAGGCGCGCATGTACGCCGATGGCTTCGAGCGCATGGGCATGCAGCGCCCGGTGATTTTCTACAGCAACGGCTACGAAACCTTTATCTGGGACGACAAGCAGTACAACACCTACCGCCCGGTGTACGGCATCTACAGCAAGGACAGCCTGGAATACCTCGCCTATCAGCGCCAGTACCGCGTCCCCGCGCTGGAGAAACACAACCCAGAGCTGAGCATTGCCGACCGCCCCTACCAGATTGAGGCGATCAAAACCGTCGCCGCGCACTTCCAGCAGCAGCGCCGCAAAGCCCTGATCATCCAGGCCACCGGCACCGGTAAAACTCGCGTGGCCATCGCCCTGGCTGAATTGCTGCTGCGCACCGGCTGGGCCAAACGCGTGCTGTTCCTCTGCGACCGCAAAGAGCTGCGCGTGCAGGCCGATGACGCCTTCAAGCAAAACCTGCCCAGCGAGCCGCGCTGCGTGATTGGTGAAACCGGTCAGGTCGACCAGACCGCGCGCATCTACATCGCCACCTACCCAGGCATGATGAATCGCTTCGCTCAGCTTGATGTGGGCTTTTTTGACCTGATCATCGCCGACGAAAGCCACCGCAGCATCTACAACAAGTACCGCGACCTGTTCGACTACTTCGACGCGCTGCAGGTCGGTCTCACCGCCACGCCGGTGAAGTTCATCAGCCGCAACACCTTCGATATGTTCGACTGCGAAACCACAGACCCGACTTTCGAGTTCGGCCTCGATGCTGCCATCAATAATGAGCCGCCTTATCTGGCGCCATTCCGCGTGAAGGACCTCACCACGGACTTCCTACGCGACGGCATCCACTACAACGACCTCAGCGAAGATCAGAAGCGTCAGCTCGAAGAGGACCTCGGCGAGGAGGAAGCCAAGCGCACCACCATCGCCGGCAAAGACATTGGCCGCAAAATCTTCAGCGAAGACACCGACCGCATCATCCTGGAAAACCTGATTAACAACGGCATCAAGGACGAGACCGGCTCACTGGTCGGCAAGACCATCGTCTTTGCCCAGCGTCAGGACCACGCCGAGCACCTGGAAAAGCTCTTCTGCAAGCTCTACCCGCAGTACGGCACCAAGGTCTGCAAGGTCATCCACAACGCCATCCCGCATGTGGACACCCTGATCAAGGAATTCAAAAAGCCGGACAACGACTTCCGCATCGCCATTTCGGTCGACATGCTTGATACCGGCATTGACGTGCCCGAAGTGGTCAATCTGGTGTTCGCCAAGCCGGTCAAATCCTGGGTCAAGTTTTGGCAGATGATCGGCCGCGGCACCCGCCTGCGCCCCAACCTGTTTGGCCCCGGTAAAGACAAAACCGAGTTTTTGATCTTCGACCACTACGGCAATTTCGATTTCTTCGAGCAGGAGTATCAGGAGCCGGAAGACACCGGCAGCAAATCCCTGCTGCAAGCCACCTTCGAAGCACGCCTGGCGCTGGCCCAGGCCGCCCTGCGTCATAACCATGCCGCCGCCTTTGATGCCGCCATTGCCCTGCTGCGTGCTGACATCAACGACCTGCCCGACACCAGCGTGGCGGTAAAGCGTGAACTGCGCGCCGTGCACCAGTTGCAGCAAACCCAGCAGCTGCAGCAGTTCGATGGCAAAACCCAACACCTGCTGGCCAACACCATTGCCCCGTTGATGTCGGCCCGCGTGCTGCGCGACAAACACGCCACTGCGCTGGATAAGCTGATCGCCGGTATTCAGTGCTGCCTGGTCGAGCAGGCCAGCTGCTTCGAGGACGGCAAAATTGCCCTGCTGGCCGAGTTGGACAAGCTCGCCGTGAATATCCAGGCCGTCCGCCAGAAGGATGCCCTGATCGCCGAAGTACGCAGCGCCGACTTCTGGCTGCAGCCGAGCATCGACAAGCTGGAAAACGCCCGCCAGGAACTGCGCGGCATCATGAAATATCGTCAGACCGGCACCGGGCCGGGTGATGGCATAGGAACCACCAAAACCAAGGATGGCAACCTGCTGGGCGACGAGCGCGCGGTGTACATCACTGGCGCCAGCGAGGCCATGATCTACCGCCGCCGCCTCAAGGACATCCTTGCCGGTATGCTCGCCGCCAACCCGACCCTGCAGAAAATCCACAAGGGCGAACCCATTGTCGAGAGCGAGCTGAAAACCCTGACCTCGACCATCCTCACCAGCCACCCCGGCGTCAGCCTGGAGGTGCTCAACGAGTTCTACGGTCGCACAGCCGATCAACTGCACCTCACCGTACGCGAGATTATTGGCCTGGATGCACACGCCATCGAGGAACACTTCAAACAGTTCCTCCATGCCCATCCCAGCCTGACCGCCCAGCAGGTGCGCTTTATGAATCTGCTGAAAAACTACATCGCCCAGCACGGCAGCATCGTGATTGAAACACTCTACGACGCGCCGTTTTCCAGCATCTCCCACGAGGGCATCGACGGCGTGTTCGCCCCCGCCGATGTCACCGAGCTGGTGGCCGTGCTCAAACCCTTTTTGAAGAACCCCGACCAGCCCGGCACACCCGCCTGATGGCCGCTCAACCTACAGATCGAGACCACTGAATGCTCACCGGCAAAATCCGCAACGATATCGACAAGCTCTGGGAAAAATTCTGGACCGGCGGCATCACCAACCCGCTGACTGTGATCGAACAGATCAGCTACCTGATGTTCGCCCGCATGCTCGACATGCAGGAAGACGTGGCCGAGCGCAAAGCCAATCGCACCGGCAAGGCCTTCGACCGCCTGTTCCCCAATACCCCGGAAGGCCAACTGCTGCGCTGGAAGAACTTCCGCAACATGAGCGGCAAGGAGCTGCACAGCCACCTCAAGCAGAAGGTCTATCCATTCTTCGCCAAGCTCGGTGGTGCCGAAGGCGAGGGCGGTGAACGCGAGGGCCTTGGCCATATCAGCGAATACATGCAGGACGCCGATCTGGAGATCAAGAACGAGTCCGTGCTCACCTCCGCCGTGGAGATGGTCAACGACCTGCCGCTGACCCAGAGCGACGTGAAGGGCGATATCTACGAATACCTGCTGAGCAAGCTCACCACCGCCGGCATCAACGGCCAGTTCCGCACGCCGCGACATATCATCGACGCGATGATCGAGCTAATTGCCCCGCAGCCCACCGAGGTGATCTGCGACCCGGCCTGCGGCACCGCCGGCTTCCTCGCCCGTACCATGGAATACCTCAACCGTGTGCATTCCAGTCCGGAAGGCACCTTCACTGACGAAGACGGCAACCTGCATTACTCCGGCGACCTGCTCGAACCCTACCGCCAGCACATCAACAGCCAGATGTTCTGGGGCTTCGACTTCGACACCACCATGCTGCGCGTCTCCAGCATGAACATGATGCTGCACGGGGTGAACGGCGCGAACATCCGCTACCAGGACTCCCTGAGCAAATCCATCAAGGAGCACTACCCGCGTCAGGAGCAGGACTTCTTCGACGTGGTGCTGGCCAACCCGCCGTTCAAAGGCAGCCTGGACGAAACAAACACCAACCCCGACGTGCTCGGCCTGGTGAAAACCAAAAAGACCGAACTGCTGTTCGTCGCCCACATCCTCCGCTCGCTCAAGCTCGGTGGCCGTGCGGCGGTGATCGTGCCGGACGGCGTGCTGTTCGGCTCCTCCAAGGCTCACCAGCAACTGCGCCAGGAGCTGCTCGACAACAACCAATTGGAAGGCATCGTTAGCCTGCCTAGCGGCGTGTTCAAACCCTATGCCGGTGTCAGTACCGCCATCCTGATTTTCACCAAGGGCGGCACCACCGAGCGCGTGTGGTTCTACGACCTGCAGGCCGACGGCTACTCGCTGGACGACAAACGCAGCGAGCTGAAAGGCGAGGGCAGCAACGACCTGCCTGACGCCATCGCCCAGTGGCACAAATACCGGCAGATGGTCGAAGGCAATATCAGCGCCAGCACCATCAATACCCTGTTCGGCGACAAGCGCAAAAAGGCCTTTGTCGTGCCGGCTGAGGATATCGCCGCCAACAAGTACGACCTCTCCATCAACCGCTACAAGGAAGTGGAATACCAGCAGGAGGAGTACGAAGACCCGAAAGTGATTCTGCAGCGGCTTAAAGGGCTGGAGCAGGAAATCATGGCGGATCTGGATGAGCTGGAGGGGATGCTGTGAGTTGGCCTATATCTAGATTGGGCGAAGTTATTTCCTTTATTCGAGGCGTCACCTTTACGCCCGAGGATCAAGTAGAGCCATTCTCGGAGGGCTCTACAGTTGTTATGCGTACAAAGAATGTTCAGGTGGCGGGGCTGGATCAGAGTGATCTAATTGCTGTGCCTTCTGGATTTGTAAGAAGAAAAGAGCAGGCGCTTCGGGAGGGGGATATTTTAGTTTCTTCAGCAAATAGCTGGGAGCTTGTAGGAAAAGCTAGCTATGTGCCAAAGCTAGCCTATGAGGCGACTGCTGGTGGCTTCATTTCAATCGTAAGAGCGAAAGAATCCCGCGTTGACTCTAGATACTTGTATCACTGGGTGGCTTGTCCAGCCACTCAGCATAAGATCAGGCACTGTGGTCGCCAAACGACAAATATTTCAAACTTGGATGTTGGTAGGTTTCAGGATTTGGAAATCCCCCTCCCACCCCTGCCCGAACAAAAGCGCATCGCCGCCATCCTCGACAAGGCCGACGCCATTCGCCGCAAACGCCAGCAAGCCATCCAGCTCGCCGACGACTTCCTCCGCGCCGTGTTTCTGGACATGTTCGGCGACCCGGTGACCAATCCGAAGGGGTGGGATGTAAAGCGTATTGAAGAAGTTGCCGCAAAAGATAAATACGCTATCAAGGCAGGCCCCTTTGGTTCGGCTTTGAAGAAAGAGGATTATGTCCCCGAGGGCTACAAGATTTACGGTCAGGAACAGGTGATTCGAGATGACTTGGAGTATGGGGATTACTTTATTAATGAAGAAAAGTATGAGTCCCTGGCTTCTTGCTCTGTTTCAGAGGGGGATGTTTTGATTAGCCTGGTTGGTAGCTTTGGAAAAGTTTCTGTCGTTCCGAAAGATTATCATCCGGGCATAATTAATCCTCGCCTGATGAAAATTAGATTTAACGAGTCGTGCGCTAGCCCCTGGTATATGAAATACCTGCTCACTACAAAGGAAATGATTAAGAAAATCGAAGGCATGTCGCATGGCGGGACAATGGGTATTCTTAACGTTGGCAAGATTAGGGATTTAGAAGTTATAAATCCTCCATTAAATCTTCAAGAAAGTTTTTTGAAAATTTCCACTCAGGTTAGGTCTATCAAGGCTCGTTGTGAATTAGTTGCCGCCCATCCTCTATTTGACTCTCTAAGCCAGAAAGCATTTTCCGGCCAGCTGTAGATAAGGAAATCTCCATGCGTCTTAAGTCCGTCAAGCTCACCCATTTCCGCGGTTACCGCGCCACCACCGTCATTCCCATCGACGAGGCCATGACCGGCATCGTCGGTCGCAATGACGATGGCCAATCGACCAGCCTTGAGAGGTCGAGCTCGCTTGAATAGACAAGGCGCTCAGTGTGTCTTTCGCTGACACATGCTCACAGGCTGACTATGACTGCTGAATCCTCATCGATAGATGTCGCCCCTCACTGGTTGATGCGCCTGTTTGGCGCGCAAGCGGCCACCTTCTCGTTGGGTGACAAAGGGTTAGCGGTCACGACCAAGAGCGGTGAGAACTACCTGATCGAAGCGACGTCGCTGGCTAACGAGGCAACCTTCCAGGAGGGAATCGTTTTCTCCCGGCTGGTGCTGCAAACGGACTGCGGCGAAAAGGTATTCCCTGGCCTGCGCAAGGCTGACGGTGAACGGCTATTTCAGTGGCTGCGAGCGCACTGGTTACGCAAACTGGCGCCCGAGATAGAGCAGGTCGTTCGTAAAATCCGGGCCCTGCTGAACAAAGGGTATCCCCGCCAATCGCGGCTGGACGCGGCCAGGGTTATGGCCGAGCAAGCCCTGCAGCGTTTTCAGCGTGTGCCTGAGCCCCACTGGTGTACCGATGTAGATGTCAGCCCATTCAAGTGGCTGGCAGCGGTTACCCGGTGGCAGGAAGCAGACTGGGAAAAGCTGCGCAAGCAATACGTTGATGGGCAGCTGGCGCGCAACGGCGCGTTCTTCGACACGGTAGAGAGCCAGCCGCTTACCGAGCGCCAGCGCGTTGCCTGTGTCGTGGATGAGGATAACAACCTGGTGTTGGCGGGTGCCGGTACGGGCAAGACCAGCACCATGGTAGGCCGTGCAGGTTTTTTGATGGCGAGTGGTCAGGCCCGGGCTGCGGATATTCTGATGCTGGCTTTCGCCAACAAAGCTGCAAAGGAAATGCAGGAGCGCATCGATCACCGGCTGGGTAAGTGCGGTATCACCACCAGCACATTTCACAAACTGGGTAAGACGATTATTGCCAAGGTAGAGGGCGAGCAGCCCTCCCTTTCACCCTTGGCGGAAGACGACAAGGCGCTGGCCTGGCAGGTGAGCCAGTGGTTCGAGCAGCATCTCAAGACTCCCGAGTACCAGCGGCTGGCGATTGATTACTTCCAGCACCACTTGTACCCGGAGGCGAACCCCTTTGAGTTCGAGTCAGAGGGGGAGTACTACGACTACATCCTTGCCAATGATATCCGCACCCTTAAAGGCGAGGCCGTGAAAAGCCTGGGTGAGTGCCTGGTGGCGAACTACCTGTTCAAGCAGGGCATCGCCTACTTGTATGAGCCTGCTTACGAGCACAAGACAGCCAGCCCCCTTTATCGCCAATACCAGCCGGATTTCTATCCGCCCGAGCAGGGTATCTACATCGAGTATTACGGTATCGACCGGCAGGGCGGTACAGCCCCCTATGTAGACCGCGAGCAGTACCACCAAGGTATGGCGTGGAAGCGCCAGTTACATGCCGATAAAGGTACGCGCCTGGTGGAGCTGTACCACTATCAGTTAATGGAAGGTGGGCTGTTTGATGCCATCGACGCGCAGCTGGCCGCACTGGGTGTTCAGTACCAGGAATTGCCCCCGGAAGCGGTGCTCGAAACGCTACGCGAGTTTGGCGCAATCAATAGCTTTGCGGTACTGCTGGCCGATCTGCTGAAGCGCTACCGCGCTAATTGTTACGAGCAAGGGCAGGTGGAGGCTGCGATCAAGCGCGCGAAGAACCCGAAGCAGGTGGACGCTGCGCTGGCACTGCTGCGGCCCATTCTGGACGATTATCAGGCCCTGTTGGATAGCGCCGGGCATATCGATTTCGATGACATGATTGGCAAGGCTATTGAGTACGTCCGCGAAGGGCGTTTCCGTAGCCCGTGGCGATATATTCTGGTGGATGAGTTCCAAGATATCTCTGAGGCGCGTGCCCGCTTGATCAGGTATCTGCGGGACTCTGTGCCGGAGTGCTCGTTATTCTGCGTGGGTGACGATTGGCAGGCTATTTATCGTTTCACCGGCAGTGATCTGAGCTTTACAACGGCATTTAGTGAACGGTTTGGCACGACCAAAGTAACGGCCCTCGATCTGACGTTCCGCTTCAACAACAGCATCAGCGATGTGGCGACGCGCTTCGTGCTGGCAAACCCGATCCAGGTCAGGAAGCAGCTTAATACGCTGCAAAAGGTTAAACGCCCTGCGGTATCCCTGCTCAGGGAAGACAACCGGCCTAAACCCGGCAGCGAGGAGCCAAGCCGGCTGGAGAAGGTCGTTGCCCGCATCGCAGAAATTGCCGACCCTGGGAGCAGTGTCTATCTGCTTGGGCGTTACGGCTTTAACTTGCCAGACAGAGACGAACTGCGGCGACTCGCATCGCGATTCCCTTCGTTAGTGCTGGAGTGTCACACCATCCATGCTTCCAAAGGCAAAGAAGCGGATTACGTGGTGCTGCTCGGTCTGGAGACGGGCAAGCATGGTTTCCCCTCGCAGAAAACCACGCATCCGTTGCTGGAGGCATTGCTGCCGGCACAAGAGGATTTCCCTTACGCTGAGGAGCGTCGGCTGTTTTATGTGGCCCTTACCCGGGCAAGACAACGTGCTTATCTGATCGCCGATATGGCCGTGGCGTCGGCTTTTGTTGTCGAGTTGTTGAAGAACGAATACGAGCTCGATCTTGACGAGTTCTCAACATCACTCAGTCAGCAATTGCTGCACATGCTCAAGTGCATCAAGTGTAAAACCGGGACCATGGTGTCACGCCAAAGCCAGTTTGGCCGGTTTTTTGGCTGCAATAAATTCCCGCTCTGCGCTCACAAGGAGCGCGGCTGCGCGCATTGCGACTCGCAAATGCGCCGCGCTGGGCGCTTCAAGATTTGTATCAATCCAGACTGCCAACGTTGGGTGCCTACGTGCCCGAAATGTGGTGCGGAAATGACTCAGCGAAAGGGGCGAAATGGCGAGTTCTGGGGTTGCCGCAACTATCGGTCTGAGGGTGAGGGCTGCAGGCATACAGAAAACAGGATCATGTTCGATTCGGGTTTGCTGGTTGCGGGTAGTCATGAAAGTCGTTTTTAGAATTGGGCGCGAATATAGGGACATACGCTATGTCGGCACAGAAATACTCGGTTAACCAACACCTGATCGAAACCCTGCTGAGCTGGGTTAAATCCGGGGAGATCGCAATCCCGGAAATCCAGCGGCCTTTTGTGTGGGATGCCACCAAGGTGCGTGACCTGATGGACAGCCTGTATCAGGGCTTTCCGGTGGGTTACATCATTGCCTGGCGCAACCCGACGGTGAAGCTGAAAGATGGCTCGCTGGCTGAGGGCAAGAAGGTGCTTATTGATGGTCAGCAGCGTGTCACGGCGCTGACCGCCGCCATCGCCGGGCAGCAGGTGGTCAACCAGGATTACCAGCAGGTGCGTATCCGCATTGCCTTCCACCCCATCGAAGAACGCTTCGAGGTCAGCACCCCCGCCATTGAGAAGGACAAAACCTGGCTGCCTGATATCGCCCCCATCGTTAATGGCGAGCTGCGGTCTTACAAGGTGGCTAGAGACTATCTCGAGCTAAATCCAGATGTGAAAGAAGATCTGGTTTTCGAGCGTTTGGACAGGTTGTGCGATATCACCAAGAAGCAGATCGGCCTGATCGAGCTGGCGGCGGATCTGGATATCGAGACGGTCACCGAGATCTTTATCCGCATCAACTCCAAGGGTGTGGTGCTCAGTCAGGCGGACTTCGTGATGTCGAAGATCGCCGCTAACGAGGAGTTCGATGGCAACACCCTGCGCAAGACCATCGACTACTTCTGCCACCTGTCCATTGCGCCGGAGTTCTACGCGCATATCGAGAACAACGATAAGACCTTCGTGCAGACCGAATACTTCAAAGCTATGCGCTGGCTGAAGAGTGAAAACGACGACCTCTACGACCCCAGCTACTCGGACATGCTGCGCGTGGCCTTCACCACCAAGTTCAATCGTGGACGGCTGTCGGATCTGGTAGGACTGCTCTCTGGCCGTAACTTCGAGACGCGTAGCTACGAGAAGGAAATCGAAGAAGCGTCCTTCAAGACCCTGAGCGAAGGGGTCAGGGAGTTCATCAATGAAACGCACTTCAAACGCTTCCTGATGATCATCCGTTCGGCCGGCTACGTGGACAGCTCCATGATTGGTTCAGTCAACGCGCTGAACTTCGCCTACGTGCTGTACCTCAAGCTCAAACGCGACCTGGGCAACAACCCCAAGATCGAAAGCTGGGTGCGCCGCTGGTTCGTCATGTCGCTGCTCACCGGACGCTACTCAGGCTCGCCGGAGTCGCGCTTCGACAAGGACATCAAGGCCGTACACGAGCGACCCTTTGCTGACGTACTGGCTGATATCGAAGCGGCTGAACTGTCTGATGCCTTCTGGGATTTCGGTCTGCCGCAGGCCTTGAACACCTCGTCCGTCAACGCCCCGGCTATCAAGGTGTTCTGGGCCGCACAGGCCAATCGGGGTGATAAGGGCTTCCTGTCCAAGGACATCACCGTGCGTGACATGCTTACGCATCACGGCGATATCCATCACATCTTCCCGAAGAACTTCCTCAAGCAGCGGGGGCTGCTCAGAAGCAAGTACAACCAGGTGGCCAACTATGTGTACGTGCAGCAGGAAGTGAACATCAAGATCGGCGATACCGCCCCGGCCGCTTATATGGCGAAGGTCTTTGACCAGTGTCAGCAAGGCGCAGCGCACTATGGTGCGATCATCAGCCTGGATGACCTTAAGGCCAACCTGGCGGCCAACTGCCTCCCGGATGACCTCGCTGCCTATCAGCCTGAGCAGTTCGAAACCTTCCTCACCGAACGCCGCCGGCTGATGGCGCAGAAGATTAAGCAGTATTACTGGGGATTGTGAGGGGTATTTCCCACAGCGTTGTGAATGAGCCCCTCTTCGTGTCGGTAAACAAAATTACCAATAAATAACGGTTTTTACGTATATAACGATCTTTCTCGGCCTTCAAGATTGCATAACATACTGTTTTTAAAAGAAAACATGAGTTGGCACGGGATGCGCTTATAGGGAGATATCCAATTGACTATCAAGGAAGTACACAGTGTCAGAACTCAAAAAATTCCAGGTCCAAACCGCCCGTCCGCTGCCGATCATCGTTCTGGCTGACACCAGTGGCAGCATGTCTGTGGATGGCAAGATCGAGGCGCTGAACAAGGGCCTGAAAGACATGATCAGCAGCTTTGCCGGCGAGAGCCGCCTGCGGGCTGAACTGCAGGTCAGTTTGATCACCTTTGGCAGTCAAGCAGAGGTGAATTTGCCTTTGACTCCGGCTCATCAGTTGCAGGGCTTCACCCCGCTTACTGCTGCGGGGGCGACTCCGCTGGGTGGTGCTCTGGCACTGGCCAGCCAGATGATCGAAGACAAGGACAGCATCCCCTCCCGCGCCTACAAACCGGTAATCGTGCTGGTTTCCGATGGCCACCCTACTGATGACTGGCAGGGTTCCTTTGCTCGTCTGGCCAATGGCGAGCGCTCGTCCAAGGCCACTCGCTTTGCCATGGCCATCGGTGCTGATGCCGATGAGAGCATGCTCGGTGATTTTGCCAATGACCCGGAGGCACCGCTGTTCCGTGCCGAGAATGCTGCGGATATCCACCGTTTTTTCCGCGCTGTGACGATGAGCGTCAGTGCACGTAGCCGCTCGGCGACGCCGAATCAGTCTGCTCCGCTGCAAATCCCGACGGATGATCAGGACTGGGATTTCTGATGCGCTTGTTGGCGAGTGGGGCTTCGGTGAGGGGCCCCGCCCACCAGCAGGATGACTCACCTAACCAGGATGCCCTGGCCGTCAGTGGTATACGCGGCGGTTGGTGCGTTGCAGTTGCCGATGGATTGGGCAGTCGCCCCTTGAGCCACTTCGGTTCGCGCAAGGCGGTGCAGTTGTCACGGCACGTGCTTCGGTGCCAGGCGGACATTACTCATGCAGCGGTTACTGACGAGGTTCGCAAGGCCTGGCTGGCCTGTTTTGGCGAGCGTTATCGCCTGCATGAAACGACCTGCCTGTGGGCGCGCGTGGATGCCCGTGGCCGGGCTGTTGCCGGGCAGATTGGCGATGGATTGCTGCTGGCAAGAAGCGCTGGCGCTTTCAAGGTGCTGACCGATCAACGCCAGGGCTTCGGTAATCAGACCCTGACCTTGGCCCAGGCGGATGCCCGGAATACTCGCAGTTTCGAGTTTGAGTTGAGCCAGCCGGGTGATGGCGTACTGCTGATGACGGATGGTATCTCGGATGACCTGATTCCATCGCAGCTTGAGTCGTTTTTTGATGCCATTTACCGGCGCCAACTGCGTTGTAGTAGCAAGCGCCGCATGCGCCGCTGGTTGACGGGTGAGCTGCTGGACTGGTCGACGCCACGCCATGGTGACGACAAGAGCATTGCTGGAATTTTCTTAACGGATTGATACAGATGAGCACGAACAAGGCCGCGCCGCAGAAGCAGCGCATGGTGCAGGACAGCAAAGGTTCGGTTTATGAGCTCACGAGTGAGTTGAGCAGTGGTGGGCAGGGCGTTGTTTACCGCACCCAGTACCCACAAGCTCTGATCAAGGGGTTTACCAATAAGGATGAGCAGGCGCGCCGTCGTTGGCGTGAGCACATCGAATGGCTGACCCGGCAGGATCTGGCCGATTTGAAGCTGGCTAGACCGCTTGAACTGCTGGCTGAGCCACGCTGCGGTTATGTGATGGAGCTGATGGACGGGCTGGTGCCTTTGCAGGGGCTGCTGGACAGTTTTGCTAATGCTGAAGAAGAGGCGCATGAAGATTATCTGCGCCAGGGCGGGCTGCGTCGGCGTATTCGTATTCTGGGCCAGATGGCCAGAACACTGAATCAGTTGCACGGGCGCGGCATGCTCTACGGTGATCTGTCGCCGAACAATATCTTTGTCTCGGACGATCCGGCGTTTGCCGAGACGTGGTTGATTGACTGCGACAACATCAGCCTCGATAGCCACAGTGGCTTGACCCTGCACACCGTGGACTATGGCGCACCGGAAGTGGTGCGTGGTGAGGCGTTGTTGTCCAGCCTCACCGATTGCTGGAGCTTCGCCGTTATTGCCTATCAGTTGCTGACACACAACCACCCGTTCAAGGGTGAGATGGTCAGTGACGGTGAGCCCGAAGTCGAAGACGCCGCGCTGCGCGGTGAGCATCCCTGGATCAACGATAGCGCGGACGACAGTAACGCTTGCTTCGTTAATCTGCCGCTGCAGTTGCTGGAGCACAGCAAGCTGCCCCAACTGTTTAGCCGTTGCTTTGAGGGTGGGCGAACCAGCCCCTATGAGCGCCCGACTATGGCCGAGTGGCTTGAGGCGTTGGTTGAAGTGGATGAGCGTATGTACTGCTGCCCGGACTGTGGCAGTACCAGCCTGTTGCCAGTGGACTTGCGGGCAGCGGACGAGGCGGAGTGTTTTTTCTGTGAGGCGCCAGCTGACAGCCGTCTAGTTCTGTTTGAGGAATTCATTGCCTTGCCTGCCGAGCAGGACGAGGACGGGGAGATTCCTCAAGAGCTGGTGGCGACGGGGCGAAAGGTCTGGTTGCAGCCGGGAGGGGAAGTTGAGCTCAAGCGCTTGTTGCCGACGTTCAGCTATGACCGCTGGCCGGCGGACCATGTCCGCATCGAGTACAGCGACAAAGGCCTGGGGATTTACCCGCTGCCGGATAGCCAGTTGCAGTTGCAGCGCGGGGAAACCGTTAAAACGTTGCAGCGTTATCAGGGGATCAAGGAGAGCTTGCGTGGTAAGGATGAGGAGCCCTTTCTGATCCATGTGGGTGAGCCGGCGAAGTCAGGTCATAAGGACTCCAGGTTGCCCTCCAGTAAAGTCGTCTGGAAGTTCCGGTGGTGATAGCAAATGGAATTTAAAGATTTCCCCATGCTGTCAGCCGATGTGCTGGCGCTTTCTACAGATGAGTCCGTGGATGCCTTGCAGGACGGACAGGCGATTTTCCTTCAGCGCTACCAGCATGACTGGTTGGCGGTTCAGGGGGATGTGCGCATCCGCGTCAGTTGCACCCAGGCCGATGCCGAAATGTTTGGCCGTCTGGCCCTGCGTGATCAGACCCGCTGGTTGTTGACCGGTACGAAGAAGAACAAGCTGCTGGTGCAATACTGCGCACCGGTTGAAGTAACGGCAATGCAGCTTGAACTTGGCGTTGATGAGCTGCTTGCTGAGGATCTACACGCCAAGCACGAAATTGCCGACAGCACTGTTGAACTGGCCTGTCGCTGGTTTGTCGAGCACTTTGTGGTGCAGGGCCTGGCCGAGGGTGACTGGCTGACGGTTGCTCGCTTCAGCAATACCGCTAGCAAGGGCGGTTTTCAGTTGCTGGGTAATGGCTGGCGTGCCGATGTCGAGCAGCGCCAGGATGGCAGTTTTCTGCTCAAGCGTGTTAACCGTCATACCCATCGTGATGGTGCATTCTCCATCCTGCTTGGCCAATTTGAATTCAAGGATGCCTCTGTTGCGGCTGCACTCGGCAGTGCCAGTCAGCAGGCTCTGCTGAGTGCGGCGCTGCGTGACAACGCCAGCTATCTCGAACTCTGGAATCTTTACAACGATAAAGAGTGGCAAAGAGCTTTAGAGCAGGCAGAAAGTTTGGGTTCTCTGGCTTACGCCGAGTGCCACGGCTTTCAGGAGGGGCGTGGCAATGCCTGGCGTCTTATTCCCAAGTCGCAGGAGCAGTATCAGGCGTTCCGCGAGCGCTGGCGCGATCTGGAGCTGAGCAGCAATGATCAGTTTGATCTGGGCGATCAGCGCCCGGACTGGCTGGAAGAGCTTTCATCCGAGAAGGCTCAAAGGACTGCCAATGCTCCGCGGGGGACTATTCGCTTCGAGCCAGATTGCGTGATTTTCAAACAGGCGGCGGGTAAGACCAACATCCGACCGAAAGCGGGGGAGGGCTGGTTGTATCTGTCTCTTGCCGGCCAACGTTCGATGGGTAAGCGTCGCTTGGCAGCCAAGCAGTCGATTGACTCGGGCAAGCGGCTGCCGCAATTGAAATGGCTGCTGGAAGGGGTTGCGGTTCCTGCTGCGCGACGACGCCCGATCAGCGGGCTGACCCCATACGTGCTGGAGTCTTTCAAGGGTGGCAAGCCGACCGAGAAGCAGGCGCTGGCGCTGGATTGCGCGCTCAATACCCCTGATCTGGCAATCATCATCGGCCCTCCTGGTACCGGTAAAACCCAGGTTATTGCAGCATTGCAGCGTTGTCTGGGTGAGCGAGCGGAGAAGCAGAATATTGCGGCGCAGGTACTGGTCAGCAGTTTTCAGCATGATGCCGTCGACAATGCACTGGAGCGTAGCGATGTATTCGGCTTACCTGGCGCGCGGGTGGGCGGCAAGCACGGCGAGAGTGATCAGGCGGCTTTGATTGAGCCTTGGCTGGAACGCCAGGCGGCTCATTTGCACCGCAAGATTGCGCAGGAATACAGCCGCTTCCCTGAGCTTGAGCAGTTGCGGGCCATTTCCGCGAGGTTGGCCCTTGCCCGGGTAGCGAGTACCGGCCCTGCACAGCAGGCGGATGAGTTCCAGCGCCTTTTGCATGACTTGCGTGAACTGGAGCAAAGCGGCCTGGCATTGCCGCCCCGGCTTGAAAGTCAGTTCGAGGAGTATATCGATACGCTTGCCGGTCAAGCGCCGGCTACAGCTGCGGGAGGTCTGCCTCCCTCTCAGCTGCTCAGGCGTATCCGTGCTCTGCGTGTCGAGGTTGCTGCCTTTACCGATGATGGCGGCGAGCGTGCCTGGGATCTGCTGAGCTGGCTCAAGCGCCATGAAAAAGGTGTGGCCCCGGAGCTGCTGCGCCTGCTGGAAGAACTTGCCGACAGCTCGCACGTTGAGCCGGCGACCCTTCAGGCTCTGAAGATCTGGAAGGATCTGTTGCTTGATCAGCACTTGCCGGATTACCGGCCGGCTGCGCTGAAACGCCAGGTAGACCCTGATGGCCTAGCGCTGCTTGATGAGGTGGATCGCTATCTGGAAGACCGCATGGCCAAGCGCAAGCAGGGGGTTGCATGGGTCTTGGAGCAACTGGTCGATAGTCTGGAGTCCGATCGTTCCGCTGCGCGGGCTGTGGTCAATGAGTATTCGATGGTGGTCGGTGCAACCTGCCAGCAGGCTGCGGGCAAGCAGATGGAAATGTTGAAAGAGGTATCCACTAGCTCCAACTCGGATATCGAGTTCGATACGGTTGTCATCGACGAGGCAGCACGGGCCAATCCATTGGATCTGTTTATTCCGATGTCCATGGCCAAGCGGCGGATTGTTCTGGTGGGCGATGACCGCCAGCTCCCGCACATGCTTGAGCCGGATATCGAGGGGCAGTTACAGGAGGAGCATGAACTGACCGAACTGCAACTGGCGGCTTTCCGATCCAGTCTTTTCGAGCGTATGCGGGTCAAGCTACAGGATTTGGAAAAGCAGGATTCGATTCGCCGTGTGGTGATGCTTGATACCCAGTTCCGCATGCATCCGGTCTTGGGCAACTTTGTCAGTAAGCACTTCTACGAATGTGAAAACCTGGGGGTTCTGCATTCCGGCAGGCCGGCAGAGGCGTTTGTATTCAGCCAGGAGCTGCTTTCCAGGCTGGGGCCGCTGGCGGAGTCCTACCGTGGCCATGTTTGTCAGTGGATTGATGTGCCGGCGGTACAGGGGCGTGATCAGCGCCGGGGAACTAGCCGGGTTCGAGAGATTGAGGCGCAGCGCATTGCTGACGAAGTGGTAAAGCTGATGCAGGCCGGCGGTGAGGCGTTGTCTGTTGGCATCATTACTTTCTACGCGGCACAGCGCGATCTGATCATGGAGAAGCTCGCTCAGCAGAAAATCGACGGTACTCCCTTGATGGTAAAGCGCGAGGGGGGCTACGAGCCGCATGAGCAGTTCAAGTTGACCCGCAAGGTGCAGGCAGATGGAAGCGTGGTTGCAGAGGAACGCTTGCGGGTTGGCTCGGTGGACGCCTTCCAGGGCAAGGAGTTCGATGTGGTGCTGCTGTCTTGCGTGCGCAGTTTCCAGCCCAATCGCTCGGTGCGAGCTGCTGCCAGCGAGGGGGATGAGCGTGAGCTGCAACTGAACCGTCAGTTTGGTTTCCTGCGTTTGCCAAACCGCATGAACGTGGCCATGAGCCGGCAAAGGCAGATGCTGATTTGTGTCGGGGATGCTGCTTTGGCCAGTAACCCGGATGCACAAGAGGCTGTACCAGCTCTGGCTGCTTTTTATCAGCTGTGTGGGGGTGAGCATGGCTGCATTCGCTGAAACCGGTATTTATCTGCAGTTTGCTGAAAAGCCTCGCGGCGAGGCCAGGCCCTTGTTGTGGCCGGTGCTGGTTCATCGCGTGCTTTATCCCGAGGCAAAAGAGGCTCAGTTGAATCTGTTCCAGCGCGCTGTGCTGGGGTTGATCCGGGCACAGTTGACGCAAGCGGAGGCAATCGCTGAGTTGACCGGGCTGCATGTCAATCTGATCAAGCTGATACTGGCTCAAGGGGTGAGTAACGGCTGGCTGACTGATAGTGCCCGTGGGCTGACTGAAAAAGGCGAGCAACTGCTGGATGGTGAGTCTGTTGAGGATGACAACCTGAAGGCTGGTTATCTGTTCCAGGATGCTATCAGTGGTCAGTTCTGGCCACGCTTCGCTGAGCAGCTTGATTCGATCGAGCCCGAAGATCCGCTGCAACGCTATCCCGTATTCAAAGGGGAGCGGAAAAGCGGCAAGTCAATCCGGCCGTTTGTGATGGCGGCGGGCAAGTCATCACTGCCGACGTTGGATCATGAGGCGCTGGCGATAGCTTATCGCGACTATCGGGATGATTGCCGGGCAGCTCGGCAGCTCGATAGCGGCCAGTTCCCGCAATTCCTTAAGTTGTCTGGTGTGCAGCGGCTGGATGATACCGCCAAGCCTGCAAGGGTACTGCTCTGGGCCAAGCCTGATGACGAGGGGCTGGAGCTGTGGGCAGTCGACGATCCGTTTGCGCTGCGAGCCAACGCCTGGTGGTTACAGGATGCTTTGCGGGAGCAGACTGAGGGGGGTAACAAGTACCTGCTCAACCATTTACAGCCTTTGGTTTCTGTTCCGCGTGCGGATGATCAGACGGTTGAGCAGTGGCTGCAGGCCATGCGCCAGCAGGCGGATATGCAGGTGCTCACGGAATACCCCTGGGCGGCGCGGCAACCGGATATCAAGCGGCATTTGGCAGCCCTGCTACTGCGTATGAACAAGCTGGAACAAGGCGACCAGAGTGAGCAGGAACTGGATGCTGCAGTGATGGAGTGCCAGAAACTGCTTGAGGTCCTCATGCAGTGGTTGATTCACCAATATCCAGTTGAAGCAGGGCATCTGCCCAAACAGAAAATCGTTAATCGAGAGCTTAATGAGCGCTTGCTATCAGCCTTGCAGTTACCGGCCTTTACCTCGGGGGTTATCAGTACGCTGGCTGGGCAAAAGATTGGCCAGGTTATTCGGGCTTGTTCCCGGCCAAGCGATTCTCTCAAAGCTTTGCTGTTTGCTGCAGCAATGGGAACGCTCAACCACTCTGGGCACCCGTTCAAGACGCTGTTAGCTCGCGAGCTGCAACTTGACAGGCTGTTGCTGCTTGCGGATTTGCGTAACCGCAGCAGCCATGCGCAGAGCCGCTTTACCGGACGAGAAGTCGCCCCCCTCACCTATGAGGAAACGCTGGATAACATCCAGTACGCGCTGGGCTTCACCGAATTTTTTAAGGAATGGATGTAATGGGCAAGAAAAGCTCGAACAAGTTTGGTCCACAGCAAATCCCAGCAGCGGCACCGTCTGCGGCCGGTATGGCCCGTGCTTCAGTGGAGCAGCAAGTGAATGTATTGAGCGCTTCTTTCGAGAACGCTTCCAAGGCCTATCAGTCCTTTGACATGACACTGGATATTTCTGTCGAGCGTGAGTGGTTGCGCGGCGTCTGCGAGCGTTTTGAGGGCGACAGTGATCTGGTTCGCTGGATTGAGCAATTCGCCACGCTCTGCAAGGAGTTGGTGCGCTTCAAGGAGCGTTTGCATGACGAATATGCCGAGCGGTGGGCTGCTGCCAGCAAATTAGCTGAAACTGCCGAGGTGGCGGCACTGGCGCAGGTAGCCGAACAGGAAGCGCTTGTGGCCGTCCGCTCCGGACTGGATGCAGAGAAAGCTGAGCTCAAGGCTGAGTGGGACAAGCTGCTTGAGGCTCAGCAGGAATTGGCGCTGAAGATGGCCGAAAATTTGGAGGCCGAGCGTTCCCTGAATATGCGAGAGGCCAATGCGCAAGCCGGCTTTGTTGCGGAAAACGAAGCGGCTTTACGTAAGCTGGAGGCGCAACAGCGTCAGCAGGTGCGTCAGCATGAAGCGGATCTTCAGTCGTTGCGCGAAGACAAGCACCAGCTCGACGGTGAAATTTCCCAGGCAGCAAGGCGGCTGGCGGAGGTCAAGTTCAGTTGCACGGAGGCAGAGGCTGAACGTGTCAGGTTGCTTGATCAGCGTGAGCACGACATCAAGCAGAAAGTGGTCGAGTTAGATCGTGCGCGTAGCCGCCTGGATCGTGAGTGGGCGGATATCCAGGCAGAGGAAAAGGCCTTGCAGCAGCGTCTGGATGAGGAAATGGCATCCGAGCGGGCGAATCATCACCAGGTTGTTGCCAAGCTGGAAGAGCAGCGTGAGCGGGCCTGGAGCAAGGCGAATGAACTCAAGGAGCAGCTGCTCGATATTCAGGAGCTCAAGCAATCCCTGGGCGAAGTATCCGGAGCTGAGATCCTGCAGCAACTGGAAGCGCTGCGTCAGGAAAACCGTGAACTCAAGCGCAGCCTGGAGCAATCGGATACGGCGCAATTGCAGCGCGATAATGACTACCTGCGTGACAGCAAGGCTGATCTTGAAAGAGAAGTAGCTGAGCTACGCCCTGAGCGGGATGAGCTGCGTCGTGAGTTGAGCGGCAAGCGTGTCGCGGCTACAGAGCTTGAGGCTGTCGCGCGTGAGAAGCGCGTTCTGGAGCAACACAAAAATACGCTCGCGGTGCACATCAATGATCTGGAAAGCCGCATCGAGCAACTGACCAGTGCCCAGAAGACCCAGACGCCATTCCCGGCAATGACGCTGATGGATACAGGTCGTGATTTCAGGGCGCGCATGGATCTGGATGCGGTGCCTGATCTCAAAACGTTTGCAGAGCAGTTGCAACACCGGATTGCCCTGGCTGAAAAGCCTGTAGAGCTGTTCTATCCGATCGAGGATATCCGCGTGTTGCTGGGGGGCTTGGCCATGAGCCAGCTGCATGTCTTCCAGGGTATCAGTGGTACCGGTAAGACCAGTTTGGCCAAGGCATTTGCCAAGGCTATGGGGGGCTTCTGCACAGATATCTCAGTGCAGGCCGGTTGGCGTGATCGGGATGATCTTCTTGGTCATTACAACGCCTTTGAGCGACGGTTCTACGAGAAGGACTGCTTGCAGGCGCTATACAAAGCGCAGACCCCGCGTTGGGAAGACACCTGCAACATCATCCTGCTGGATGAGATGAACCTGTCGCGCCCTGAGCAATACTTTGCCGAGTTCCTCTCTGCCCTGGAGAAGAACAACCCCGATGAGCGCTTGATCAGCCTCTCGGAAACGTCGTTGCCCAATGCACCTGCGATGCTGGCCGAGGGCCGCAAGATCAGGGTGCCAGCCAATGTCTGGTTTATTGGTACCGCGAACCATGATGAAACCACCAATGAGCTGGCGGACAAGACCTATGATCGTGCTCATGTAATGACTCTGCCCAAGCAGGATAAGCGCTTCACGATCAAGTCGTTTGAGCCGGCCAACTACTCTTATCGCTCCTTGCGCAAGGCATTTGGCAAGGCAAGTGCTGAGCGCAAGGAGGAGGTCGTCAAGCTACTGAAGGACCTGACCGGCGATGCCTTCACCGAACAGTTGGGCAGTCAGTTTGAGCTGGGCTGGGGGAACCGCTTTGAAAAGCAGGCGCTGGATTTCATCCCTGTCATGCTGGCTTGCGGGGCTTCTTCGGGGGAGGCGCTGGACCACTTGTTGGCCACGAGAATCATGCGCCCTGGCAAAGTGACCGGCCGCTACAACGTTTCTGCCGAGACGCTGCGCAATCTGAAAGGCGCTCTGGAGGACTTCTGGATCAGCGCTGATCTGGCGGGTGATCCGCGCAAGTCTATGGAGCTGTTGGAGGCTGATATTCGTCGCCTGGATGGCCGTAGCTGATGTGGTTTGATCGTTTTACGGGTGAGCAGTGCCGGCAGTTGCCGGCACTCATTCAGCCCGGTCGCTATCAGTCTGTGAATGACGGGCCTGCATTTAATGGCCATACACCGGTATTTACGGGTGTGCTGGTGAGTGATGGTGATCAGCGCTGCCAGTTGGGTGATGAGGCTTGCACTTTTACGCCGCCGCAAAAAAGTCTGGCGGCGGCAACGGAATTGCTGAGCAAGGTCATTGCGACGATTGATGCCGAGGCACTGCAGGCGCCTTTGATGTCTCCTTTGATGCCAGCTTCCATCATCGATGCCAAGAGCCATCTGCAGCCCTTTGAGGAGCGGCTTCTGGATGTGGTGAAGCAAGGGCATCTGCATCACATCTCGCAGCGTCCGCGCCTCGATCTTCACTATGAGGATGAGGTTGCTGATATCGGGCGTGCACGTCGTTTGGCCAAAGGGGCGCTGGTGCATCTGGCCTCGCACTCGGAGTGCTGGCAGCGGCAGACGTTGAGTGGCGTGATCCCCAAGAAGGTACTGGCCCGCTTCAGCGAAGATGACTATGGCATCTATGAGAATCGTGTCTATGCGCGCTTGCTGGATAAGATTGAACGCTATTTGCACGCGCGCTTGGCGGAGTTGCGTGGCTTGCAGGCGACGCTGAATCAGGCGCTGCGCTTCTATGAGGCGGAGAATGTCGATTACCGTCTGCGTGAAGAAATTTGCCGCTTGTGGGGGATGACATTCAGCGCAGAGGAAACCAGTAACGCATCAAAGTTGCTTGGTGAAACGCTTGAAAAGCTTGAACGCTTGTACCAGACGATTGCGGGCCTGCAGCAAAGTGGTCTGTATTTGTTGGTCAGCCGGCAGGCACAAGTGACAGGTGTGCTGCATATGACCAACATCCTTGGTCACGATCAGCATTACCGGCATCTGGCTATCTTGTGGGATCAGTTGGCCAAGGTGACACAGGCCAAACGTGCCACGCCGGCAGAGCGCTTCAGGCAGAACCAGTCTCTTGCTTCTGCCTACTCTCACTACGCTGGTCTGGTCATGAGGAGGGCGCTGCTGCCTTATCTGAATGGCCAGGACGAAGGTGTCTGGGCCGGAAGGCACATACTTCTTCGGCAACGTGGGCTGGAGTGGCAATTGCTTAGCAGTTCTCCTGCCCTTTCAACGCCAGAGGACGTATTGCTTACCATTGTGCCCTGGCTGAGTGATGCGCCTGCTCCTGAGGTGACTCCACAGAGCAAGGAGCGGTTTATCGCCTGGCCGGCAATGGGGCAGGAGATTGATGCAGCCTATTGTCCAGAGCAGTGGATACCGCTGTCTCCCACAGACATGTATTGCACGGAGCGCTTTGGCTTGCTGGTTGATCAGGTGCTTTGCCGAATGGCTATGATTACGTATGCGCAGCCGTTGCAAAAAATCCCGCAAAAGGTGCTGGAACAGGCAAAGCAGGTTGCGGGGGTTCAGGTTAATTCAGAGCAAAATGAACTGATTGTTACTGAGGCCTTGGCCGAGGAAGCAGTGACGGCGCTCAAGGAGGCTTTGGTTTCCTCTAACTCCACTGCGCAAGCGTCAGCCCTGGAACGTCACAACCAGGCGATTCTTGCTTTGGAAAAGTGCCCGGTTTGCACTGGCAGGGCTCCGCTGGTTTTCCAGAGCCCTGTAGGGTTCAAAGCCAACTGTTTGGATAAAAAATGCGCAACGCGCTATCTGCGCTTGGAGCAGGCCGGGCGTGTTTTTGAGCAGTCAATATCGGAGTCCACTGGGTTTACGGTGGTTGGACGAAGGGCATTTACGATTAGGCAGATGGCTGGCGCCTGAGATGATGCCCGGCCGCTAACGTTCATTTGCGACAGGTTGTGCAGTTGTTCGTCGGTTTGCCAGGCGCTGTGGCACCTCGATACGGCCCACCACGCGTTCTCGACCAAAAACAGCAGGCTGCTTGGGTTGACGAACTTTTGACAAGTCAGCGTCCTGTGCAGGTCTGATATGCAATTTGTGACCAGCCCCAGATCGACGGTTCCCGTAGACGCTGATTGATTCGATGGATTGGTGCCCCGTCATGTAGGCGATGGCCTTATCGCTCTCGCTGGAGGCTTTTAGGTTTGAGCCCAATTGGTGGCGGAAGCTTTTCAGGGTTGGGTGCTGCTTGCGCCTTGGCCACAGCGCTCTGCACTCTTTGCGTAGACGATCCCGAATAGCTGTATTGGTACGTTGGCAGATACGCATACATTTCGCTGCGCCCGCCACAGCCTGGAGCACCGCAGGGTCGTCAATGACCAGTGTTCTGTCGGAGCCCCTATCCTGCGGGACGCTTTTTCCGCCGATGACATGGATGTTGGATTCCACGGCCCTCCGGCCACCCGCCTGGGCAGGCAGCGACGCAAGATTTCTTCACTACCATCGACTAGTAGCTGCAGCTCGATTTATGGCTAGTACTCAAAATCCCCGCTCGCAAAATAGGGCGCCAGACTTTGAGGCACGGTTTAGGCACAGAATTGGCACAGCCCGAAAATGAGTCGAAAAGGAGCGCTGCGGGCAGTACTCACCACAATCTGAGTATCCGCATGGAGATCAATTTTGAGAGATTAGCCAATTCGGGATCTGGATCGGCAGAGCCTTAGGAAAAGGCTTTTAAATCATACAGATATGGCGCACCAGGCGGGATTCGAACCCACGACCCCCGCCTTCGGAGGGCGGTACTCTATCCAGCTGAGCTACTGGTGCGTATATGTTGCGGCGGTCTATTTGACCATTAGCTGACACCCTTCTCAACTCGATGAGTATTGCCTTCGGAGGGCAGTACTCTATCCAGCTGAGCTACGGATGCAGCGCCGCGGCTCGCGCGGCAGGCCGCAATCATACGCATCTCGTCGGCGGGAGTCCATTCCATGTGCGTACGTTCGTGATTTCGAACGAAAACGACCGTCCGTCGAGGATGTGCTCAGAAAAGCAGCAGAATTTTCCGACTTTCGTTGATTTTATCGAACGGGGTATTGCCCTTTGTCAGTGGTGGCCCTAGGATTCGTTTGAGATTTCAAACGCCCCCAAAGCCACAACAACAGGAGACCGGGGAATTGGCATCAGTTCAGCCGGCCGCGTGCCCCTGGAATGACCTCTTTCTGACCTGCCCGTCGCCCGTCCGGCCCTTCGCGCTGCCGGGCCGCCGTGGTGCCGGCGTGGCGTTTCGTCCGCAATCCCTTTCCCGCACGAGCCTTTCGTATCCTCCCCGACGCCTGCCGGCGGTCGCGTTTATCCGCGTCCGTCCGTTGCGCACGGTGGCCGGCCGGTAACGGCGACGCCGCTGGCACAGGGCGCAGGAAATGGAACACCGGGGCGCTGGCCCTTTCGAATAACCAGCAGGCAACACTTTCCGGTTACAACCGAACCAGACAACCAGGCACGCGGGGTAGTCGAGGTAGACCCGCTGCTCACGGCATTCCTCGAAGGAGACAGGTCATGCAACTCAAAGATGCCAAGCTGTTCCGTCAACAAGCCTACGTCGATGGCGCCTGGGTGGATGCCGACAACGGCCAGACCATCAAGGTGAACAACCCGGCCACCGGCGAGATCATCGGCAGCGTGCCGAAGATGGGCGCCGCCGAGACCCGCCGCGCCATCGAGGCTGCCGACAAGGCCCTGCCGGCCTGGCGCGCGCTGACCGCCAAGGAGCGCGCCAACAAGCTGCGCCGCTGGTTCGACCTGATGATCGAGAACCAGGACGACCTGGCCCGCCTGATGACCATCGAGCAGGGCAAGCCGCTGGCCGAGGCCAAGGGCGAGATCGCCTACGCCGCCTCCTTCCTCGAATGGTTCGGCGAAGAAGCCAAGCGCATCTACGGCGATACCATTCCCGGCCACCAGCCGGACAAGCGCATCATCGTGATCAAGCAGCCGATCGGCGTGACCGCGGCCATCACGCCGTGGAACTTCCCCTCGGCGATGATCACCCGCAAGGCCGGCCCGGCCCTGGCCGCCGGCTGCACCATGGTGCTCAAGCCTGCTTCGCAGACCCCCTATTCCGCCCTGGCCCTGGCCGAGCTGGCAGAGCGCGCCGGCATTCCGAAGGGCGTGTTCAGCGTGGTCACCGGTAGCGCCGGCGAAGTCGGCGGCGAGCTGACCAGCAACCCGATCGTGCGCAAGCTGACCTTCACCGGTTCCACCGAAATCGGCCGCCAACTGATGGCCGAGTGCGCCCAGGACATCAAGAAGGTGTCCCTGGAGCTGGGCGGCAACGCGCCGTTCATCGTGTTCGACGACGCCGACCTGGACGCCGCCGTCGAGGGTGCGCTGATTTCCAAGTACCGCAACAACGGCCAGACCTGCGTCTGCGCCAACCGCCTATACGTGCAGGACGGCGTGTACGACGCCTTCGTCGACAAGCTGAAGGCCGCCGTGGCCAAGCTGAACATCGGCAACGGCCTGGAAGCCGGCGTGACCACCGGTCCGCTGATCGACGCCAAGGCCGTGGCCAAGGTCGAGGAACACATCGCCGACGCGGTCTCCAAGGGCGCCAAGGTGGTTTCCGGCGGCAAGCCGCACGCCCTCGGCGGCACCTTCTTCGAGCCGACCATCCTGGTCGACGTGCCGAAGAATGCCCTGGTGTCCAAGGACGAGACCTTCGGCCCGCTGGCGCCGGTGTTCCGCTTCAAGGACGAGGCCGAGGTCATCGCCATGTCCAACGATACCGAGTTCGGCCTGGCGTCCTACTTCTACGCCCGCGACCTGGCCCGCGTGTTCCGCGTCGCCGAGCAACTGGAATACGGCATGGTCGGCATCAACACCGGCCTGATCTCCAACGAAGTGGCGCCGTTCGGCGGCATCAAGGCCTCGGGCCTGGGCCGCGAAGGCTCCAAGTACGGGATCGAGGACTACCTCGAGATCAAGTACCTCTGCCTGGGCGGTATCTGAGCCCGGCGAGGAACGCATCCGGAGGGGCCGGACGGCAGGCAAGAGCTGCGTCGTCCGGTGTCGACGTTGCCGGTGGTGGCACCGGACGAACCGGGAGCCGCGGTCGCCGATCGCGAAGCGGCTCCGAGCCCTGGCGGGCCTGCAAGTCCCGAGGCAGTCGATCATCGCATGCTGCCTTGGGGAGCTTCCTTCCCGCCTTCATCCTTTGACCCGGCCGACCCGATGAGCGGCCACTGAGGAAGCCATGAGCAAGACCAACGAATCCCTGCTGAAGCGTCGCCAGGCCGCGGTACCCCGCGGCGTGGGCCAGATCCACCCGGTCGTCGCCGAACGCGCCGAGAACTCCACCGTCTGGGACGTGGAAGGCCGCGAGTACATCGACTTCGCCGGCGGCATCGCCGTGCTGAACACCGGGCACCTGCATCCGAAGGTGATCGCCGCGGTCCAGGAGCAACTGGGCAAGCTGTCCCACACCTGCTTCCAGGTGCTGGCCTACGAACCCTACATCGAGCTGGCCGAGGAAATCGCCAAGCGCGTGCCGGGCGACTTCCCGAAGAAGACCCTGCTGGTCACCTCCGGCTCCGAAGCCGTCGAGAACGCCGTCAAGATCGCCCGCGCCGCCACCGGTCGCGCTGGCGTGATCGCCTTCACCGGCGCCTACCACGGCCGCACCATGATGACCCTGGGCCTGACCGGCAAGGTGGTCCCGTACTCCGCCGGCATGGGCCTGATGCCGGGCGGCATCTTCCGCGCCCTGGCGCCCTGCGAGCTGCACGGCGTGAGCGAGGACGACTCCATCGCCAGCATCGAGCGCATCTTCAAGAACGATGCCCAGCCCCAGGACATCGCTGCGATCATCATCGAGCCGGTGCAGGGCGAGGGTGGCTTCTACGTCAACTCCAAGTCCTTCATGCAGCGCCTGCGCGCCCTGTGCGACCAGCACGGCATCCTGCTGATCGCCGACGAAGTGCAGACTGGCGCCGGCCGTACCGGCACCTTCTTCGCTACCGAGCAACTGGGCATCGTTCCTGACCTGACCACCTTCGCCAAGTCGGTCGGCGGCGGCTTCCCGATCTCCGGCGTGGCCGGCAAGGCCGAGATCATGGACGCCATCGCGCCCGGCGGCCTGGGCGGCACCTATGCCGGCAGCCCGATCGCCTGCGCCGCGGCCCTGGCCGTGCTGAAGGTGTTCGAGGAAGAGAAGCTGCTGGAACGTTCGCAAGCCGTCGGCGAGCGCCTCAAGGCCGGCCTGCGCGAGATCCAGGCCAAGCACAAGGTGATCGGCGACGTTCGTGGCCTGGGTTCGATGGTGGCCATCGAGTTGTTCGAGGGCGGCGATACCCACAAGCCGGCTGCCGAACTGGTCAGCAAGATCGTCGTCCGTGCGCGCGAGAAGGGCCTGATCCTGCTCTCCTGCGGCACCTACTACAACGTCATCCGCTTCCTCATGCCCGTCACCATCCCCGACGCGCAACTGGAGAAGGGCCTGGCCATCCTGGCCGAGTGCTTCGACGAACTCGCTTAAGCTTCACCGGCAAAGCGATACCCCCGAGGCCCGCGCGTCCGCGCGGGCCTTTCTTTCAGAGGCTTCACGGAAACGGAAGCCTCTTTTTTCTGCCAGGGTTTTCCGCGAAACGCCCGACGAACGGTTTCCCCCTGTTACCCTTGGGCGCCTGGCGCATACGAATCCTCCCGCATTCCTCCGGTCGTTCCGTTCGTGGCGATTAGGACAGGACCTAGAGGCGCACCGTGTTCGTCCGTCATACCCTTGTGTGCCCGCGGGCTGTGTCGTGCCCGCCTGTCATGCCTGGTGCGGCCCGCTCGGTTCGCCAGGTTCGAAGAGGAACGCCATGAGTGCCGCGAAAAAGGCCCCCGTCATCCTGATTGCCGACCCGGACCCCTGGAGTCGCGACCTGCTTGGCCAACTGGTCCTCGGTGTGCGTTGCGATGCCCGGCTGGTCCTCTGCGGCGATGGCGGGGAAGCGCTGGCGCATTGCCGGCGCCGGCGCTTCGCGTTGATCCTGGCCGAGCTGAACCTGCCGCAGGTGGATGGCTTCGAGTTGCTGCGCGAAGCGCGCCTGCGCCGCTCGGTCGCCGAGCAGCCGTTCATCCTGATCAGCGACCGCGCCGACCAGGCCAGCGTGCGAGCCGCCGTGGCACTGGCACCGACCGCCTACCTGGTGAAGCCGTTCCAGGCCGAGAACCTGATGCAACGCCTGCGAGGATTGTTGCTGAAGGGTGACGAAGTGGTCGCCTGTCCGCTGCCGGAGCGGGACGCGGGCGAGAACCTGGAGGCTTTCCTCGAACGCGCGCGCGACTCTGCAGAGGGAGCGCCGTTGCTGGCCGACGTGCGTGCCGCCAGCGATCGTTGCCTGAGCGCCGAGGAGCATCCGCTGCGCGTGCTGGAGGATGAGTTCGGCCGCGACCCGCAGATCACCGCTGGCCTGATCGCCGCCGCCAACAGCGCCGCCCGGCACGTCGGTCCGGCCTGCCAGACCCTGGGCCAGGCCCTGCGGCGGCTGGGGCTCGGGCACAGCCTGAACCTGGTGCTCGGTTTCAGCTTGCAGCGGGCCATCCAGCTCGGCGAGCCGCTGCTGGCCGAGCGTGCCATGCATTTCTGGGAGCTTTCGCAACGCTGCGCGGACATCGCCTGGGAGCTGGCCGACGCCCTCGGCGCGGACGTCGAGCGCTGCTATACCGCAGGGCTGTTGCATCGCCTGGGCGACCTGGCGCTGCTGCGGACATTGCAGGATTGGTGCGATGGCGGCGGCGCGCTGGACGAGGCGCGGCTCGACGAGCTGCTGGGGCGTTTCGGCGCCAGCTTCGGCTCGGCCCTGCGGGCGCGTTGGCGGCTGCCGCTGGAGCTGCGCCGGCTGATCGCTGCGGCGTACCAGTTCGGTGGCGTGCTTTCCCGCGAAGAGCTGATCCTCAGCCTGGCGACCCAGGCCGCCAGCCTGCCCGAGGACGACACCGAGCAACTGGCCGAAAGCAAGGCTGCCCGCATGCTCGGGCTGGACGGCGAACAACTGGCGAAACTGCTGCAGCCCTGAGCCGTCCTCGCCGGGCCTTTGCAAGGGGCGGCGCCTCCCGTAGGGCGGATAACGCAACGCGTCATGCGCCGCTGGGCATGGGGCGCGGTTGCAATCGAGCCTCTGGCCGGGGATATCGGCACCTGCGTGCGCGCCGCCGAGTTGCCGGCCGTGGATGGGCGGAAGCGCGCCTAGCGCCGCAGCTCGGCGCGCAACAGGTCCAACGCCGGGTCGATGTCGTCCCGTTCGATGCAGCCGAAGCCGAAGAGGAAGCCGGCCTGTGCCGGGGTTTCCGCGTAGAAGGGCGGCAGGGTGCCGACCTCCAGGCCTTGCTGGCGCAAATGACGGGCGATGCGCAGCACATCCAGCGGTTCGCGACAGCGCGCCGCGAGGTGGATCCCGGCCACCGCCGGCAGCGCTTCGAGCCAGGGGCTCAGGTCGCCGTGCAGGCGTTCCAGCAGGCGCCCGCGACGCTGGGCGTATTCGCGTTGCAGGCGGCGCGTATGGCGGGCGAAGTCGCCGCGCTGGATGAACAGCGCGAGGGCGCGTTGCTGCAAGGTCTCGCTGTGCCGGTCGACCAGCTTGCGCGCCGCCAGCACCGCTTCGCGCAGGCTCGCCGGCGGCAGCAGGTAGCCGAGGCGCAGCTCGGGGAAGAGGGTCTTGGAAAAGGTCCCTAGGTAGGCCACCTGGCCGTTCCGGTCGAGGCTGCGCAGCGACTCCAGGGAACGCCCGTCGAAGCGGTACTCGCTGTCGTAGTCGTCCTCGATGATCAGCGCCCGGTGGCGTTGCGCCCAGTCCAGCAACCGCAGGCGCCGCTCCAGGCTCATCGGCATGCCCAGCGGGAACTGGTGCGACGGGGTGACGTAGACCAGCTTGGCGTTGTCCGGCAGCAGGTCGACGCGCAGCCCCTCGGCGTCCACCGGCACTCCGCGCACCTCGGCGCCGGCGGCCAGCAGGCTGGCGCGGGCCGGCGGATAACCGGGTTCCTCGACCACCGCCAGGTCGCCGGGGTCGAGCATCACCCGGGCCAGCAGGTCGAGCCCCTGCTGGGCGCCCTGGGTGACCATCAGGGCGTTCCAGTCGCACTGCACGGCGCGGTTGATCGCCAGGTAGCGGGAGATCGCCAGGCGCAGCTCGGGGTCGCCTTCGGTTTCCTTGTAGAACGCCGGCGAGCGCTGTTGCAGGCGTAGCGCCTGGAGCACGCAGGTACGCCAGGTATCGAAGGGAAAGCGGCGCTTGTCGGTCGTGCCGCCGGCGAAGCTGTAGCGGAGCGGCGCCTGCTGGTCCATCAGACCGGACTGCGGTTCGATGCGTGCCCAGCGTGCGGCCGGCCGCAGCGGACCGTCGGCGCGCTGCGGCGGCGCTTCCGCGGTGGGCCCGCGGGCGACGAAGGTGCCGCTGCCGACCCGGCCTTCGAGGAAGCCCTCGCTGGCGAGGCGCTCGTAGGCTTCGCTGACGGTCTTGCGCGACACTTCCAGGCGTTCGGCGAGGTAGCGCGTGGCTGGCAGGCGATCGCCGGTGGCCAGGCGACCGTGGAGGATCGCGTCGCGCAGCTGGCGATAGAGCTGGCCGACCAGGTCGTGGCGGCCGTCGAGGATCAGTTGCAGTTCCATGGCGAAATTGGCTACCTGGTATTTCTGGTAATTGGCTCTTCGTGGAAGCCAAAGGCAGGCTTAGTGTTACCCCATGCCGCGCCGCTTTCCACTCTCGCGGCTGCCAATCCGCCAAGGAGATTCGCCATGACCACCCGCCTCGAATGGGCCAAAGCTTCCCCCGACGCCTATGCCGCCATGCTCGGCCTGGAAAAGGCCCTGGCCAAGGCCGGCCTGGAGCGCCCGCTGATCGAACTGGTCTACCTGCGCACTTCGCAGATCAACGGTTGCGCCTACTGCGTGAACATGCATGCCAACGACGCGCGCAAGGCCGGCGAGACCGAGCAGCGTCTGCAAGCGCTCTGCGTCTGGCAGGAAACCCCCTACTTCACCCCGCGCGAGCGCGCTGCCCTGGCCTGGACCGAGCAACTCGCCCGCCTCAGCCAGGGGGCGTTGCCGCACGGCCTGCTCGACGAACTGCGCGAGCACTTCGACGACAAGGAGATCGCCGAACTGACCCTGGCGGTCTCGGCCATCAACGCCTGGAACCGCTTCGGCGTCGGCATGGGCATGCAACCGGAATGAGGTGGACGGTGATGAAGGCCAATCGATCGATCGCCTGCCTGCTGCTCGCCGCGCTGCCGACGCTGGCCAGCGCCCATGTTGCGGAGAAGGTGGAAACCCTGCACGACCAGGCCCTGGCCGAGATTCCCGGCCATCGTGGGTTGATGCTGACGGTGTCGTTCAAGCCCGGCCAGGTCTCCGCGCCCCATGTGCATCCCGGCTCGGTGTTCGTCTACGTGCTCGAAGGCACCGTGCAGACGCAACTGGAAGGCGGCCCGGTGGAGACCTACACGGTGGGCCAGAGCTGGTACGAGCCGGCGAACGTGCCGCACCTGCTGGCACGCAATCCCGATCCGATGAAGCCGGCCAAGTTGCTGGTCTGGGAGTTGCTCAAGGAGGGCGACCCGATCCTCAAGCCACTGGAGCGCGGCGCCCGCTGAGGCGTCGCTCGTTCGCCCGGAGGAGCGTCCGTCATGAGCGCCAGCCAGGTCATCCGTATTCGCGCGCGCAACGGTCAGTCGGAACGGCTTGGCCTGCGCTTGCAACAACTGGTCGAACCGGGGCGGGAGGCGCCGGGTTGCCTGGAGTACCAGGTACGCAGGGACGCCCTGGAGCCGGATCTCTGGCTGGTGTGCAGCCAGTGGCGGGAAGCGCAGCAGATGTTCGACTACCTGGCCGGCGGCATCCAGCAGGTATTCGCCGAAGTGCTCTGGCGCTCCCTGGCGGCGAGCCTCGAAGTGCAGGATGACGCAGGCTAGAGCAAACCCAGCTCGGCGCAGACGATCAGTACCTGCTCGCGCAGCCAGAGGTTCGCCGGGTCCTGGTCGGCGGCGCGGCTCCATGACAGGTGCAGGGCGAACGGCGGCAGCCCGGGCGGTGCGAGGCAGGCGTGATGGCGGCCATCGTCGAGCAGTGCATGGATACGCCGCGGCAGCATCAGCACGAAGTCGCTGCCCGACAGCAGTTGCAGAGCGGCGACGTAGCTGTTGGCGCGCGCGGCGACCTCGCGGCTGCGGCCCTGGCGTCGCAGCCACGTGTCCACCAGGTTGGCGTTGCTGGCGTCGAGCGGGGTCGGGAAGACGAAGCGGCGCCGGCAGAACTCGTCCAGCTCCAGGCGCTCGCTGCGCGGCTGGGCACGATCCTGCACGCAGAGCAGCTCGTCGCTGAACAGGGCGAGCGCCTGTAGCTCCGGTGCCGGTCGGTGGTACTCGGGACCGAAGTCGAAGACCAGGTCGACCTGGCCGTCGAGCAATGCCTCGGTGGGCAGTTCGGGACCCAGGCGGCGGATGTCCAGGCCGATCCTCGGGCCGTTGGCGGCGAGCCGTCGCAGGAGTGCCGGAAGGATCAGCAGCTCGACGTATTCCGGCGCGCAGAGGGTAAAGGTACGCGGCTCGCCACGCGGGTCGAAGCTGCCCTGGGCGACGTGACAGGCGTTGATGCGGGCGAGCATTTCCTCCACGTGGGGCAGCATGGCGCGACTCTTGTGGGTCGGCTGCATGCCGCTGCGGGTGGCGATGAACAGCTCGTCGTCGAAGGCCTGGCGTAGCTTCTTCAGGCAGTAGCTGACCGTCGACGGACTGAGGCTCAGGTGTTCGGCGACCTCGACGAGGTTCTGTCGTTGGTGGACCTGGAGGAAGACCAGCAGGTCCTGCATGTCGACCTTGCGCAGGCCGTTGGCGATCAGCATCGGGGCGTCCTGACGGCGTCGGGAGCGCCATCAGAACCCGTCCCTTTCCTCAGCGCAAGCTTTCGGCGCCGACGCCTTGTGGTTGTCGCTCGGCGAACAGTGCCGCATAGCGCCGCGGGTCGAAGCGCAGGCCCAGCCCCAGTAGCAGCGCCGCCACCGCGGCCAGCCCGAGCCAGGCGCCGGTGAAGCTGCCGAGGCTGTCGCGCAGCAGCCCGGCGATCCACGGCGAGACCCCGGCGATCAGGTAGCCGGCGCCTTGTACCAGGGCAGCCAGTTGACCGGCGCGTTGCGGCGCGTCGAAGTGGTCGAGGCAGACGATCAACCCCATGGGGAACAGCCCGCCGATGCCCAGTCCGAGGCACAGTGCCCAGAGCAGCGGCAGGCTGGTCGGCGCCCAGGCGAGGCCGAGGAAGCCGACCAGCATCAGCGCCGCTAGCCCGCCCAGCACCGGGCGGCGATCCTGCGAGCGGCTGGCCAGGGCCGGCGCGAGCAACCCGGAGAGCACCTCCATGGCCGTCAGGAAACCGAGCAGCAGGCCGGATTCCTGGGCGCTCCAGCCCTGTTCCAGGTAATAGGGCGCGAGCCAGGCCAGCACGCAGGTGTAGCAGGCCGTGCCGAGGCCGAAGAACAGGATCAGCAGCCAGGTCCGCGGATAGCGCAGGAGGCTCCTGCCGGGCTGCGCGTCGGGCAGGCGCAGGCGGGTGCCGGGTTGCAGCCACCAGGCCAGCAGCGCGAGCGCGGCGAGCGCCGCCCAGGCACCGAGGCCGAGCCGCCAGCCGGCGTGCTCCGCCAGGGTCGGCGCGGCGCTGGCGGACAGCGCCGCGCCAGCCATGATGGCGGTGACGTAGAGCCCCATGCAGAGCGGCGTGCGCGCGCCGAAACGGGCCTTGATCAGGGCCGGCATCAGCGCCTGGATCAGGGCGATGCCGAGGCCGGCGAGCATGGCGCTGCCGAGCAGGTCGGGCAGGCCTCGGCTGCCCAGGCGCAGGGCGCTGGCGGCGCCGATCAGCAGCAGGGCGAGGGCCACCGAACGCCACTCGCCGACGCGGCGGGCGATGCCCAGGCCGAAGAACATGCCGAGGCCGAGGGTCAGCACCGGCAGGGCGGTCAGCAGCGAGACGTCGTCGAAGCTGAATGCGATCTCGCCGCGCATGGCGTTCAGCAGTGGGCCGACGGCGGCCATGGAGGGCCGCAGGTTGAGGCCGACCAGGACGATGGCGGCCATCAGCCAGAGAGTGCGGCCGGGTGGGTTGGCAGTGGGCATGGCGATCTCCTTTCGGGAGCACCATTGCGCCTGTGCCAGGGCGTGGCGGCAAATCAAAATCCGCAGGGCGGATTCGAAAAAATGCGCTGGCCAGGGAGTCGGGGCGGACGCTGGCGCAGCGTGGCGAGTCGCGAGGTTATCCGCCCCGTGCGGCGCGTGGTCTCACTCCGCACTCAAGCGCATCAGGCTTTCGCTCAGGGCCCGCGCGTGGCGGTCGACGATGATCGGCGCCCAGGGCCTGCCGGAAGCGCTGACCAGCGCGCTGCTCTTGCTGTTCAGGTCGCGCAGGGCCTGGCTCAGGTACTCCCAGCGGTTTTCCAGTTTCTTCAGTCCCGCCGGGTTGGCGCTTTGCGCCACCAGCAGGGTGATGCGCCGGTCGATCAGCGGGACCAGCACGCTCTCGTCCTGGCCGAGATAGTCCCGGGGCTGCTCGCGGGCAGTCTCCAGCCCGCCCAGGTAGGCGCGCGCCAGGTATTGCAGGGACAGGTACTCGACCCGCACCGGCAACTGCCAGAGCGGCAGGGGCTGGCCTGGCGGGGGCGGCGGCACCTGGCGTTCCACCAGGTTGAGGAAGTCACGCAGGGCGCGGCTCAGTTGCTGCGGGTAGCGCCAGGGTAGGTCCTCTTCGCGGGGGCCGTAGGCCGCGCCTTCACGGATGCGCGCCACCAGCGTCTTTTCGCCTTGCCGCAGGAGCACCCCCTCGGGGGCGGCGGTGAGCGCCCGATCGAGGCTGGCGAGGTCCTTCTCCAGTTGCGCCGCGTGATGTTCCTGGAAACCCTCGCCGCGCAGCAACAACAGGCTGCCCACTGCGCGACAGGCCTGGACCTGCAGTTGTTGCAGGGCACGTTGCTGGTCGTCGAGGGCAGCGCGCGCCGGCAGCGCCAGCAGCAGGCAGTAAACACAGAGGACAGCGAAAAGGGCAGGACGGGGCATGGGGAGATCCTGTTGTTGTCGTTATGGATATCCGCACCGAGGGTAGGTGCCCTGCACACGGTAGCCGGCCATCGTGCGCCTGCAAGCGTTCGAAAGTGTGATTCGCGCTCAGCCGTGGGTGGCCGCGCGCAGGCCGGCGAGGTCGAGAATCTCGATGCCGCCGTAGCTGAGCTGGAGGATGCCCTGGGCTTCGAGGTCCTTGAGGATCTGGTTGGTGGTCTGCCGTGACAGCGACAGCATCAATGCCAGCTGTTCCTGCGGCAGGTGCAGGACCTGCCGGCTGCGGCTGTTGTCGTAGCCCTCGGCGAGCATCAGCAGGCGCCGCGCCAGGCGTTGTGCGGCCGGCAGCAGGGCCATCTCTTCCAGGGCGATGAATGCCAGGCGCAGCTTGTGGCTCATCAGCAGGGCCATGTCGCGCCAGTAGTGCGGCTCGCGGCGAAGCAGTTCGAGCAGCGCCGCCTGCGGTACCTGGAGTAGCTGGGTGTGGCCTTCGGCGTAGGCGTCGTGGGTGCGCGCCTGGCCGTCGAAGAGGGCGATCTCGCCGAACCAGTGCGGCGCTTCCACCAGGATCAGCAGCGCCTCCTTGCCGTTCTCGCTGACCGCGCTGATACGGATTGCGCCCTCGACCACGCAGTACAGTCCGCAGGGCGCGTCGCCGCGGGCGAACAGGCGCTGGCCCGGCGGCAACTGGCGCGGTTGGGCGAGTGCCAGCAGGTGCGTCTGCAAGGCCTCCGGCAAACCCTGGAACCAGCGGCCGGCCTGGAGTTGCGAACGGTAGTCGGTACGCTCGTTCATGTTTGTCGTCTAGCTGACAGAGTGGAAAACCGGGGCGGCGCGATGATGCGAGAACCCTGGCGTGAGACCCACAACAATGAAAACCCTAGTCGATCACCTTGCGCAATACGCCGCCTACCACCGCGACCGGCGCAACATCTTCAGCCATTTCATCGGCATTCCGATGATCGTCCTCTCCATCGCCGTGTTGCTGGCGCGGCCGGCGCTGGGGTTCGGCCTGTCTCCGGCGCTGCTGCTGGCGCTCGCCGCGGCGCTGTTCTACCTGCGCCTGGACCTGCGCTTCGGCGCGGCCATGACGGCGCTGCTGGCGCTGACGGTGTGGGGCGCTGCGCAATTGGCGGCGGGGACTACCGCGGCCTGGCTGGGCTGGGGCGTCGGCCTGTTCGTGGTCGGCTGGATCATCCAGTTCGTCGGTCATTACTACGAAGGGCGCAAGCCGGCCTTCGTCGACGATCTCAGCGGGTTGATCGTCGGTCCGCTCTTCGTGCTGGCGGAACTGGCCTTTCTGCTGGGGCTGCGCGGCGACGTGCAGCGCGAGGTCGAGGAGCGCGCCGGCCCGACCTGCATTCGCGAGCACAAGCGGGCGGCGTGAGAGGATCTCCCGCGAGCGCGGGAGACCGGGTCCGGAGCGTTACTTGCGATCCGCGGCGATGCGCTGGCGGATGTGATCGGCGCGGGCCTGGGAGCCCGGGTGCGAATCGAACATGCTGCTGTCGCCGCCGCCCAGCTTGGCCAGCTTCTCGAAGGCGGTGACCAGGCCCTGGGTGTTCACTCCGCGCTTCTTCAGTAGCTCGTAGGAGAAATCGTCGGCGTCGGATTCCTGGGACTGGGAGAACTGCGCGTTGATCAGCGATTCGGTGAGTTCGCCCAGCTGGGAGCCGGACAGGGCGGCCAGCGTGCCGCTCTTCGAGGCGCCGGCGGCGCCGCGCACCGCGGCGGCCGCGTAGGCGGTCTGGGCGGCCTTGCGGGTGTGGCCGAGGGCGACGTGGCCCATCTCGTGGCCGAGCACGCCTTCGATCTCGTTGTCGCTCATCAGCTCCATCAGCCCGCTGTAGACGCGGATGCAGCCGTTGGCCATGGCCCAGGCGTTGACGTCCTCGGTGAGGTAGACCTTGTAGTTCACCGGCACGCCGTCGATCTGGTCGCCCAGGGCCTTGGCGATCTTGTCCAGGCGCTGGCCGTACTTGCTGTTGGCCGGGGCGATGCGGTTCTGCTGGTCGGACTCGGCGCAGGCCTGGTCGGCGACCTGGCGGACCTCGGCGTCGCTCAGGGTGGCAGCCTTCACCGCCATCATGCCGTGCTGCATGAGGTCCCCCTGGGGCAGGTTCTGGCAGCCGGCCAGGGCGGCGCAGGCGAGGGCCAGGGCGGAAAGGGAAAGACGGGTCTTCATCGTGTGCTCCTTGCGATAGGTGGCGTTCCGTGCCGGACGGGCGTGTTCCGCCCGGTGCCGCGCGCCGTTGGCGGTCGCGCGGCGGCGGATGATAGCGGCTTGTGCCGTTCGTCGGAAGTCCCGCGAAGGCCGCAGGCCCGCCCTGGCGGGTGCGCAATGCGTCCCTGGCGTCAGTGGAAACCGCGCCAGGCGAGGTCGGCGCCGAGCAGCAGGAGACCGACGAAGAAGCAGCGCCTGAACAGCGTCGCGCTGATCCGCTGGCGCAGCCACTGGCCGAGGAGCATCCCGCCCAGCGCCGGGACCAGGGTCAGCAACGAGGCACCGAGCATCTGCGGTTCGAGGAGGTCGCCATGCACGCCGAGAGTGACCGCCAGGGACAGGGTCGAGGCGCTGAACGACAGGCCGAGGGCCTGGACCAGTTCGTCGCGCTGCAATCCTAGGGCACCCAGGTAGGGCACCGCGGGAATCACGAAAACCCCGGTGACCGCGGTCAGCGCGCCGGTCGCCAGCCCGACCAGCGGGCCGGCCCAGGGCTCGTGGCGTGCCGGCAGGTGCAGCGGGATCGCGGCCAGGCCGAGCAGCGCGTAGGCCGCCAGGGCCAGGCCGAGCACGCCGGTGGCCTGCCTTGGCGCGTCGCCGCCGAGCCATGCGCCGACCAGCAGGGTGCCCACGATCACCCCGAGCAGCAGGCCGGCCAGGCGTTTCATCAAGCCGAGGAAGCGCGGGCCGCAGGCGAGCTGCCAGAGGTTGGTCACCATCGACGGTACGATCAGCAGTGCCGCCGCCTGCATCGGCGGCATGGCCAGGCCGAGCAGGCCCACCGAGACCGTCGGCAGGCCCAGGCCGACCACGCCCTTGACGAAGCCGGCGAGAAGGAAGGTGAGGGCGATCAGTGGGATCAGGGCGTGGAGGTCGACGGACATGCGGGCTTTTCCTTGTCTCGGGCTGGCGCGAGCGGGCGATGGCGGCCAGTATCTCTCGTCGTCGACAGGCAACGTTTCATCCGGAGGTGAAGCATGCAATTCAATCCCGGCTTCAGTTCGCTGGCGGCGCTGCTCGCCGATCCCGGCCGCGCGCAGATGATCTGGGCACTGATGGATGGCAGTGCCCGCCCGGCCAGCGAGCTGGCGCTACTGGCGGGCGTCTCGCCGTCCTCCGCCAGCGGCCACCTGGGGCGGCTGGTCGAGGGCGGAGTGCTGAGCCTGGAAGCGCGCGGGCGCAATCGCTTCTATCGCCTGGCCGGGCCGGAAGTGGGACAGGCGGTGGAAGCGCTGGCCAGCGCCTCCCTGGCCCTGCAGCCGCAGCGGCGCAGCCTGCCGCCGAGCCACGGCACGCCGTCGGCGTTGCGCGAGGCGCGGACCTGCTACGACCACCTGGCCGGCGAACTCTCGGTCGGTGTGTTCGCACGGATGCTGGATGCCGGCTGGATCGAGCAGGAGGGCAGGACGCTGCGCCTGAGCGCGACCGGCGAGGCCGGGCTGGCCGGGTTGGGGATCGACCTGGTGGAGGTCCGTCGCCGCCGTCGGCAGTTCGCCTGCGCCTGCCCCGACTGGAGCGAACGCAAGCCGCACCTCGGCGGCGCGCTGGGGGCGGCGTTGCTGGAGGCCTGTCTGCACCAGGGCTGGTTGCGGCCGCAGGACGGCTCGCGGGCGTTGCAGGTGTCGCCGAAGGGCCGCGCGGGACTGCGCGGCCTGGCGGAACGCACGGCGGGCTGAACCCGCCGCGGGATCAGAGATTGGCCACCGGCTGGAAGGCCTTCGGCTTGAAGTAGAGGGTCTCGCCGCGGGCCAGGCCGGCCAGGCTGTCGTGGTCCTTCACCACTTCGGCTTCGATCAGTTCGTCCTGGCCGTCGACCTTCAGCGTTACCCGGGTGATCGCCCCCAGCGGACGGATGTCGCGGACCTCGGCGGCGCGGTGCTCGGCCACCGCGGAACGCGACAGCGACACTTCGTGGGGGCGGAACAGCAGGTGCTGGTCGTTGCCCAGTTGCAGGCGGTTGGAGTCGCCGAGGAAGTGGTAGACGAAATCGCTGGCCGGGTTCTCGTAGACCTCGCCGGGCGAGCCGATCTGCTCGATCACGCCCTTGTTCATCACCACGATGCGGTCGGCCACTTCCATCGCTTCTTCCTGATCGTGGGTGACGAACACCGAGGTCAGGTTGATCTCCTCGTGCAGGCGTGCCAGCCAGCGGCGCAGTTCCTTGCGTACCTTGGCGTCGAGGGCGCCGAAGGGTTCGTCGAGGAGCAGGATCTTCGGCTCCACCGCCAGCGCGCGGGCCAGGGCGATACGCTGCCGCTGGCCGCCGGAGAGTTGCTCGGGATAGCGGTCGGCGAGCCAGTCGAGCTGCACCATGTTGAGCAGTTCGTGGACCTTGGCCTTGATCGCGGATTCGCCCGGCCGCTCGCCCTTGGGCTTCATGCGCAGGCCGAAGGCGACGTTGTCGAACACCGTCATGTGGCGGAACAGCGCGTAGTGCTGGAAGACGAAGCCGACGTTGCGGTCGCGCACGTCGTGCTGCGAGACGTCCTCGCCATGGAACACGATGTTGCCGGCGTCCGGGGTTTCCAGCCCGGCGATGATCCTCAGCAGGGTGGTCTTGCCGCACCCGGAGGGGCCGAGCAGGGCCACCAGCTCGCCGCTCTGGATGTCCAGGTTGATGTCGTCCAGGGCCTTGAAGGCGTTGAAGTTCTTGCTGACGTTACGGATTTCGATGCTCATGGTTCATTCCTCGTCAGCATTGCTTTTCAGTCGGGACATGCGGGATTCGCTCCACTGCTTGAGCAGAAGGATGACCAGCGCCATCAGCAGCAACAGACTGGCGACGCTGAAGGCGGCGACGTGGTTGTATTCGTTGTAGAGGATCTCGACGTGCAGCGGCAGGGTGTTGGTGACGCCGCGGATATGCCCGGAAACCACCGACACCGCGCCGAACTCGCCCATCGCCCGCGCGGTGCAGAGCACCACGCCGTAGATCAGGCCCCACTTGATGTTCGGCAGGGTCACGTGCCAGAACATCTGCCAGCCGTTGGCGCCGAGCAGGCGGGCGGCCTCCTCCTCCTGGGTTCCCTGCTCCTGCATCAGCGGGATCAGCTCGCGGGCGACGAAGGGTACGGTGACGAAGATGGTCGCCAGGACGATGCCGGGCACCGCGAAGACGATCTGGATGTCGTGGTCGCCCAGCCATTCGCCGAAGTAGCCCTGGGCGCCGAACAACAGCACGTAGATCAGGCCGGCGATCACCGGCGAGACCGAGAATGGCAGGTCGATCAGGGTCACCAGGATGCTCTTGCCGCGAAACTCGAACTTGCTCACGCACCAGGCGGCGGCGACACCGAACAGCAGGTTGAGCGGCACCGAGATGGCCACCGCGATCAGGGTCAGCTTCAGCGCGGCCAGCGCGTCGGGTTCGAGGATCGCCTCGAAGAAGGTGCCGAAACCCTGCTTCAGCGCCTCGCTCAGGACCACGTAGAGCGGCAGCAGGAGGAACAGGGCGAAGACCAGCCAGGCCAGGACGATCAGGGCCAGGCGGCCGCCGGCGGTGCCGCGGCGGGAGGCGCTGGCGGTGGCAGCGGAAATGCTTGCACTGGACATGGCGCCCTCCTTACGGGGTTTCGATGCGACGCTGCAGCAGGTTGATCAGCAGCAGCAGGATGAAGGACACCACCAGCATCAGCACGCCGATGGCGGTGGCGCCGGTGTAGTCGTACTGGTCCAGCTTGACCATGATCAGCAGCGGCAGGATCTCGGTCTTCATCGGCATGTTGCCGGCGATGAAGATCACCGAGCCGTATTCGCCGACGCCCCGGGCGAAGGCCAGGGCGAAACCGGTCAGCCAGGCCGGCAGCAGAGCCGGCACGAGGATATGGCGGAACACCTGCAGCGGCCTGGCGCCGAGGCAAGCGGCGGCTTCCTCGACTTCCTTGGGAATGTCGGCGAGCACCGGCTGCACCGTGCGGACCACGAACGGCAGGGTCACGAAAGTCAGCGCCAGGGTGATCCCCAGGGGGGTATAGGCGATCTTGAAGCCGAGGTCGCTGGCGAACTGGCCGACCAGGCCGGCCGGCGCATAGAGCGCGGTGAGGGCGATGCCGGCGACGGCGGTGGGTAGGGCGAAGGGCAGGTCGATCATGGCATCGATGATCTTCCGTCCGGGGAATTCGTAGCGCACCAGGACCCAGGCCAGCAGCGTGCCGATCAAGCCGTTGAGCACGGCGGCGGCGAGCGCGGTGCCGAAGCTCAGCTTGAGCGCGGCGAGCACCCGCGGCGCGCTGATGATGGCCCAGAATTGCTCCCAGCTGAGCTGGGTGGTCTTGAGGAACATGGCCCCCAGCGGGATCAGGACCAGCAGGCTGAGGTACACCAGGGTGTATCCCAGGGTCAGCCCGAAGCCGGGTATGACCGGGGAAATGCGTCGTGACATGTTCTGTCCTTACTCTGCGTTGGAACGCTTGGTGGCTCTCCCGGTGCCGGTTCCTTCCGGCAGTGGGCCCGGTACGGGACCGGGCCTGCTAGCCCCCTCGCCCGTCCGGGAGTGGGTCTGGGAGAGGGGCCGTGGTTCGGGCGACGGGTCTGCCGTCGCGATCATTGCGCCTGGTAGATCTGGTCGAAGATGCCCCCGTCGTTGAAGAACTTCGGCTGGGCCGTCTTCCAGCCGCCGAAATCGGAGTCGACGGTGACCAGGTTCAGTTTCGGGAACTGCGTGGCGAACTCGGCGGCGACCTTCTGGTTGCGCGGCCGGTAGAAATTCTGCGCGGCGATGCGCTGGCCTTCCTCGCTGTACAGATACTGCAGGTAGGCCTCGGCGACCTTGCGGGTGCCTTTCTTCTCGACCACCTTGTCGACCACCGCGACCGGTGGTTCGGCGAGGATGGAGATGGAGGGTACGACGATCTCGAAGTTTTCCCCGCCCTGTTCCTTCTTCGCCAGGAACGCCTCGTTCTCCCAGGCCAGCAGCACGTCGCCGATCTGGTTGTTGACGAAGGTGATGGTCGAGCCGCGGGCGCCGGTGTCGAGCACCGGCACATGCTTGTACAGCGCCTGCACGTAGTCCTTGGCCTTCTCGTCGCTGCCGTACTGCTTCTTCGCCCATGCCCAGGCGGCGAGGAAGTTCCAGCGCGCGCCGCCGGAGGTCTTCGGGTTCGGCGTGATGACTTCCACGCCTTCCTTGGTCAGGTCGCCCCAGTCCTTGATTCCCTTGGGGTTGCCCTTGCGCACCAGGAACACGATGGTCGAGGTGTAGGGGGTGCTGTTGTCCGGCAGGCGTGCCTGCCAGTCGGCCGGCAGCAGCTTGCCGAGCTTGTGCAGTTCGTCGATGTCGCCGGCCAGGGCCAGGGTCACCACGTCGGCCTTGAGCCCGTCGATCACCGCGCGGGCCTGCTTGCCGGAGCCACCGTGGGACTGCTGGACGGTCAGGTCCTCGCCGCCCTGGGCCTTCCAGTGCTTGATGAAGGCCGCGTTGTAGGCCTGGTACAGCTCGCGGGTCGGGTCGTAGGAAACGTTCAGCAGTTGCGTGGCTGCGGCAACCGGGCCGGAGACCAGGGCGCTGGCGAGTGCGGCCAGGGCGAAACGACGAAGGGACATGTGCAGCTCCTAGGTGTGTGCTGTTTCGATTGTTCTAATGGGGTGTTGGCGGAACGACGGGAACACGGGGCGTCAGGCGCGCATTCGCGGCCGACAGCTGCAGTACCGGTGCGGATGGGGTATCGAACGGATGTTCATGGCGAGACGCCTCCGGTGGTCCAGTCGGGTCGTGTGTTTCAGGCCTGCTTGACGGCCGGTTGCTGCAGACGGAATTTTTCCTTGCGCTCGATCTGCACCACCTGGCCGTTGTGCACGGTGATCTCGACGGCGCCGAAGCGCAGGCCGCGCAGGGCACTCTGGATTTCACGCAGGATGGTGGCTTCGTCCTGGCCATCCAGGCTTCTGAGGGTTGCGCTCATGGGTCTCTGCTCCTGTGGCTCGAGGTGCCGCGTTGCTCGACGAAGTGGAGGCGGCGTGAGGTGCATAGTAAGCAGTGGGCAATATTCTTAAAAATATTGTTTAAGAATCTTTATAGGTAAAGTGGTTATAAGGCGGCGAAGCGGCCCGGCTTCGCCGCCAGGCTCAGTCTTCCGGCAGCGCCACGGGCTGCAGGTCGAAGCGCAGCGCTTCCGCCGGTTGCGGCCGTCCGTACCAGTAGCCTTGGCCGAAGTCGCAGCCATGTTCGCGCAGGAACAGCGCCTGGTCCTGGTGCTCGATGCCCTCGGCAACCACCCGCAGCCCCATGCTTTGCGCCAGGGCAACGATCGCCCGGGCGATCGCGGCGTCGTCCACCGCGCCGGGCAGGCCGGCGACGAAGCCCTGGTCGATCTTCAGCTTGTGCACCGGCAGCCGCTTGAGGCGCATCAGCGAGGAATAGCCGGTGCCGAAGTCGTCGATGGCCAGGTTCACGCCGAGGATGCGCAGGCGGCAGAGCAGGTTGAGGGACTGCTCGAAGTCCTCCATCACCGCGCTTTCGGTGACTTCCAGCTCCAGGTAGCGGGGCTCCAGTCCGGACTCTTCCAGGGCGTTGGCGATCCTTTCCTCCAGGCCGCCGCGGTTGAACAGCCGGCTGGAGACGTTGACCGCGACGAACTCCAGTTCGACGCCGCGCTGTTGCCATTCGCGCATCTGCCGGCAGGCACGCTTGAGCACCCAGTTGTCCAGCGCGGCGATCAGCCCGCATTCCTCCGCCACCGGGACGAACTCGCCTGGCGGCACCAGGCCGCGCTCGGGATGCTGCCAGCGCACCAGCGACTCGACGCCGACGATCCGTCCGCTGGCCAGGTCGTGCACCGGCTGGTAGTGGACGCGCAGTTCGTCGTGCTCCAGCGCATGGCGCAGGGCCGATTCCACCTGGACATGGGCGCGGGCCCGGGCGGTCAGCACGCGGGTGTAGAAGGCGTAGGCGTTACGCCCGCTGTCCTTGGCCTGGAACAGCGCGGCGTCGGCGTGCTGCATCAGGTGGTCGACGTCGCTGGCGTCTTCCGGGTAGAGGCTGACACCGAGGCTTGCGCTGATATAGATCGGCTGGCAGTGGATGTCGAACGGCGCGTTGAAACCGTCGAGGATGCGCTGCGAGAGTCGCGCGACGGCTTCCGGGTCGTCGTTCTCGACGAGGATGGCGAATTCGTCGCCGCCCAGTCGCGACAGCAGGCAGCGCTCGTCGAGCTGGTGTTGCAGGCGCTTGCTGACCTCCTTGAGGAGCATGTCGCCAGTTGTATGGCCGAGGCTGTCGTTGATGTGCTTGAAGTGGTCGAGGTCGATCAGCAGCAGGGCCCCGGCCACCGTCCGGTCCTTGCCGTTCTCCAGCGCCTGCTCGATGCGCTCGCGCAGCAGCACGCGGTTGGGCAGGCCGGTCAGCGAGTCGTGGTGGGCGAGGAAGTCCAGCTCGTTCTCCGAGCGCTTGATGCTGCTCAGGTCGGAGAACACCCCGACGTAGTGGGTCAGCTGGCCCTGGTCGTTGCGCACCGCGCGGATGTGCAGCCACTGCGGGTAGATCTCGCCGCTCTTGCGACGGTTCCAGATTTCTCCGCTCCAGACGTCCTGCTCGCGCAGGGCCAGCCACAGGCGCTGGTAGAACGCCTGGTCCTGGCGGCCGGAGCGGAGGATCGCCGGGGTCTTGCCGAGCACGTCCTCGGAACGGTAGCCGGTGATGCGCTCGAAGGAAGGGTTGACGTGCACGATCACCGCCTGGGCGTCGGTGACCAGAACGCCCTCGCGGGTGCTGTCGAATACCGCCGCGGCCTGGCGCAGGTGGTCTTCCTTGAGCCGCTGCAGGGTGATGTCGCGGGCCACGCCGGTATAGTGCAGCGGCTTGCCCAGGGCGTTGCGGAGGACCCGGCCGCGCGAGTGGATCCAGCGGTAGTCGCCGTCCTTGTGGCGCAGGCGGTAGATGTGGTCGAGATTGTCGGTCAGGCCCTGCAGGTGGTTGCGGTGGGCCTCCAGCACGGTGGCGTACTCTTCGGGGTGCAGGCGCTTCTTCCAGGTCTCGATGGGGTCGCCGAGTTCCTCCGGAGCGAGGCCGATCAGCGCGGCGTAGCCCGGCGAGACGAACATCCGGTCGGTCACCAGGTCCCAATCCCAGAGTCCGTCGCGCACCGCTTCCAGGGCGCGGTTCAGGCGCTGCTCGCTGCCGTGCAGTTCGTCGTAGGCCTGGGCCTTGCGGCGGAACTGGCGTACCAGGTAGAGGTACAGGAGCAGGCCGGTTGCGGCGAAGAAGAACAGCCGCTTGGCGGTCATCCAGAACACCAGTTGGTCGTGGTCCTGGACCTGGTTTTGTAACAAATGATCGCTCAGGAACGCCCAGGCGATGGCGATTGCGAGATAAGCCAGGCTCAGGCGAAGGGCACTCAGGCGGGGGCTCATGGGATTTTCAGTGGGCAATTATTGGCCGGGCAGTATAAATGATGGCCATCCGGCCCTGTTCATATCTAAAAGAACGGATGGTAATCCCCAGCCGCTTGGTGATAATGCCCCCAGGTTTTGTCAGACAAGGCCCTCATCACTCCCAAATCCCCCCGAGGTTCAGTACCGCCTATGTGGTTCAACGGTTTTCTCGACCTGTCGCCGTGGCAACTGGTGGCAGTTACCCTGGTGCTGACGCATATCACCATCGTCAGCGTGACCGTCTACCTGCATCGCTATTCCGCCCACCGTGCACTCGACCTGCACCCCGCGCTGCAGCACTTCTTCCGTTTCTGGTTGTGGTTGACCACAGGGATGAACACACGCGAATGGACCGCGATCCACCGTAAGCACCATGCCAAGTGCGAGACCGTCGAGGATCCGCACAGCCCGGTGCACAAGGGCCTGTTCACCGTCCTGCGCGCAGGCGCGGAGCTGTACAAGGCCGAGGCGAAGAACCAGGACACCCTGCGCATCTACGGCAAGAACTGCCCGGACGACTGGGTCGAGCGCAATCTCTACTCGCGCTTCCCGATCGGCGGCGTGGTGCTGATGGCGCTCATCGACCTGGCCCTGTTCGGCGCCCTTGGCCTGACCGTCTGGGCCGTGCAGATGGCATGGATTCCGTTCTGGGCCGCCGGCGTGGTCAACGGCCTCGGCCACGCGGTCGGCTATCGCAACTTCGAATGCCGCGACGCCGCCACCAACCTGGTGCCCTGGGGCATCCTCATCGGCGGCGAAGAGCTGCACAACAACCACCACACCTACCCGAACTCGGCCAAGCTATCGGTGAAGAAGTGGGAATTCGACCTGGGCTGGGCCTGGATCAAGCTGTTCAGCTTCCTGCGCCTGGCCAGGGTCGCCCGGGTCGCGCCGATCGCCCATCGGGTCGAGGGCAAGCACAGCCTGGACATGGACACCGCCATGGCGATCCTCAACAACCGCTTCCAGATCATGGCGCAGTACCGCAAGCTGGTGATCGCGCCGCTGGTCAAGCAGGAGGTGGCCAAGGCCGACGAGTCGGTGCGCCACCTGTTCCGCCGCGCCAAGCGCCTGCTGTCGCGCGAGACCAGCCTGCTGCAGGACCGCCACCACGTGCGCATCGACTCGATGCTCGCCCACAGCCAGGCGCTGAAGGTGATCTACGAGAAGCGCCTGGCGTTGCAGCAGATCTGGGCCAAGACCAGCGCCAACGGCCACGACATGCTGGCGGCGATCAAGGACTGGGTGCATGAGGCGGAAGCCAGCGGTATCCAGTCGCTGAAGGAGTTCGCCGCGCAACTGAAGACCTACTCGCTGCGTCCCGCCTGACGCCTGGCGCGCCCTCGCGGGTGCGTCAGCCGCCTCTGCAACGCGCCGGCTCCTGCCGGCGCGTTGCGTTTCGGCGTCGCCAGTGCGACGCCCCGCCGATACTTTTCTTCCTCCGCAAGTCGACTTGCCCGATCCGGGATTCAGCCCGGGCGGCGCCCGGCCTATCTTCGGCGTGCCCAGGCGCCACGCCGGGCGTCACGCAGAACAACAAGAAAAGGAGCGCGGGCGATGTTGCTGGATTACCTGATCATGCTGGTCTACGCCCTGGCCATGCTGGGCCTGGGCTGGTACGGAATGCGCAAGGCGAAGAGCCAGAGCGATTTCCTCGTCGCCGGACGCCGCCTCGGCCCCGGCCTCTACCTGGGAACCATGGCCGCGGTGGTGCTCGGCGGCGCGTCGACCATCGGTACGGTCAAGCTCGGCTACCAGTTCGGCCTGTCCGGCTTGTGGCTGGTGTTCATGCTCGGCCTGGGGATCATCGTCCTCAGCCTGGTGTTCTCGCGGCAGATCGCGCGCCTGCGGGTGTTCACCGTGACCCAGGTGCTGGAGCAGCGCTACCAGGCCTCCTCGCGCCTGATCGGTGGGGTGGTCATGGTCGCCTACGACCTGATGGTGGCGGTCACCGCGACCATCGCCATCGGCTCGGTCACCGAAGTGGTATTCGGCATCCCGCGGATCCCGGCGATCCTCTGCGGTGGCGGGATCGTCATCGTCTATTCGGTGATCGGCGGCATGTGGTCGCTTACGCTGACCGACATCATCCAGTTCGTGATCAAGACCGTCGGTATCTTCCTGGTCCTGCTGCCGTTGTCGATCGATGGCGCCGGTGGCCTGGCGCGCATGCAGGAGGTGCTGCCGGCGGGCTTCTTCGACCTCGGCCACATCGGCCTGGATACCATCCTCACCTACTTCCTCCTGTACTTCTTCGGCGCGCTGATCGGCCAGGACATCTGGCAGCGGGTATTCACCGCGCGCAGCGAGACGGTGGTGCGTTACGCCGGGCTTGGCGCCGGCATCTACTGCATGCTCTACGGCGCCGCCTGCGCGCTGATCGGCGCGGCGGCGCGGGTCCTCCTGCCGGACCTGGCAGTGCCGGAGAACGCCTACGCCGAGATCACCCGCGAGGTACTGGCGCCGGGCCTGCGCGGCCTGGTGGTGGCGGCCGCGCTGTCGGCGATCATGTCCACCGCCAGCGGGTGCCTGCTGGCGGCGGCCACTGTGCTGCAGGAAGACATCTACGCGCGCTTCCTGCGCCCCGGTACCACCAGCGACATCCGCCTGAGCCGTTGCATCACCCTGCTGATGGGGGTGGCGATGCTGGTCCTGGCGTGCCTGGTCAACGATGTCATCGCGGCCCTGAGCATCGCCTACAACCTGCTGGTCGGCGGCCTGCTGGTGCCGATCGTCGGCGCGCTGCTGTGGCGCCGGGCCAGTCCGCAGGGGGCGATCGCCAGCATCGTCGCCGGTTGCCTGGCGGTGATCGCCTGCATGGCCCGCGACGGCCTGCTCGCCAACTCGCCGATCGTCTACGGCCTGCTGGCCAGCCTGGCGACCTTCGTCGCGGTCAGCCTGGCCACTCGTCCTGCCGCCAGCCTGCGAGCCCAGCCGGAATGAACCCACCGCGCCGGGCGGCGCCCGGCGCTTTCTTCCTGCCACACGGAGACGCCCCATGTCGAACGACCATCCGCAGCCCCTCGACGCCGCCGAGATTCCCCGCTTCGCCGGCATCCCGACCTTCATGCGCCTGCCGGCGTTCACCGACCCGGCGGCGGTGCAGGTCGGCCTGATCGGCGTGCCCTGGGACGGCGGCACCACCAACCGAGCCGGTGCCCGCCATGGCCCGCGCGAGGTGCGCAACCTGTCCAGCCTGATGCGCAAGGTGCATCACGTCAGCCGCATCGCGCCCTACGACCTGGTACGGGTCGGCGACCTCGGCGACGCGCCGGTGAATCCCATCGACCTGCTCGATTCGCTGCGCCGCATCGAAGGCTTCTATCGCCAGGTCCATGCCGCCGGCACCCTGCCGCTGTCGGTCGGTGGCGACCACCTGGTGACCCTGCCGATCTTTCGCGCCCTGGGGCGCGAGCGGCCGCTGGGCATGGTGCATTTCGATGCGCATTCCGATACCAACGACCGCTATTTCGGCGACAACCCCTACACCCACGGCACGCCATTCCGCCGGGCCATCGAGGAAGGTCTGCTCGATCCGCGGCGCACGGTGCAGATCGGCATCCGCGGCTCGGTGTATTCGCCGGACGACGACGCTTTCGCGCGCGAGTGCGGCATCCGCGTGATCCACATGGAGGAGTTCGTCGAACTGGGCGTCGAGGCGACCCTGGCCGAAGCGCGGCGGGTGGTGGGTGAAGGGCCGACCTATGTGAGTTTCGACGTCGACGTGCTCGACCCGGCCTTCGCGCCCGGCACCGGCACCCCGGAGATCGGCGGCATGACCAGCCTCCAGGCCCAGCAGTTGGTCCGCGGTCTGCGCGGGCTGGACCTGGTCGGTGCCGACGTGGTGGAAGTCTCGCCGCCGTTCGATGTCGGCGGCGCCACGGCGCTGGTGGGGGCGACCATGATGTTCGAACTGCTCTGCCTGCTTGCCGAGTCGGCCGCGCGAAGCGCCTGACGGCGTTCCGCCGGCCTGGCTTTGGCGCTATAACGAAGGCGGACCGAACGCCATGGGGGCGGGAATGCTGGGCAACCTCAACGACATCGACCTGCGCATGCTGCGCACCTTCTGCGCCATCGTCGAGGCCGGCGGCTTCACTGCCGCCCAGGCTCGCCTGAACACCAGCCTGTCGCGCCTGAGCGTGCTGGTGCGCGACTTGGAGGTGCGCCTGGGCTATTCCCTGTGCCGGCGCGGCAACGGCGGTTTCCAGTTGACCGAGGAGGGGCAGGAGCTATACGACGCCGCGCTCGGCCTGTTCAGCGACATCGCCCGTTTCCGCGAGCAGGTCCGCGGCCTCGGCGGGCGCGATCGCGAGGCGTTGCACCTGGGTTGCGTCGATGGCGTCATCGGCCAGCATTGCCTGCCGTTGCCGCTGGCCATCCGGCTGTTTCGCCAGCGCGCCCCGGAGGTGCTGCTCAAGCTGCACACGCGGCGTCCCGACGAACTCGAGCACGCGGTGCTGGAAGAGCGCCTGCAACTGGCGGTGGGGGCCTTTCACCACCGGTTGTCCGGGCTCTACTACCAACCCCTGTTCCGCGAGGAGCAGAACCTTTATTGCGGCAGCGCGCACCCCTTCTTCGCCCGGGCGGGCGACGAGCCGACGCTGGACGAGATCTGCGCGGCCGACTATGTCGGCCGCGGCTACATGGCGGAAAACCATCGCCCGCACGACCTGCGCTTCAACCAGGGGACCGACGCCTACACCATGGAGGCCATCGCTACCCTGGTCTTCAGCGGCACCTACATCGGCTACCTGCCGACGCACTACGCCGCCACCTGGGTCGCCGAAGGGCGCATGCGGGCGATCCGGCCACGGCAACTGGCCTACGACTCGGAATTCCATTGCATTACCCGCCAGGGGCACGAAGAACGACCGACCCTGACCCTGTTCCTGCGCTCGCTGTTCGAGGCGCAGAAACAACTGGGCGTGCAGGTTCCGGCGAATACGAACGGCATCGCTCGGCAATTGTGATCGAGCGCACTGGCCAGAGGCTTTTCCTGCCGTTCGGCGGGCATTTCTGTATCGCCGCGACCCCTGCGCTAAGTTGGCGGTCGAACCCGTTCCGCGAGCAGAGCGACGATCCATGGACGACCTAACCGGCATTCCCGAAGACCCGCAGGAGGCCGCGCTGGCCTTGCTGCACAGCCGTGCCGAAGTGGCCCGGCTGAAGGAGCGCGAGCAACTCTTCAGCGCCTTGCTGGCCAGCGTCAACTCGGTGCTCTGGGCCTACGACTGGCAGAACCGGCGGATGGTCTACGTCAGTCCCGCCTACGAGAAAATCTTCGGCCGTTCCGCGGCACTGCTGCTGGCGGACTATGAGGAATGGCGCAACAGCATCTACCCGGACGACCTCGACTACGCCGACAGCAGCCTGCGGCAGGTGCTCGAGCGTGGCGCCGTGGAACAACGCGAATACCGCATCGTGCGCGGCGACGGCGAGGTCCGCTGGCTCAACGACAAGTGCTTCGTCAGCCGCCAGGGCGAGGCGGGACTGCCGCTGATGGTGGTGGGCATCGCCGAGGACATCACCGACAAGAAGCACATGGAGAGCGAGCTGCAACGGCTGGCCACCACCGACGTGCTGACCCAGAGCAGCAACCGTCGCTATTTCTTCGACAGTGCCGAGGCGGCCTTCAAGGAGTGTCGCCGCGAGGGGATACCGTTGGCGTTCCTGCTGCTGGACGTCGATGACTTCAAGAAGATCAACGACCGCTTCGGCCACCAGGTCGGCGACCAGGTCCTCCAGCGTATCGCCCAGAGCGGCAGTGCCGCGCTGCGCCGTGGCGACCTGTTCGGGCGGATCGGCGGCGAGGAGTTCGCCGTGCTGCTGCCCGGCTGCGACGAGCAGACCGCGCGTCAGATCGGCGAACGCCTGCAGCGCGAGGTGCAACGCCTGCGCTTCCAGGAGGGCGAGCACAGCTTCGGGATCACCGTCAGCCAGGGCCTGACGGTCCTCCAGGCCGATGACGAGGGGCTCGGCGCCCTCTACAGCCGGGCCGACGCCGCGATGTACTCGGCCAAGCGCCAGGGCAAGGACTGCATCGTCGTGGGCTGACCGCTGGGCAAACGTTTCCGTTTTGTCGACGGCGCCACGGAATACCTCTTTGGGGAGGCGACCGGTAGGTCGCGGCTGCGGTACAATATTCCTTAAAGATATTAAATATGAATAATTAATTCTTTTTAGGTTTATTGCGAATATTTTACTGTTTATTACCCACGCGTTATAAAGCGTGGGAAATAACGACTTCTGAAACGTGGCGGTAACTCGCCAGAAAGGAAGCTGTAATAGGCGGTTTTCTGCCGATACCCTTCGGCCCGTCAGCCGGGAGAAGGGCAGGAAACCCGAGAGGACGCGAAGGCGGAGCCCGATGGAAAGATTGGCTTACAAATTGCCTTCACTGGCGGTGGGTCGAGACACCCGCCGCACAATAACAAGACACGAGTACGCCCATGCACACGCTTCCGTTCGCTGCCTCCCTGCCTGCTTGCCTGCCCCGTCGTTCCATCGTCGCGGGTTGCGCCGTTTCCTGATCCATCGAATGCCGAGTTTCGCGCGCGCCATCTTCCGGGATGGTACGGCGCTCAGTGTTTCAACGACCGGTCGGGCCCACGCGTTCCACTTCCCCCGACCGGAAGACAATTAGCAATACCAATGGGGAAAAGACCAATGAAGAGTCGCAAGATCAACAAGTCACGACTGGCCCTGGCCATCACTGCCGGTACCCTCGGTGCCCTGGCGCAACAGGCGGTCGCCGCCGGTTTCATCGAGGACAGCAAGGCATCGCTGACCCTGCGCAACTTCTACATCAATACCGACAACCGCAATGGCACCGCCTCGCCGAGCAAGCAGGAAGAGTGGGGCCAGGGCTTCATCCTGAATTACCAGTCGGGCTTCACCCAGGGCACGGTCGGCTTCGGCGTCGACGCGCTGGGTCTGCTCGGCGTGCGCCTGGACGGCGGCGGCCGTGCCGGCAAGAGCGGCCTGGACCGCCAGCCGGGCACCGTGTTCCCGCTGGAAAGCGACGGCGAGCCGGTGCACGACTTCGCCAGCCTGGGCCTGACCGCCAAGGCCAAGGTATCCAACACCGAGTTCCGCTACGGCACCCTGCAGCCGAAGCTGCCGGTGGTCACCTACAACGACGGCCGCCTGCTGCCGGTCACCTTCGAAGGCGGCCAGGTCACCTCGACCGACCTCAAGGACTTCACCCTGGTTGCCGGCCAACTGGAGCACTCCAAGGGCCGTAACTCCACCGACAACCGCAGCCTGAGCATCGCCGGCGCCAACGGCAGCAGCGCCAGTTCGCGCGACAGCAACAAGTTCTACTACGCGGGTGGTGACTACAAGGTCAACAAGGACCTGACCCTGCAGTACTACTACGGCAACCTGGACGACTTCTACAAGCAGCACTTCCTCGGCCTGATCCATAACTGGCAGATCGGCCCGGGCGTCCTGAAGACCGACCTGCGCGCCTTCGACAGCAGCTCCGACGGCAAGAACGGCAGCCGTTCCGGCCGTGCCGACGGCTACGTCAGCAGCGGCTACTACGGCAGCGGCGTGACCAAGGGCGAAGTCGACAACCGCGCCTTCAGCGGTCTCTTCACCTATACCGTCAGCGGCCACAGCATCGGCGCCGGCTACCAGATCCTCAACGGCGACAGCGATTTCCCGTTCCTGAACCGTGGCGATGGCGAAGGTTCCACCGCGTACCTGATCACCGACGTGCAGATCGGCAAGTTCCAGCGTGCCGGCGAGCGCACCTGGCAGGTCCGCTACGGCTACGACTTCGCCAGCGTCGGCGTGCCGGGCCTGACCTTCAATACCATTTACCTGAGCGGCGACAAGATCAAGACCGCCCGCGGCGACCAGAGCGAGTGGGAACGCGATATCTCCCTGGCCTACGTGATCCCGGACGGCACCTTCAAGGGCCTGGGCTTCACCTGGAAGAACGCCTCCTTCCGCAGCGGCCTGCCGGCCGCCGGTTCGAGCAACAACCAGCGCGATCAGGACGAGAATCGCCTGATCGTCAGCTACACCCTGCCGCTGTTGTAAGCTCCGGCCGGACAGGAAAAAGCCCGCGTCCTCCTGGAGGACGCGGGCTTTTTTCATTCAGGGCGCCACTCGGGGTGCCGGGCCGGCCAGGGCGAACAGCGCCGCGGTTGGCCATCCGCCCTGCGGGATGCCCGTCAGGCCTTGCGCGGCGCCGGTTGTTGCTGGGTGATGCAATGGATGTTGCCGCCGCCGAGGAGGATCTCGCGCCCCGGGACCATCACCACCTCGTGCTCGGGGAATACGCGCTGGAGGATCGCCCTGGCCTCGGCGTCCTTGGGATCGTCGAAACTCGGCGCGACGATGCCGCCGTTGACGATCAGGAAGTTCACGTAGGAGCCGGCCAGGCGAATGGAGGGATCGCGCGGCTGGCTGCCCTCGACGATATCCACGCCGTCGCACTCTTCCTGGGTCGCGTACAGCGGGCCGGGGATCGGCATCTTGTGCACCACCAGCTTGCGTCCCTTGGCGTCGCGGATTTCCTCCAGCACGCGGAGGGCGGCCTGGCAGCGCAGGTAGTTCGGGTCGTCCTGGTCGTCGGTCCAGGCCAGCAGCACCTCGCCGGGGCGTACGTAGCAGCAGAAGTTGTCGACGTGGCCGTCGGTCTCGTCGTTGTATAGGCCGTTCGGCAACCAGATGATGCTGTCCACCGCGAGGTAGTCGCGCAGGGTCCGTTCGATCTCCGCCTGGTTCAGGTGCGGGTTGCGGTTGTGGTTGAGCAGGCATTCCTCGGTGGTGATCAGCGTGCCTTCGCCGTCGACGTGGATCGAACCGCCCTCGAGGACGAAATCGTCGGTGCGGTAGCGGGCGCGTCGCTCGATCTCGAGGATCTTGCGTGCCACCTGGTCGTCGCGCTGCCAGGGGAAGTACAGGCCGCCTTCGAAGCCGCCCCAGGCGTTGAAGCCCCAGTCGACGCCGCGTACATCGCCCTTGTCGTCGATGACGAAGGTCGGGCCGGTGTCGCGGACCCAGGCATCGTCGCTGCTGATTTCCACGACGCGGATGTTGCCGTCGTCGAGACGCGCGCGCGCGTTCTCGTACTGCCCGGCGCTGGCGCAGACGGTGACCGGCTCGAAGCGCGCGATGGCCTTGGCTACCGCGGCGAAGGCGGCCTGGGCCGGCTTGCCGCCGTTGCGCCAGTTGTCCGGGCGCTCCGGCCAGACCATCCAGGTCTGCTCGTGGGGTTCCCATTCGGCGGGCATGCGGAAGCCGTCGGCGCGTGGGGTGCTGGTCGGGTTGCTCATCGCTGCTCCTGAAATCGTTGCTATGCGCGGCGGGGGCGCCGGCGCGGGATGCGCGGGGCGTTCCCGCGCGGATCGTTTCCCGAGGCCTCAGGACTCCAGCGAACCGTCGAGGGTCTTCAGCGGACCGTAGAGGTTCGGCCGGCGGTCGCGGAACACGCCCCAGGCGCTGCGGGTGCGCTCCAGCGCATCGAGGTCGAAGGTGTGGACAAGGATACCTTCCTCGGTGCGGTTCAGCTCCTCGACTTTCTCGCCGAACGGGCCGGCGATGAACGAGGAACCATAGAAAGTGATGTCGTAGCCGTCCTGCTCCTCGCGGCCGATGCGGTTGGAAGCCACCAGTGGCATCAGGTTGGCCCCGGCATGGCCTTGCTGCACGCGCTGCCAGTGATCGCGCGAGCTGATACTGGCGTCGTGCGGTTCGCTACCGATGGCGGTCGGGTAGAACAGGAGTTCCGCGCCGAGCAGCGCCATGCTGCGCGCCGATTCGGGGAACCACTGGTCCCAGCAGATACCGACGCCGATCCGTGCGTAACGGGTCTGCCAGACCTTGAAGCCGGTGTCGCCCGGATTGAAGTAGTACTTCTCGTGGTAGCCCGGGCCGTCCGGGATGTGGCTCTTGCGGTAGACCCCGAGGTTGCCGCCATCGGCGTCGATGACCGCGACGCTGTTGAAGCGGGCGCGCCCGGCGCGTTCGAAGAAGCTGATCGGCAATACCACCTGCAACTCTTGGGCGAGGGCCTGGAAGTGGGCGATGGCGGCGTTCTCCTCGACCGTGGTGGCCAGCTGCAGGTAGTCCGGATTCGGCTTCTGGCAGAAGTAGGGGGTCTCGAACAGTTCCTGGATCAGGATGATCTGCGCACCCCTGGCGGCGGCCTGGCGCACCAGTTTCTCGGCGCGGGCGATGTTCGCCGGACGATCCCAGGAGCAGGCCATCTGGGTGGCGGCGACGGTGACGTTGCGGGTCATGGAACACCTCGTGTGCTGGCTCGGATGGCTGCCGGGCTTGGCGGCGGCCGGTTTTGGGTCGGGCGGGCGGGAACGGGGTGTCGCGCCCGATCGAGGGATGGGCGGATTTATATCCGATAAAAATCGGACTGTGAAGCGATTTAAGGGGTTTTGTAGATTTTCTATCGATTTAAATCGGATATAAATCCGGCTAATGGTTCGCTACGCTTTTCTAGGATCGGCGGCAGGTAGAGCCCCAGGTAGGCGTCGAACACCCGCATGCCTTCTTCCGCCAGGCGTGCGTCGATGATCCCGTGACGCTGGACCGACAATGCGTAGACGCGATCGCCTAGCTCCATGGCCAGGCTGAAGATCTCGATATCGGTCGGCGGCGGTGGCAGCAGGAAATGCCGCTCGAACAGGGCGCGCATGGCCTGGCCGAGTTGCACGTCATGCTGGCGATCGGCCTGGGTGACTTCGGCCAGGCCGTGGCTGGCGAGAATCAGTTGGCGGGCCGCCGCGTCGCGGGCGTAGACCGCCAGCATGCGCTCCTCGACGATCCGCGACAGGTCGCGCCAGCAGCGCAGGCCTGCATGTTCCACCGGCTGTTCGAGGCACGCGCGGAAGGCGGCGTGGACCTCGCCGGTCAGCCCCTGGAGCAGGGCCGGGACGCTGGGGAAGAAATGGTAGACCGACGACGGCGGCATTTCCGCGCGTTCGGCCACGCTGTAGATGGACAGGCCGCCGATGCCTTCGTCGGCGAGCAGGCCGCGGGCGGCGTCGAGGATCGCGGCGATCCGGGCCTGGCTGCTGGCGCGGGGCTTGCGGGTGGACGAGGTGGGCTGCATGGCGGGTCTCCGGGCGTGAGCGGCTATTGGACGCCAGCTCACGCGACCGGGGCAAGCCGCTCAGTGGCTGGCGCCGTGGAAGGCCTTCCAGATCTCGTCGACCACCGGCCGGAGTTTTTCCGGCGGCGTTTCCAGGGCGAACAGGCGGCGGCTGGTGTCGCGGTCCGGATACAGGCCCGGTTGCTGGCGCAGGGCGGGATCGAGGAAGCCGGTGGCGTCGGCGTTGCCGCTGGGGTAGAGGGTGGCGGCGGTGATCTGTGCGGCGATCTTCGGTTGCATCAGGTAGTCGATGAAGCGGTGCGCCTGTCGTGGGTGCTGGGCGCTGGCCGGAATCACCAGGTTGTCGATGAACAGCACCGAGCCTTCCTGCGGTACCTCGAAACTTACCGGCTGGCCCGCCTTGGCCGCGCGCAGGGCGTCGCCGACCCAGGCCATGGCCAGGCAAAGGCGACCGCCTTCGAGGTCGGCGATGTAGCGCTCGCTGTCGACGTAGCGCAGGTTCGGTCGCAGTCCGTGCAGCGCCTCGGCGGCGCGGCGTACCTGGCTCGGCGCGGTACGACCGAGGTTGCGGCCCTGGTAGTTGAGGAGGATCGCCAGGGTTTCGTCCGGCGCGTCCAGCAGGCTGATGCCGCAGCTTTTCAGGCGCTGGCTCTGGCTGGCGTCGAACAGCAGGCTCCAGCTGTTGGGCAGCGGCCCGCCATAGGCGGCTTCGGCCTGCGGGGTGTTGATGGCCAGGCCTACGGCACCCCATAGATAGGGAACGGCGTGGCGGTTGTCAGGGTCGACCGCGGCCAGTTTGCTCAGCAATTGGCGGTCGAGATGGCTGCGGTTGGGCAGCTGGGTGAAGTCCAGCGGCCGCAGCAGGTTGTCCTTCAGCAGGGCCGGCAGGGTGTCGTGGGAGGGGACGGCGACGTCGATCGCCTCGCCACTGCGCAGCGCCCTGTCCAGTTCCTCGGCGGTGGCGAAGGTGTGGTACTCGACGCGGATGCCGGTGTCCTTCTGGAAGGACTCGAGCACCTGCGGGTCGATGTAGTCGTTCCAGTTGTAGACGCGCAGGGTCTCCTCGGCCTGGGCCAGCCAGGGCGCGAAGGCGAGGAACAGCAGGACGGAAAGGCGGGGCATGGAATCTTCTCGCTGGACGGAACGGAGCGGACGATGGTGCCGGAGCCGGGCGGCAGCGGCATTGATGCAGGCCAGCATCGAGTCTGGCGGGAGGCGTGGCGGCAGGCTGTGCCGTGGCGCACATTTCCCGGTTCCGAGAAAAGGACCGGGGCGGTTTCCCAGACACAGACGCCCCCGCGTTGAGTGTCTGCGAAACCGCCCCGGATTTCGCTGCGTACGGCGCCGGCCCGGGGCCGGCGCGCCGATACCGCTACCTCAGACGGTATGCAGGTACCAGTTGTACTCGAGGTCGGAGATCGAGTACTCGAACTCCTCCAGCTCGCTTTCCTTGCAGGCGACGAAGATGTCGATGTACTTCGGGTCGATGTACTTCGCCATGATCTCGCTTTCGTCCAGCTCGCGCAGGGCGTCGCGCAGGTTGTTCGGCAGGCTCGGCTCCATCTGCTCGTAGGAGTTGCCTTCGATCGGCGCGCCCGGCTCGACCTGGTTGGTCAGGCCGTGGTGGACGCCGGCCAGCACCGAGGCCAGCAGCAGGTAGGGGTTGGCGT
>NZ_KV811313.1:0-1069 GCF_001813025.1 Pseudomonas sp. HMSC066A08
GGAACGAGCTGACGCACCCTCAATACAGCGGGCTCAGTGTGGCCGAGGTACTGGAGTTGGAGCGCGCCGAACTGATGCCTATGCCCGCGGCCTTCGACGGTTACGTCGAGCGGCCTGCGCGGGTCTCCAGCACCTGCCTGGTCAGTGTCGGGCGCAACCGTTACTCGGTGCCGTGTGAGTACGCGGGTAAGTGGGTCAGCAGCCGTTTGTATCCGACCCGCATCGAGGTGGTGGCCGATGATGCGCTGATTGCCAGCCATGCGCGCTTGCTGGATCGCGAACAGGTCAGCTACGACTGGCAGCACTACATCCCGCTGATTGAGCGCAAGCCCGGCGCGCTGCGCAACGGAGCGCCCTTTACTGATCTGCCAGCGCCGCTGCGTCAGCTTAAGCACGGTCTGGGGCGTCATGCCGGCGGTGACCGGATCATGGCGCAAGTCCTGGCTGCCGTACCGGTCGCCGGACTCGATGCCGTGCTGGTAGCCGTTGAGCTGGTACTGGAGAGCGGCAGCCTGAGCGCCGAACACATCCTCAATGTCGTGGCACGGCTGACAGCATCCGAACCGCCGCCCAGCGTCGAAACCCACTTGTCGCTCAAGGAAGCCCCCGTCGCCAACACGGCGCGCTACGACCGCCTGCGTGGCCAGACCAAGGAGATCGGTCATGCGTGATTTGATGGCGGAACTCAAGGAGCTGCGCCTGCACGGCATGGCCACGGCCTGGGCGGAGTTAACTGCACAGGGTGAGTCGAACACAGCCTCGTCCAAGTGGCTGCTCGAACACCTGCTGGAACAAGAGCACACAGATCGCGCCATGCGCTCGGTGAGCCACCAGATGAACATGGCCAAGCTGCCGATGCACCGCGACCTGGCCGGCTTCGACTTCAGCGCCTCCAGCGCAGACGCTCGTTTGATCAGCGAACTGGCCAGTCTGGCCTTTACCGACACCGCGCAGAACGTGGTGCTGATCGGTGGGCCTGGCACCGGTAAAACCCACCTGGCCACTGCGCTGGCCGTGTCCGGCATCACCCGGCACGGCAAGCGCGTGCGCTTCTACTCCACGGTCGATC
>NZ_KV811314.1:0-752 GCF_001813025.1 Pseudomonas sp. HMSC066A08
CGGCTCTGCCGCCAGACGTAATCGCCGGTTAGGTTGATGTGCTCCCAGCCCAGCGGCGACAGGAATTGCAGCAGCTCGCCGTCCACCGGCTTGCCGGCCTCGACCAACCCCTGGATGGCGCGCTCCAGGTACACCGTGTTCCACAGCACGATAGCCGCCGTCACCAGGTTGAGGCCGCTGGCCCGGTAGCGCTGCTGCTCGAAGCTCCGATCCCTGATTTCCCCAAGGCGGTTGAAGAACACCGCCCTGGCCAGCGAGTTGCGCGCCTCACCTTTGTTCAGGCCGGCATGCACGCGGCGGCGCAGTTCAACACTTTGCAGCCAGTCCAGGATGAACAGCGTGCGTTCGATCCGGCCCAGTTCGCGCAGGGCGACAGCCAGGCCGTTCTGACGCGGATAGCTGCCGAGCTTGCGCAGCATCAGCGAGGCGGTAACGGTGCCCTGCTTGATCGAGCTGGCCAGGCGCAGGATGTCGTCCCAATGAGCGCGCACGTGCTTGATGTTCAGGGTGCCACCGATCAGCGGGCGCAGCGTCGGGTAGGCCTGCACGCCCTGCGGCACGTACAGTTTGGTTTCGCCGAGGTCGCGGATGCGTGGCGCGAAGCGGAAGCCCAGCAGGTGCATCAGGGCGAAGACGTGATCGGTGAAACCGGCCGTGTCGGTGTAGTGCTCCTCGATCCGCAGGTCGGACTCGTGATACAGCAGGCCGTCGAGCACATAGGTGGAATCTCGGACGCCGACATTCACCACGCG
>NZ_KV811315.1:0-1149 GCF_001813025.1 Pseudomonas sp. HMSC066A08
TACGAGCAGAAGGTCACCCACCCCCACGCCCCGCGCGAATACTGCGTGCAGGCCGGCGACACCGACTACCACTTCGTCGAGCGCATCATGCGCGAGGAAGGCTTCTTCTACGGCTTCCTGCACAACGCCGAAGGCCATCGCCTCATCCACTGCGACCGCCTGTGGATTTTCGGCAAGCTGCCCGGCCTGCCGGTGGAGTACAACCCCATCGCCGGCGGCGACCGCCCCGGCCCGGCGCTGCGCGGCTTCACCTACAGCGAGAACGTGCGCACCGCGCGCCAGACCCAGCGCGACTACAACTTCAAGAACCCGCTGTACAACCAGCAGACCCGGCGCGAAGGGGACTACCTGGACCACCAGGCCAGCAGCTACGAGCGCTACGACTACCCCGGCCGCTACAAGAGCGAGGTGGGCGAGGGCTTCACCCGCGACCGCCTGCGCGGCCACCGCGGCGACGCCCGCCTGGCCATCGCCGAGGGCGACGACGCGCGCCTGGTGCCGGGCCTGTCCTTCGACCTCACCGGCCACCCGCGTCCGGACATGAACCGCGGCTGGCGCCCGGTGCGCATCGAGCACCACGGCACCCAGTACACCAGCCAGGCCGAGGACAGCGCCGACGCCGAGCGCGGCACGCACTACAGCAGCACCGCCATGCTGGTGCCGGACGATGCCGAGTGGCGCCCCGCGCCGCTGCCCAAACCGCGTATCGACGGCCCCCAGCAAGCCACCGTGGTCGGCCCGCCGGGCGAGGAAATCTACTGCGACGAATTCGGCCGGGTGAAGGTGCAATTCCCCTGGGACCGGGAAGGCCGCCACGACGAACACAGCTCCTGCTGGATACGGGTGTCGCAGAACATCGCCGGCGCGCTCTGGGGCCACATGGCCATCCCGCGCATCGGCCAGGAGGTCATCATCTCCAACTTCGATGGCGACCCGGACCAGCCCATCATCACCGGCCGGAGCTTCAATGCCAACCAGCGCCCGCCCTACGAGCTGCCGGCGCACAAGACCCGCATGACCCTCAAGAGCCAGACCCACAAGGGCGAGGGCTTCAACGAAGTGCGCTTCGAGGACGAGGCCGGGCAGGAAGAGGTCTTCATCCACGCCCAGAAGGACCAGAACAACGTCGTCAACCACGACGAGACCACC
>NZ_KV811316.1:0-289 GCF_001813025.1 Pseudomonas sp. HMSC066A08
TAACTTGGGAATTGCATCTGAAACTGGTTGGCTAGAGTCTTGTAGAGGGGGGTAGAATTCCATGTGTAGCGGTGAAATGCGTAGAGATGTGGAGGAATACCGGTGGCGAAGGCGGCCCCCTGGACAAAGACTGACGCTCAGGTGCGAAAGCGTGGGGAGCAAACAGGATTAGATACCCTGGTAGTCCACGCTGTAAACGATGTCGATTTAGAGGTTGTGGTCTTGAACCGTGGCTTCTGGAGCTAACGCGTTAAATCGACCGCCTGGGGAGTACGGCCGCAAGGTTAAA
>NZ_KV811317.1:0-440 GCF_001813025.1 Pseudomonas sp. HMSC066A08
CGACTGGACGGGCTTCAGCCGCCACTTCACCCACCTGAAGGACGGGGCTGAGGCCAAAGACAGGACGTTGCTGCTGTCCGCGATCCTCGGTGACGCAATCAACCTCGGACTGACCAAGATGGCCGAGTCGAGCCCCGGCCTGACCTACGCCAAGCTGTCCTGGCTACAAGCCTGGCATATCCGCGATGAAACCTATTCGGCGGCCTTGGCCGAGCTGGTCAATCACCAGTACCGCCATGCCTTCGCTGCCCATTGGGGCGACGGCACCACCTCATCCTCCGATGGCCAGCGCTTCCGCGCTGGCGGCCGGGGTGAGAGCACCGGGCACGTCAACCCGAAGTACGGCAGCGAGCCAGGACGGCTGTTCTACACCCACATCTCCGACCAATACGCGCCGTTCAGCACACGCGTGGTGAATGTCGGCGTCCGAGATTCCACCT
>NZ_KV811318.1:0-361 GCF_001813025.1 Pseudomonas sp. HMSC066A08
AAAAAAAAACGCTCTATCGAGCGGAAAAGCACTATCAAATTGATCTAACTGAAAAGACAAAAGCGGAATCAATCGCATAGAATCGCGTACAGTCGCATTAAATCGCTTAGATTCGCATAGAATCGCACTACAGCGCCCGGTCTGGACGCCTGTAGCGGCTGGAAGACAGGTTTAGACACCAAAAGGAAGGGCGAACGAGCCGTAGCGCCCAGCTCGACCACCCCGACCGATCATTTCCCCTTTGGTGCCCCCTTCCCTTGATCCTTGGGATCAGCCGGATCGACTGGCCTGCCCTTTCTGACCGCTTTGGGCTTCGCGTGGCCAGCCTTGCGCAAGGCCTTGCCGACCTCCCCCATGCCGT
>NZ_KV811319.1:0-22723 GCF_001813025.1 Pseudomonas sp. HMSC066A08
TGTAGTGCAGGTGGTGCGGGCCGGCCCAGATGTAGATCGAGATGATCGCCCAGAAATGCACGATGGACAGGCGATAGGAGTAGATCGGTCGCCCGGCCTGCTTGGGCACGAAGTAGTACATCATGCCGAGGAAGCCGACCGAGAGGATGAAGCCGACCACGCTGTGCCCGTACCACCACTGGATCATCGCGTCGGTGGCGCCGGAATAGGCCGAGTAGGACTTGCCCAGGCTCACCGGCAGCAATGCGTGGTTCACGATATGGACCATCGCGGTGACGATGATGAAGGCGCCGTAGAACCAGTTGCCGACGTAGATGTGCTTCACCGTGCGGCGGGCGATGGTGCCGAAGAACAGGTAGGCGTAGACCACCCAGACGATCGCCATCCACAGCGCCAGCGGCCATTCCATCTCGGCGTATTCCTTGGAGGTGGTATAGCCCAGCGGGTAGCTGACGATCATCCCCACGATCGCTGCCTGCCAGCCCCAGAACACGAAGCGCGCCAGGGAATCGGAGATCAGCCGCACGCCGCTGGTGCGCTGCACCACGTAGAAGGAGGTGGCGAACAACGCGCTGCCGCCGAAGGCGAAGATCACCAGGCTGGTGTGTATCGGGCGGATGCGGCCGAAGCTGGTCCAGGGCAGGTCGAGGTTGAGCGCCGGCCAGACCAGTTGGGCGGCGATGAACACCCCCAGGCCCATGCCGAGGATGCCCCAGACCAGGGTCATCAGGGTGAACTGGCGGACGACGTCGTAGTTGTAGCCGTCCGGATCTTTTCTGCTATCCGTATCGTTCATGGTCGCTGGCACGCCGGGCCCCGGGGTCCGGCCGGCTGGCGAGCAGGCGCGACCCTCGGGTCCTCGTTGGGTTATCGGTATTTTTCTGGGTATCCCGTTGCCGGGTCGATGGAGTGCGGAGGTCGGATCTTCGTCTGGAAGGCTCGGAACAGACGGCTCATGGCACTGGTGGCCATTCTAGGAGGGGAGCTTTATTCGTCTCCAACGAATAATGTTGCTATTACAGTGCAAAATTATTGAATTGAAACGGAGAGAGTCTTCCGGGGCAGGGTGCACAATCGCCTTGCGCGATGAGGACGAGGTTAGCGCCAGGGCGAATAGCCGTTTGGTGGCTATCCGCCGTTCCTGCCGCGGTGACGGCGGATGACGCCGGTGCGTGATCCGCCCTATGCGATGGCGCTGCCGGCGATGGCAGGCTCAGCCAGTCTTTTTCTTCTTCGGCAGCAGGCGCTTGACCAGCAGCACCACCGCCAGGACCACCGCGCCGGCGACGATGCCGAACAGGAAGTTCAGCAGGGTCGGGGTGATCGCCGCCAGCAGCGGCCCCAGCGTGGCGATGCCGGCGACGCTCTGCGCGGCCTGTTCGATGACGTGGTGGACCACCGGGATACCGTGGGTGAGGATGCCGCCGCCGACCATGAACATCGCCGCCATGCCGACCACCGACAAGCCTTTCATCAGGTACGGCGCGGTGCGCAGGATGGCGCCGCCGAGCCCCTGGGCGAAGCCGCTGTCGCGCCTGGACAGGTAGAGGCCGGCGTCGTCCAGCTTGACGATGCCGGCGACCAGGCCGTAGACGCCGATGGTCATCACCAGGGCGATGCCGGCCAGCACCAGTACCTGGGTGGTGAAGCTGGACTCGGCGACGGTACCCAGGGTGATGGCGATGATTTCCGCGGAGAGGATGAAGTCGGTACGGATCGCGCCGCCGATCTTCTGCTTTTCCAGGGCGGCCACGTCGACATTGGCCGTCAGCGCCGCCTCGTCGTCGTGCTCGTCGTCATGGGGCAGGTATTTGTGGGCGATCTTCTCGAAGCCCTCGAAGCACAGATAGGCGCCACCGAGCATCAACAGCGGGATCACCGCCCAGGGCGCGAAGGCGCTGATCAACAGCGCGGCGGGGACGAGGATCGCCTTGTTCCGCAGCGAGCCCTTGGCTACCGCCCAGACCACCGGCAGTTCGCGGTCGGCGTTGACCCCGGTGACCTGCTGGGCGTTGAGGGCCAGGTCGTCGCCGAGGACACCGGCGGTCTTCTTCGCGGCGACCTTGGTCATCAGCGAGACGTCGTCGAGCACCGCGGCAATATCGTCGAGGAGGGTGAGGAGGCTGGCTCCGGCCATCTTGGGTTTCCTTACTGGGTGGTGGGCACCGCCATCTTGGCGGGGTGTGTATTTGACACCGGATCGCGGCGGCGGAACAGTGCCTCGCGTTGGAGCGCGGGAGCCGCCGCACAGTTCATTGCGCAGGCGTTCGAGCGAGGTTTGCCAGGGCCAGGCGGGCGATGGCCAGCTCGGCTTCGGTCTCCTCGCGGTTGCCGTCCTCGTCGAACCAGGCCGCCGAGAGTCCGGTCCAGGCCAGGATCCATTGCAGCAGGCGGCGGCGCTGCAGGCCGCTGGCGGCGACGACGATCTCCAGCTGGCGCTCGAAACGGCCGGGCGCCTGGGCGGTCTTCGCGTCGGGATTGGTGAACAGGTTGGCGTAGTCGTAGCCGCGCTCGCCGTAGAGCCGCTTGGGGTCGATGACTTGCCAGCCGCGCTCGCCGAAGTCGAGCACATTGCCGTGGTGGATGTCGCCATGCAGCGGGCGCTGTTCGCGAGCGGTTTCCAGCAGGTAGCGGGCGGCATTCGCACAGTCGACGTAGAGTCCGCCGTAGCGGCGCTCGGCGGCATACAGCGAGTCGAACCAGCGCTCCAGCGGGGTCAGCTCCGGCAACGCTCCCGAGCGCGGGGCATGGATGCGTTCGATGGCCTGGCAGAGGATACGCGTAGCCTCGTCGTCGTCGCCGCGCCTGACCATTTCCAGCAGCGAGCGCCCGCCGGTGGCACGCTCCATCAGCAGCGCCTGGTGGTCGTAGGCCAGCACCCTGGCCGCGCCCTGGCCGGCCCACCAGTTGAGCAGTACGTGGCCGAAACGCTCTTCTTCGGCACTGGATATCTTCAGCATCGCCGCTGCGCCGCGATGGCGCACCGGCAGCAGGCGGCTGCTGTGGGTGGCGAAGGGCTCGCCGTCGGGTTGCAACGCCCAGCGCTCGAGGTAGGGCGAGAAATCGAGGGATTCGTTCACCGTCGGTCTCAGGCGCCCAGGCGCTGCTGGATGAAGTCGAGGAAGCACTGGATGCGCAGCGCCAGTTGCGAGTTGCGATAGTAGACGGCGTGGATCGGTTGCCGGTATTCGCTCATCTGTTCGGCGAACAGCGGCACCAGGCGCCCGTCCTGGATATCGCGGTCGGTCATGAAGCTGGCCAGGCAGACGATGCCCTGGTGGCTCAGGGCCAGTTGGCGGAGGGTCTCGCCGCTGGAGGCAGAGATATCCGGCTGGATCTCCAGGCGATCGCCGTCGGCGTGCACCACCGGCCAGCGGTTGAGGTGCTCGGGCTGGGTGAAGCCGAGCAGGGTGTGCCCTCGCAGCCCCTCGATGCTCGCCGGCGTGCCGTGGCGGGCCAGGTACTCCGGGCTGGCGAGGATGTGCAGGCGGCTGGCGCCCAGCGGCCGCGCGTGCAGGGTGGAGTCGCTGAGCGCGCCGATGCGGATCGCCACGTCGGTGCGTTGCTCCAACAGGTCGATGATCAGGTCGTTGGTGTTGAGTTCGAGCTGGATGTTCGGGTACAGCCGGCGGAACTCGCCGATGTGCGGCACCACCGCGTGCAGCATGAAGGGCGAGGCGGCGTTGATCCGCAGGCGTCCGGCGGGGCTCTGCCGGCGCAGGGCCAGGCGTTCCTCGAGCGCCTCCATCTGCTGCAGGATCTGCCGTGCCTGGTCGAGGAAGTAGCGGCCTTCCTCGGTCAGCTCCATGCGCCGGGTGGTGCGGTTGAGCAGGGTGGTGCCGAGCTTGTGCTCGAGGCGCGAGAGGGTCCGGCTGACGGCCGAGGCGGTCAGTCCCATCTGTTCCGCGGCGGCGCTGATGGAACCGCTGTCGACTACACTGACGAAGCTTTGCAGTTCATCGGAGTTGGCTTTCATTCGTGACTCCAGGGCAATCATTGCCGAAGCATAGCGATGTTTTCGGCAAGGACTGAAGAGGCACGCGTGCCCGCAGGAGGTTTTCATGCCCGGCCACCGCATTACCCTCACCGGAGAAAAGCAGACGCTCCTGATCACCCTCTACGCCAAGGCGCTGGATAGCCGCCTGGAGGATTCCATCCTCCATGACCGTTTCGCCGAGGAGGCGGTGCGGCAGATCGACTTCGACTTCTCCAGGGTCGCCCTCGGCAAGGGCAACGAACGGGCCCTGGCCATGCGCTCGCATTACTTCGACCAGGCCTGTCGCGAGTTCCTCGGCCGCCATCCCGAGGGGCAGGTGCTCAACCTCGGTTGCGGCCTGGACAGCCGCATCTACCGGGTCGATCCGCCGGCCGAGCTGCCCTGGTTCGACCTCGACTACCCGGAGGTCATGGACCTGCGCGAGCGACTCTACCCGCCGCGCGCCGGCGCCTATCGGGCGCTGCGCCACTCGGTGGACGACGACGGCTGGCTGGAACGGGTGCCGCGCGAGCGGCCCGCCCTGGTCCTGGCCGAGGGGCTGATGCCTTACCTGCGGGAGTCCCAGGTGCGACGCCTGGTGGAACGTCTGGTCGACCACCTGGGTAGCGGCGAACTGCTGTTCGACGGCTACGGCCGCCTCGGCATCATGCTGTTGCGCCTGTATCCGCCGCTGCGCGAGACCGGGGCGCAGGTGCACTGGAGCATCGACGACCCGCGCGAACTCGAGCGGTGGCATCCGGCCCTGCGCTTCATCGAGGAGGTCACCGACTATGACCCGCAGGACGTTGCCAAGCTGCCGCAGTCGTCGCGGCTGATGCTGCCGATCTACAACGGCTTCGCCTTCCTGCGGCGGATGGGGCGGCTGATCCGCTACCGTTGGCCCAGGGGCTAGGCGCCGCAGGCGAGGCCGGGGTCAGGCGAGCACCGCCACCGACTTGATCTGCGCCCACAACAGCTGGCCGGGGCGTAGTTGCAACTGGTCCCGTGAGTAGCGGGTGATCCGCGCCAGCAGCGGATTGCCGCCGGCATCCAGGCGCACCAGTACGTGGGCCGCGGTGTCGGTATCGACCAATTCCAGGACCCGTACCGGCAGGCGGTTGAGGATGCTGCTCTGGGCGTCGTCGCGCAGGTTCAGGCTGACGTCGCGTGCCTGTACCTTGAAGCGCAGGCGCTTGCCGGGGGCCAGCGGGGCGTGGGCGACGCGCATTTGCAGCGCGCTGCCGGGCAGGACCAGGGTCAGCAGGCCGTAGGCCGGGTCGTGGTCGCTGACCGTACCCTCGATCACCACCCCGGCATCGTCGTCGAGCGCCAGCGGCAGGTCGACTCGCGCCAGGGTTTCGCCGATCGGCCCGCTGGCGCGGACCTTGCCGTTCTCCAGCAGCACCAGGTGATCGGCCAGGCGCGCCACTTCGTCCGGCGAATGGCTGACATAGAGCACCGGGATGTCCAGTTCCTCGTGCAGGCGTTCGAGATAGGGCAGGATCTCGCCCTTGCGCTTCAGGTCGAGGGATGCCAGCGGCTCGTCCATCAGCAGCAGGCGCGGGCTGGTGAGCAGGGCCCGGGCGATGCCGACGCGTTGCTGCTCGCCGCCGGAGAGGCGCTCCGGCATGCGTTCCAGCAGGTGCTCGATGCCCAACAGGGCGCAGGCCTGTTCCAGCTCGACGCGGCGTTCGGCGGCGGCGATGCGCTTGAGACCGAAGGCCAGGTTGCGCCGCACCGTCAGGTGGCGGAACAGGTTGGCATCCTGGAACACGTAGCCGAGGGCACGCCGGTGGGGCGCGACGAAGAGGTTGCGGCGGCTGTCCTGCCAGGTCTCGCCGTTGATCGTCACCGCGCCCTCGGCGGCCTTTTCCAGGCCGGCGATACAGCGCAGGCAGGTGCTCTTGCCGGAGCCAGAATGGCCGAACAGAGCGGTCACGCCACGACCGGGAAGAGCCAGGTCGATGTCCAGTTCGAAGCCGGAATAGGCGCGACGGAAGCGCAGGCGCAGGCCGTCCATCTCAGGCCCAGCCCGGCCGGCGGCGCCGGCCCGAATAGAGGGCGAGGAGGACGACGAAGGAGAACGCCACCATGCCGCCGGCCAGCCAGTGGGCCTGGGCGTATTCCATGGCTTCGACGTGATCGAATATCTGTACCGAGACCACGCGGGTTTTCTCCGGGATATTGCCGCCGATCATCAGCACCACGCCGAACTCGCCGACGGTATGGGCGAAGCCGAGGATCGCGGCGGTGACGAAACCCGGCCGGGCCAGCGGCAGGACCACGCTGAAGAAACGGTCGACGGGGCTCGCGCGCAGGGTCGCGGCGGCCTCCAGCGGTTTCTCGCCGATCGCCTCGAAGGCGTTCTGCAACGGTTGCACGACGAAGGGCAGCGAGTAGAACACCGAGCCGACCACCAGGCCGGCGAAGGTGAAGGGCAGGGTACCGAGACCGAGGCTCTGGGTGAGCTGGCCGATGAAACCGTTGGGACCCATGCTGACCAGCAGGTAGAAACCGATCACCGTCGGCGGCAGCACCAGCGGAAGGGCCACCACCGCGCCGATCGGCCCCTTCAGCCAGGAGCGGGTGCGCGCCAGCCACCAGGCGATGGGCGTGCCGATCAGCAGCAGGAGGAGTGTGGTGAGCGAAGCCAGCTCGATGGTCAGCCAGATGGCCGCCAGGTCCGTACTGTCGAGTGGCAACGCCATGCAGGTCCCGCCTTAGAGTTCGTAGCCGTAGGACTTGATCAGCGCGGCGGCCTTGGCACCCTTCAGGTAGTCGACCAGGGCCTTGGCGGCGGCGTTGTCCTTGCCCTTGTTGAGGATGACCGCGTCCTGGCGGATCGGGTCGTGCAGCTCGGCGGGAACGATCCAGGCCGAGCCGGTTGCGACTTTACCATCCTTGTAGATCTGCGACAGGGCGACGAAGCCCAGTTCGGCGTTGCCGCTGGAAACGAACTGGTAGGCCTGGCTGATGTTCTGGCCTTCCACCAGCTTCGGCCCGAGCGTGGCGGCGAGGCCGAGCTTGTCCATCGCCTGGGTGGCGGCGAGGCCGTAGGGTGCGGTCTTCGGGTTGGCGATGGACAGGTGCCTGAAGCTGCCGCTCTTCAGCACCTCGCCCTTGGCGTCGACGTAGCCGGCCTTGGGCGACCAGAGTGCCAGGGTGCCGATGGCATAGGTGAAGCGCGAGCCGGGCACGATCTCGCCCTCCTGCTCCAGTTTCGCCGGGGTGCTGTCGTCGGCGGAGAGGAAAACCTGGAACGGCGCGCCGTTCTTGATCTGCGTATAGAACTGGCCGGTGGCGCCGTAGGCGGCGACCAGCCTGTGCCCGGTGTCTTTCTCGAATTCCTTGGCGATGGCCTGGATCGGCGCGGTGAAGTTGGCCGCGACGGCGACCTGCACCTCGTCGGCGCTGGCGGCCAGGGATACGGCGCTGGCGAGGAGGGCGAGCAACAGCTGGGGCGGGCGGGTGGTCATGGAGTGCTCCTGTGGGGGCGAACGAAGTTGGCGGACGGGGCTGGCGCAAGCTTAGGGGTTCGCTATGGCTTTTGGAATATAGCGCTACGCGGAAATTGATCTGGCGCAAGGCGGTCAGCCGGCCAGCGCGCGGAAACGCCGACGCGGCGCGCCCTCGCCGGGGAGTGCCAGGCAGCCGGCGCAGACCAGGCGGACGATGTTTTCCGCCGCCTGCCGGTAGTCGCTCGCGTCCAGCCCGGCCTGGCCGGTGAGGCGCGCCAGTTGCCAGCCGCCGAGAGCATAGGACTCGGTCATCGCCCACAGGTTGAGCAACAGGTGGTACGGGTCCAGCGGCGCCAGCAGGCCTTCGTCGATCCACTGGCGGATGCGCTCGGCGTTGCGTTCCGCCTGGGCGTCGAGGCGTTCCAGCAGCGTCGCCGGCATGCGCGGCGCGCCGCGCATGATCTCGCAGGAGAAGACCCTGGCCGCGTGCGGCCGCTCGGCGCCGATGCGCATCTTGTTATCGACGTAGGCACGCAGCGCCTCGGCGGGCGGCTGGTCGCCGGCGAAAGGCCGGGAGGCTTCCAGCAGGGGCTCGACGATGCTGTCCAGCACCGCTTCGTAGAGTTGCGCCTTGGAGCGGTAGTAATAGAGCACGTTGGCCTTCGCCACGCCGGCGCGTTCGGCGACGTCGCTGAGCCGGGCGGCGCTGAAGCCGCAATCGGCGAAGACTTCGCAGGCGGCGTCGAGGATCAGTTGCAGGTTGCGTTGGCGGATCTTCTTCATCGGGTCCGATACGGGGCAGGTTTCGTTATTAATATTTTTATATAACGAATGCCTTGTGCCTGGATAGTCGTCGCCAGGCCGGCGACGCTTGATCGGATGCGCATTGCCAAGCCGTGGGGGCGCTGGTATCTGTATGCATGAACAGTACCAGGCTTCGCTTCCCGTGAATTCCCCAGCGCTTCCCGAACCCTTCTACTACCTGCACAACTTCCGCGCGGTGCTCGCCTGGATCGGCGAACGCTATGCCGATCTGCTCGACGATCAGGAACGTGCCTTCATCGCCGCGTTCGCCGAGCTGCCCGAAGCCAGCCAGGCCCTGCTGGTACGCATGGTGATGCGCAAGGGCACGCTGTTCCGCGCAGGCAAGCTGGCCTATGCCGAGATCGGCGACACGCGCGCCGCCGTGCAACCGCTGTTGGCATTGGGCTGGGTGGACGCGCAGCCGGCCCTGGAACTGGCGCAACTGTTCGGCTTGCTGAAGAAGGACGAATTGTCGCAGCTGTTCAGGGACCATCTCGGGCGCGCGAACCTGCGCAAGGATGCGTTGCTGGAACGGCTCCAGCCGTTGTTCCCCGAGGCGCGGCGGCTCGCCGAGTGGCAGGCCGACTTCGCCGAACCGGTCTACGAGTTGCGCTGCATGGCGCTCTGCGACCGCTTGCGGTTGATGTATTTCGGCAACCTGTGGCAGGACTGGTCGGAATTCGTCCTGGCCGACCTGGGTATCTATCGTTACGAAAGCGTCGAGTTTTCCGCCGATTCCCGCGGCTTTCGCCTGCGCGCCGACGTCGACGCCTATCTCCACCTGTTCGACTGCCGACAGCGCTTCGACCTCGGCGAGCCGCTGGAGGAACTGCTCGCCGGCCTGCCGCGCGAACCCTACGCCAATCCCTGGCTGGAAGGGCGGCGGGTCAAGCTGCTGTTCCAGTTCGCCCAGCACTGCGAAAAGCAGCGGGATTTCGACCTGGCCCAGCGGCTCTATCGCCAATCCAGCCACCCCGGCGCGCGCCTGCGGGCGATTCGCAGCCTGGAGCGCGGCGAGCGCTTCGCCGAAGCCCATGCATTGGCGCGGGAGGCCAACTGTGCGCCGGAAAGCGACGCCGAACGCCAGGGCCTGGCTCGATTGCTGCCGCGCCTGCAAGGCAAGCTCGGCCTGCCGCGGCAGGCGCGGGCGGAGGCTCCGGAGATCGAACGCCTGGACCTGTGCCTGGCGTTCCCGAGCGAACCCTGTAGCGTCGAGTGGGCGGTCCGCGAGCACCTGGAAGAACCGGGTTGCGCGGTGCACTACGTCGAGAACGGCCTGATCAATTCGCTGTTCGGGCTGCTCTGCTGGGAGGCGATCTTCGCCGCCATTCCCGGGGCGTTCTTCCATCCCTTCCACAGCGCGCCGGCGGACCTGCACAGCGCTGACTTCCGCCAGCGCCGCGCCGCCCTGTTCGAGGCTTGCCTGGGGCGGCTGGAGGACGGCAGCTACCGCGACGCGATCCGCTGTCGCTACCGCGACAAGTTCGGCCTGCAGTCGCCCTTCGTCTACTGGGAGCTGCTTGGCGAGGAACTGCTCGAACAGGCGCTCGATTGCCTGCCGGCGGCCCACCTGCGCGCCTGGTTCGAACGCCTGCTGGAGGATATCCCGGGCAACCGCGCCGGCCTGCCGGACCTGATCCAGTTCTGGCCGGCGCAGCGTCGTTACCGGATGGTCGAGGTCAAGGGACCGGGCGACCGCCTGCAGGACAACCAGTTACGCTGGCTGCAGTTCTGCCGCGAGCGGGAGATGCCGGTGGCGGTCTGCTACGTGCGCTGGCATGTCGATGACTGAGCAGGGCGGCGAGGCGCTGTACCAGGTGGCGGTGCGCGCGCTTTGCGAGTTCACCGCCAAGCGCGGCGACCTCGACCTGCGCTTCACCCCGTCGCCCAGCGCCCTGGAAGGCATCGCCGGACATACCCTGGTGACCTCCCGGCGCCCCGCTCACTACCAGCGCGAGGTGGCGCTGGGCGGACGCTACCGCCACTTGCAGGTGCGCGGCCGGGCGGATGGCTACGATCCGCAGGCGAACTGCCTGGAGGAAATCAAGACCCACCGCGGTGACCTCGCCCTGCAACCGGCCAACCACCGGCACCTGCACTGGGCCCAGGCCAGGGTCTACGGCTGGCTGCTCTGCGCCGAACGGAAGCTGGAGGAAGTCGAACTGGCGCTGGTCTACCTGGAGGTCGGCAGCCAGAAGGAGACCCGCTTCGTCGAGCGGGTGCGGGCCGACGAGCTGCGGCTGTTCTTCGAGAGCCAGTGCCAGGCGTTTCTCGCCTGGGCCGAGCAGGAACTGGCGCACCGCCAGCGGCGCGACCGCGAACTGGCCGCGTTACGCTTTCCCCACGCCGAATTCCGCCACGGCCAGCGGCAACTGGCGGAAGCGGTGTACAAGGCCGCCTCCGCCGGTTGTTGCCTGATGGCCCAGGCGCCGACCGGGATCGGCAAGACCATCGGCACGCTGTTCCCGCAACTCAAGGCGATGCCCGGGCAGCGCCTGGACCGGCTGTTCTTCCTGGCCGCCAAGACCCCGGGCCGGGCCCTCGCGCTGCATGCCCTGCGCAGCCTGGAAGGGGAGACCGGCGGACTGCCGGTGCGGGTACTGGAACTGGTGGCGCGGGACAAGGCCTGCGAGCACCCGGACAAGGCCTGCCACGGCGAATCCTGTCCCCTGGCCCAGGGCTTCTACGAACGCCTGCCGGCGGCCCGTGCCGCCGCCGTGGAGGTGCGCTGGCTGGACCAGGCGCGGTTGCGCGAGGTGGCGCTGGCGCACCGGGTCTGTCCCTACTACCTGGGCCAGGAACTGGCGCGCTGGTGCGACCTGGCGGTGGGCGACTACAACTACTACTTCGACCTCGGCGCCATGCTCCATGGCCTGGCTCAGGTCAACCAGTGGCGGGTGGCGGTACTGGTGGACGAGGCGCACAACCTGGTGGAGCGTGGCCGGCGGATGTATTCCGCCGAACTCGACCAGGGCGATTTCCTCGGTGTGCGCAAGACCGCCCCGGAGGCCCTGAGGAAACCGCTGGAGCGCATCCAGCGTGCCTGGAACGAACTGGCCAAGACCCAGGCGGACGACTACCAGGCCTACGACGAGCCTCCGCAGAAGCTGCTCCTGGCCTTGCAGAACGCGGTGGCGGCGATCAACGACCTGCTCGCCGAGCAACCGCAGGCGCTGGAGCCGGCGTTGCAGGAGTTCTACTTCGCGATCCTGCAGTTCGGCCGTCTCGCCGAGCTGTTCGGCGAGCATTCGCTGTTCGACATCGAGAAGCGCCCAGGCCGCAACGGCCGCAGCCTGGCCCGGCTGTGCCTGCGCAACGTGGTGCCGGCGGCGTTTCTCGCCGAGCGCTTCGCCGCCAGCCGCTCCACCGTGCTGTTCTCCGCTACCCTCGGGCCGCGCGACTATTACGCCGACCTGCTCGGCCTGCCGGCGGGCACGCCCTGGCTGGAAGTGGACTCGCCATTCAGCGCCGAGCAACTGGAGGTGCACATACAGCGGCGGGTTTCCACGCGCTATGCGCAGCGCCAGGCATCCCTGGCGCCCATCGCGGCGATTCTCGGCGAGCAGTTTCGCCAGCGGCCGGGCAACTACCTGGCCTTCTTCAGCAGCTTCGATTACTTGCAGCAGGTGCTGGACGTCTTCCGCCAGGCATACCCGTGGGTGCCGTGCTGGAGCCAGACGCGACGGATGGACGAGGCGGAGCGCCGGGCTTTCCTCGAGCGCTTCGTCGCGGGCGGCGAGGGCATCGGCTTCGCCGTGCTCGGCGGTGCCTTCGGCGAAGGCATCGACCTGCCTGGCGAGCGCCTGATCGGTGCCTTCATCGCCACCCTCGGGTTGCCCCAGGTGAATCCGGTGAACGAGCAGATCCGCCTGCGCATGCAGCGCCTGTTCGGTGACGGCTACGACTACACCTACCTGTATCCGGGGCTGCAGAAGGTGGTCCAGGCCGCCGGGAGGGTGATCCGCAGCCGCAGCGATCGCGGCGTGGTGCACCTGATCGACGACCGTTTCGCCCAGGCCAAGGTGCGCCGGTTGCTGCCGGGCTGGTGGCAACTGCGTTGACCCGTGGCGATACGCCGGCAGGTGCTGCCGGACAGCCGGGCAGCCATGTATAATCGCGCCCCCACGATTTCCCCCGACCCGGACACGCCATGGCTTCCGCTCCCGACGCTCTTCCCCAGGCCCTTTCCTCCGACGACGCTCCGGCCCAGGCCGCGCCGAGCGACGCCAGCGCGTTGCTGAAGGCCGCCCTGGCGAAGAAGAACCAGGCCCAGCTCTATCCGCAGCGGAAGATCCACGACAAGGGCCAGCGTCCCGGCATGGCGCCGCGCGGTACCCGTCGTTCGATGGGCAAGCGCTGAGGCCTTTCCCGCGCCTGGCGTTTTGTGGGCCAGTTCCCGCCACGAAGGATCAAAGCGGGCAGCTTTAACAGTTTTGCCCTTTCGCGGCCGTAGGCCGCAGCCCCATCCCTTATGCTCGCCGCCCCTGGGCGAGCCGCGTCGATGCAGCGCGCCCGTTTGCCGGAATCCGCCTGCTGCATGTCGCGTCACCTTCCATCGTCTTCCGTTTCCCTGCGCAGCCTGGCCGGGCATGCACCCGCTGTGCTTTGCGTACTGCTGCTGGCGTTGCTCAGCGCCAGCCTGGCCAGCCAGACGCGCTCGCTGCGCCGCGAGCTGGCGGAATTGCCCGCCGCAGCGGCCCCGGCGCCGCCAGCCAACCCTTCAGCGGCCCCGCGCGCGGCGTTAGCCGGCTTGTTCGGCGGTGCTCCGTCGCCGCGCGGCGCGACGGCGGGCGAGCGTCTGCAATTGCGCCTGCTGGCCTGCTTCCTGGCGCGTCGCGAGGACCGCTCGGCGGCGCTGATCGCGGTGGCCGGGCGCTCGCAGCGCTTCCTGCCGGGCGCCGAAGTGCGCCCCGGCACCGTGCTGCTGGCGGTTCATCGCGACCATGTGGTGCTGCGCGACCAGGGTTATGAAGAACGTCTGTATTTCCCCAAAGCCGAAGGGGCAGAAACCATCCATGCCACGTTGTAGTTCCCGTTCCGCCCAGCGCCTGTCTCCGCTGCTCCTGGTCCTGTCGCTGGTCGTCCTCGGCCTGGCGCCGCCGGTCCATCCGGCACCTGCCGCGACTGCCGCCGCGCAGGAGGAAGAGCAGTGGACGATCAACATGAAGGATGCCGAGATCGGCGACTTCATCGAGCAGGTATCGAGCATCAGCGGCCAGACCTTCGTCGTCGATCCGCGGGTGAAGGGACGGGTCACGGTGGTATCCCAGGCGCGGCTCAGCCTGGCGGAGGTCTACCAGCTGTTCCTTTCGGTGCTCGCCACCCATGGCTACGCGGTGCTGCCGCAGGGTGACCAGGCGCGTATCGTGCCGAACATGGAGGCACGCCAGGACGCCGCGCAGAAGACCGTCCGCGATGGGCCGGGCAGCCTGGAGACGCGGGTGGTCCAGGCGCAGCAGACCTCGGTGGCGGAACTGATCCCGATGATCCGGCCGCTGGTCCCGGCCCATGGCCATCTGGCCGCCGTGCCGTCGGCCAACGCCCTGATCGTCAGCGACCGCCGCGCCAACATCGAGCGCATCGAGGCGATCGTGCGCAGCCTCGACCGGGCCGGCGAACATGACTACAGCATCTACGACATGCGCCATGCCTGGGTCGCGGAAATCGCCGAGGTGCTCGATCGCAGCGTCACCCCGGCCGCCGGGAAGAACGCCGCCACCGTCCAGGTCCTCGCCGACAGCCGCAGCAACCGCCTGGTCCTGCTCGGGCCGCCGCAGGCGCGAGCTCGCTTGCTGCGGCTGGCGCAGTCGCTCGACGTTCCATCGTCGCGGTCGGCGAACAGCCGGGTGATCCGCCTGCGCCATGGCGACGCCAAGACCCTCGCCGCCACCCTCGGGGAGATCGGCGAATCGCTGCACGGCGAGCGGGGCCAGGATGGACGGGGACGCGGCAAGCGCGGCCTGCTGGTGCGCGCCGACGAATCGCTGAATGCCCTGGTGATCCTCGCCGACCCGGAGGATGTCGGCCTGCTCGAGGACATCGTCCGCCAGCTCGACGTGCCGCGCGCGCAACTGCTGGTGGAGGCGGCGATCGTCGAGCTGTCCGGCGAGATCGGCGATGCCCTCGGGGTGCAATGGGCGCTGCGTAGCGGGCATGTCGCCGGCGGCGCTGGTTTCGCCGACAGCGGGTTGTCCATCGGCACGCTGCTGGGCGCGTTGCAGGCCGGCAAGCCGCCGGCAGAGCTGCCAGACGGTGCGATAGTCGGCCTCGGCAGTCGCGATTTCGGCGCACTGGTCACCGCGCTGAGCCGCAATAGCCGCAGCAACCTGCTGTCGACGCCGAGCCTGCTGACCCTGGACAACCAGAAGGCGGAGATCCTGGTCGGCCAGAACGTGCCGTTCCAGACTGGCAGCTACACCACCAGCGCCAGCGGTTCGAGCAATCCCTTCACCACTGTCGAGCGCAAGGATATCGGGGTGACCCTCAAGGTCACGCCGCACATCGGCGAGGACCGCTTGCTGCGCCTGGAGATCGAGCAGGAAATATCCTCCATCGCGCCAGCCGCCACCCTGGCGGCGAAGGCGGTGGACCTGGTGACCAACAAGCGCTCGATCAAGAGCACCGTGCTGGCCGACGACGGCCAGGTCATCGTCCTCGGCGGACTGATCCAGGACGACCTGCAGCGCAGCGATTCGCGGGTACCGCTGCTGGGCGACCTCCCCGGCGTCGGCCGGCTGTTCCGCTCGTCCCGCGAGACCCGGGTGAAGCGCAACCTGATGGTTTTCCTGCGCCCGAGCATCGTCCGCGATGCCGCCGGCCTGGAGCGCATCAGCCATGGTCGTTACCGTTCCATCCAGTTGCTGCGCGGTGCCGCCGGCGAACCGGCACGCCCGCTGTTCGAGGGCGCCGGCGCCATCGACCTGCGTCCCGCCGCCCAGGTCGCACCGGCGCCTACTGGCTCGCCGCGCAGCTATCCGGCTCCGGCCCCGGTGCTGATGGAGAAGCCGCGCCTGGCGGAGCCGGCGTCCCTGGGCAACGGTCGCGGCGGCGAGGTGCCGGAGGTTCGCCAGGACACGGACGCCGCGCAGCCGCCGTCACCCCAGCGCTACGCCGTGCGGCTGGTCGAGGGCAGCAACGAAGCCTTCATGCGCGCGCTGATCGAGCGGCATCCGGGCCTGTCGTTGCGTTTGCGCCGCGAACTGCGCGATGGCCAGGAGCTGTTCGCGGTGGAGCAGGGCGACTACCTCGACCCGGAGCAGGCACGCCGGGCCCTGGCGGAGCTGCCCGGAGGCCTGCCGCGAAGGATGGCGCGGGTGGTTGCGCATACGCCGGGAAGCGCCCTGTGACGGACTTCAAATCCTCGTGTCGCGTTCCGTGTCCACCGGATTGTCCGGCGCGCTGCGGCGGTCGCGCTCCGGCGCAGCGCCACTGCCAGATCTGGCAGTTGTCGCTGGCGGGGACGGAGGCTTTATTAGCCGCACTTTTTTCCAGGGCCGGGCAGTGGGACCGCAATGCATGGACGACATCGAGACCAGAGTGAGGAAACTGGTAGCCGCCCGGCTCGGCGTGGAGGAATGCGACATCCGGCTGGACAGCGACTTCCGTAACGACTTCGGTGCCGAGTCGCTCGAGGTGGTCGAACTGGTCATGGCCCTGGAAGTGGAGTTCGGCGTCGAGATCGCCGATGACGACGTGGAACGGATCGAGACCGTGCGCCAGGCCATCGACTATCTCGAGGAAGCCGTGCCGACCTGACTCCCCCTGGACCACCGGCCAGTGCCCGTGGTCATTCCCTGCGAAACGCTGTGCGCCACCTCCCGCCCGTGCCGGCGGCAAGGTGCGCGACGTCCCGCGCTTCGATTACGCCGGATCGTCCAGCCCGCCCCGGGCCGATCCGGCTTTTTTTTTGCCCGCCGCCGCGATTGCGAGGCGGCCGCCGTCGGTTGGATTTCCTGAATCTTCCCGCGCCTCGCCGGTCGACCGAACAAGGGCCGCGTGCCATCCCCGGCGCGCGCCCGCCATTCGCAACGGAGGTCGCCATGGCTACACGACGGAAAACCACACCCCAGGAAATCGATGATATCCAGGACCGCATGGGTTCGATGCGCGAACTCGATTTCGACGAGCGCCGCCAGGCGCGCAAGGCGCGGATCGGCGACGAGCGGCCCGAGGCCGAGGTGGAGGCCGAGTTTTCCTCGCGGCGGGTACGCGAGGCGGGCCACGCTGGCGGGCAGCCGGACGAGGACGATGGTTATCAGGATAACGTCGGCATGGACGATCTGGCGCCGGAGACCCTGATCGACGAAAGCGGCGCCCGCTCGCCGGCCGAGCGCGGTGGCGAATCGCCCGCGGACAAGCGCCTGAGGGTCGTGCATGGCAACGAGATCGGAGCCGGGCACGGCCTCGACGAAGCCGAGTTGGCGCGTCGTGATCCGCTCGACGGTTCCTCCGACGAGGAACGCTGAGCGCGCGCAGACTGTATCGAAGTATTTCCGACGCCTGGCGTTCTGTGATCGATTCGGCTCGGTTGTAGTGTGCTGCCGCACGCTATACAGCCGGACGGAGCGGGGCACCGGATCTACTGCAAAAGCTGATAGTTGTCCTCCCGGGTGACGGCGTTGCACGGTCCTGCGGCGTGCAACCCGGCCTGGGCGAAATACCGGCGGAGCGGACCAGGCTATCCCGTCGGAGGCGATGTCGCCGGGCTGCTGGCTTTCAAGGTTTCCCTTCGATGACCAGGAGCTACCCATGCAGCACAAAAGATCCCGCGCCCTGGCGAGCCCGCGCTCGCCGTTCCTCTTCGCCCTGCTGGCGCTCGCCGTGGGCGGCACGGCCAACGCCCATGACGATGGCCTGCCGCCCTTCCGCTATTCGGCGGAGCTACTCGGCCAGTTGCAATTGCCCAGCGTGGCCCTACCGCTGAATGACGAACTGTTCCTCTACGGTCGCGACGCCGAGGCGTTCGACCTCGAGGCCTACCTGGCCTTGAACGCGCCGGCGCTGCGCGACAAGAGCGAATACCTGGAGCACTGGAGCGGCTACTACAGCATCAACCCGAAAGTGTTGCTGACCCTGATGGCCATGCAGTCCGGGCCGTTGGGAGCGCCGGACGAGCGCGCCTTGGCGGCGCCGCTGGGACGGTTGTCGGCGAAACGCGGCTTCGATGCCCAGGTACGCGACGTGTTGCAGCAGTTGTCGCGGCGCTACTACGGTTTCGAGGAATACCAGTTGCGCCAGGCGGCTGCGCGCAAGACCGTCGGCGAGGACGGCCTGAACGCGGCATCGGCCGCGCTGCTCGGTCTGTTGCGAGAGGGGGCGAAGGCGTACGCCGTGCAAGGCGGCAATCCGCTCGGTGCCTACGCGCAGACCTTCCAGCGCCTGTTCGGCACCCCGGCCGCGGAACTCCTGCAGCCGCGCAACCGCGTGGCCCGGCAACTCCAGGCGAAGGCCGCGCTGGCGCCGCCATCCAACCTGATGCAATTGCCCTGGCGCCAGGGCTATTCCTGGCAGCCCAACGGAGCGCATTCGAACACCGGCTCGGGCTATCCGTACTCGTCCTTCGATGCGTCCTACGACTGGCCGCGCTGGGGCAGTCCGACCTACAGCGTGGTCGCCGCCCACGCCGGCACGGTACGGGTGCTGTCGCGCTGCCAGGTACGGGTGACCCACCCCAGCGGCTGGGCGACCAACTACTACCACATGGACCAGATCCAGGTGAGCAACGGCCAGCAGGTCAGCGCCGACACCAAGCTCGGCGTCTATGCCGGCAACATCAACACCGCGCTCTGCGAGGGTGGCAGCTCCACCGGACCGCACCTGCATTTCTCGCTGCTCTACAACGGCGCCTTCGTTTCCCTGCAGGGGGCCAGCTTCGGCCCGTACCGGATCAACGTCGGCACCAGCAACTACGACAACGACTGTCGCCGCTACTATTTCTACAACCAGAGCGCCGGCACCACCCATTGCGCTTTCCGCCCGTTGTACAACCCCGGCCTGGCGTTCTGACACGCCGAAGAGCCTGGCCTCAGCCAGGCTCCGCGCGCCGCCGCTCCGGCAGCAGGACGCCCAGCAGGCCGAGCAGCACACCGCCGAGGCCGAGCAACTGGCGCGTCGTCAGCTCCTCGTCGAGCAGCGTCACCGCCAGCAGCAGCGCGCTGACCGGCAGCAGCGTGGTGAACAGCGAGGCTTCGCTGGCGCTGACCCGGCTGGCGCCGGTGTACCAGAGCAGGAAGCCGGCCACCGTCGGCAGCAGCGCGTAGTAGAGCAGGGCGAGCAGTGCCGGCAGCGACAGCGTGGCCAGCTCGGGCAGGGCGGGCAGCGCCAGCGGCAGGCTCAGCAGCAGGCCGAGGGTGCTCAGCGCGGTGGACAGCGCCAGCGGCGTCATGGTCGTGCGCAGCGCCTTGTTGAGCAGGATGAACAGGGCTTCGCAGCTCACCGCCAGCAGCACCAGCAGGTTGCCCAACCAGGCGCCGCGCGCGCCACCGGGCTGCAGGGTGATCGTCGCCAGTCCGGCCGAAGCCAGCGCCAGGGCCGCCAGCAAACGAGGCGAAGGACGTTCGCCGAGCAGCAGGATCGATAGCGCAGCCGCCACCAGTGGCAGGACGCCGAGGATCACCCCGGCGTCGGCGGCGCTGGTGTACCTGAGGCCGACGATCAGCAGCACCGTGTAGCCGACGCTGCCGGCTGCGGCCTGCGCCAGCAGCAGGTACCCGTCGCGCCGCGTCAGGCGCGGCCAGCGCTGGCCGGACAGACGCAGCAGGACGAGGAAGCAGGGCAGGGCGAGGGCCAGCCGCAGCGCGGTGGTGAGGAAGGGGTCGAGGACGTGGGCGAGCAGCTTGCTGACCACCACTGTGCTGCCGACCAGCAGCATGGCCAGTGCGAGGCAGGCATAGGCGAGGTAACGGGAGTGCATGACGACGGTTTCCGCTGTTGGGGTGGCCTACTGCAACAGGGATGCGGGTGGCGTTCTTGAACGAAATTGCAGTCAGCGCCGGGTCCGGGCGTAGCGCCCCGGCGAGACACCATAGAGACGGGTGAACAGCCGGGTCAGATGGCTCTGGTCGGCGAAGCCGCAGGCCAGGGCGATTTCCGCCAGCGGCTGGCTACCGCCGAGCAGGGCGCGGGCGCGCTCCAGGCGGCGTTGCAGCAGGTAGGCGTAAGGCGTCAGGCCGGTCGCGCGGGAGAAGGCGCGGAGCACCTGGTAGCGGCTGAGGCCGGCGGCGTCGGCCAGCTCGGCGAGGCTCAGCGGTGCCAGCGGGTCGTCGTCGATCCGTTGGCGCAGAAGCTGGATACGGCTGTCCGCCGGAGCCTGGAGCGGCCGGTGCGAGGGTATGGCCAGCTCGGCCAACAGTCCGAGCAGGGATTCCTCGACGGCCAGCGCCCGGGCCTCGCCCAGGGGGACGGTCAGCACCGCGAACAGTTGGCGGAACGGCGCCGCCAGCGCCGGCGCGCGCAGCACCGGGAGGGTGAACTCCGGCAGGCTCGCCGAGCGCTCGTCGATCCCGGCGAAGGCGGCGACCAGCAGCTCCGGCTCCAGGTAGAGCATCCGCCAGCGCCGCGCGCGACCGCCCAGCGGAGCGCCGTCATGCACTTCGCCGGGGTTGACGGTGATCAGGTCACCGGCCTCGGCCTCGACCATGCCGCGCCCGCTCAGGGACTTCTGAGCGCCGGCCTCGACCAGGCCGATGCCGTACTGTGCGTGGGAATGTCGGGGGAAGCGCTGCAGGCTGTCCGCGACGACCGCCTCCACGCCTGCCAGGCAGGCGGGCAACAGGCTGAAGTCGCGCGCTGGCATTGCTCAGCCGCGCCGGGGCAGCAGGGCGTAGGCGTCGCGCACCACGTCCTTGCCGTAGTGGCGTTCCAGGCGGCGGACGACGAAGTGACCGCGCGCCATGGCCTGGAAATGGTTCATGAACACCGTGTTGATCGCCGCGCCGCCGAGGGCACCGACGATGGGCACGATCTGCGCCGCGAGCTTTTCCGAATACTGCACGCCCAGGCGCTCGGCGACCTTGCGCACCAGGGCCAGGAGCATCGGCGCGGCCTTCTTGCTGCCGGCGTCCTTGCCGAGGAAGTCGGCGGCCGCCTTGACCTGCTGGGCCAGCGCCGTACGCACCGCGTAGTAGCCGGACTCCGAAGCGTCGTCCGAGGCGGATTTGCCGCCGAGGGCGAAGACTTCGATACAGGCCATCAGGGTGTCCATGTCCCTGATCGACTCGCCCTCGCTGCGCGCGATGTCGGCGATGGAACGGAAGATGATGCCGGTGGTGACCGGCACCTCGACCAGCATCGCCAGTGGCCCGAAGAAGCCGCCGACGCCACCGGAAACGGCGGCGCCGAGGGTATGCAGGCGGTTCGCCGGCTGACCGCTGGCGTTTTCCTGGAGAGTGGCGGTGGCCGAGCGGGCGACTTTCAGCAGCGCTCCCTCGATCACCGAACCGAGCTTTTCGTTGACCTTCCGCGGCAGCTTCTTCAGGCCGTATTCGATCGGCGTGCCCAGCAGGCTGGTGAGTTGCGCGGTGAGTCCAGGGTTTTCCAGCAGGTTCTTGGCGGCCTGGAGTTGCTTGAGATCGGCGGGGGAAAGGCTCATGGAAGGTCCGGCTGACGGTGGTCGGTCAACCTAACCACTGTCCACCGGCGTTGTCCACGCTCAATAGTCGCCACGCTTGCGGAAGGCCCAGTGGCCGGCAAGGAAGGTGAAGCTGGCGACCAGCACGAGCATGATCCAGAAGCCTTCAGGGTCATCGGCGAAGGGAATCCCGCCGACGTTCATGCCGAAGAAGCCGGCGACGATGTTGATCGGCAGGGCCAGCACCGTGACCATGGTCAGGGGGAAGAGGATGTGGTTGTTCTGTTCGTTGAGTAACGATGACGCTTTGATTGCAGGGCGATGAATGCCGTTTCGCGGGAAGGCCGGCAAAGCATTCCATGGGATCTGCCGAGGTCCTCTTCTCGGCGCGCCGTGCCGAAGAACTATTAGTTGTGGGTAATGCTTTTTCATTGCCGCCAAGTTGTTATGAAATCCGCATCGTAGAGTTCTGATATTTGTCCGCTGGTTTGTCGGATCGACTTGCCGGAATGGGTGGCTTTGGGTTGTTCATAAAGTATTATAACTTTTTGATTATATATTATTTATCAATGACATAGGAGTGTGATGGCTAAGTGATTCCATGTTCTCGAGAGATTTTCGCAATTGGACTTTCGCTGAGGCTTTTCTTAGTCGTTATATATAAAGTCAGACTCGCCTTTTGTTTAAAAGCTGCTATTTCTGGATTACATGGTGCGGCCGTTCGGTCGCTGCTTGACAAGAGGAATGTCGGAAATGTCGATCCAGGCGAAAGTTACCCCTATCGATCAGAGTATTTCTTCTGCGGCTGCCGTCGAGGTTCCGGAAAACGGGATACTCAAACTCTCCCAGAGCAGTAATGTCGCGCTCGATATCGCACCGGAGTCGGTGGCGGGATACTCGAAGAGCGGTTCGGACCTGATCGTCCAGCTGAAGACCGGGGAAAGCGTCCGGATCGCCAATTTCTATGCGGAAGGCCAGCCTTCCAGCCAGCTTTTCCTGGCCGACAAGGACAAGCTGGTGGCGGTAGATCTGCCGCCGGTCGCCGCCGACGGGCCGCTGATGGCCGGCTACATCCCGCAGGAAAGCCTGGCCGGTTTCGAGTCGCTGACCGGCGCCGGTGTGCTCGGTGGCATGAGCGCAGGGACTGCGCTGCTGGTCGGTGCGGCGGCCATCGGCGCCGGGGTGGCGATTTCCAACAGCAGCGGCGGCGGTGGCGGCGGCGGTTCTTCGGTGCCCCCGGACACCACTCCGCCGAAGGCGGCCAGCGGCCTGAAGATAGCGCCTGACGGCAGCAGCATCAGCGGCCAGGCCGAGGCCGGCGCGAGCGTCGGCATCGATACCAATGGCGACGGCAAGCCGGATGTCACCGTGATCGCCGATGCCAACGGCAATTTCACCGCTCCGCTTAACCCGCCGCTGACCAATGGCCAGACGGTCACCGTGGTGGTCACCGATCCGGCTGGCAACGCCAGCCCGCCGGCCCAGGTCACCGCTCCGGACACCACCGCCCCGGCGCCGGCCACCGACGTGCAGGTGACGCCAGGCGGCAGCAGCGTCATCGGCAAGGCCGAGCCCGGCTCGACGGTGGGCGTCGATACCGACGGCGACGGCCAGCCGGACACCAGCGTGGTGGTCGGTCCCGACGGCAGCTTCGAGGTTCCGCTGAACCCGCCGCTGACCAATGGCGAGACGGTGACGGTGATCGTTACCGACCCGGCCGGCAACAATAGCACCCCGGTGACCGTCGAGGCGCCGGACACCACCGCCCCGGCGCCGGCCACCGACGTGCAGGTGGCGCCGGACGGCAGCAGCGTCTCCGGCAACGCAGAACCGGGCGCCACCGTCGGTGTCGACACCGATGGCGACGGCCAGCCGGACACCACCGTGGTGGTCGGTCCCGACGGCAGCTTCGAGGTT
>NZ_KV811319.1:22823-23598 GCF_001813025.1 Pseudomonas sp. HMSC066A08
GTGACGGTGATCGTTACCGACCCGGCCGGCAACAGCAGCACCCCGGTCACCGCCGAAGCCCCCGACTTCCCCGACGCGCCCCAGGTCAATGCCAGCAATGGCAGCGTCCTCAGCGGTACGGCGGAAGCGGGCGTGACCATCGTGATCACCGACGGCAATGGCAATCCGATCGGCCAGACCAGCGCCGATGCCAACGGCAACTGGAGCTTCACGCCCGGTAGCCAACTGCCGGATGGCACCGTGGTCAATGTGGTGGCCAGGGACGCCGCCGGCAACAGCAGCCCGGCGACCTCCATCACCGTCGACGGCGTGGCGCCGAGCGCGCCGGTGGTCGAGCCGAGCAACGGCAGCGAACTCAGCGGGACTGCCGAACCGGGCAGCAGCGTGACCCTGACCGACGGCAATGGCAACCCGATCGGCCAGACCACCGCCGATGCCAACGGCAACTGGTCTTTCACGCCGTCCACCCCGCTGCCGGACGGTACCGTGGTCAACGTGGTGGCCAGGGATGCCGCCGGCAATAGCAGCCCGCCGGCCAGCGTTACCGTGGATGCCGTCGCGCCGGCCACGCCCACCGTCGATCCGAGCAACGGTACGACCCTCAGCGGCACCGCCGAGCCGGGCGCTACCGTGACCCTGACCGACGGCAATGGCAACCCGATCGGGCAGGTCACCGCCGACGGCAGCGGCAACTGGAGCTTCACACCAGGCACGCCGCTGGCCAACGGCACCGTGGTCAATGCCACGGCCACCGACGCCTCCGGCAACACCAGTC
>NZ_KV811320.1:0-651 GCF_001813025.1 Pseudomonas sp. HMSC066A08
AGCAGGAAGGCATCTACTACTGGTTCCGCCACGAGCAGAGCCGCCACATCCTGGTGCTCTCCGACGCCTACGGCGCGCACCAGAGCCCGCCGAACTACGCCAGCGTGCCCTACTACCCGCCGACCCTGGAACAGCGCGAGCGCGACCATTTCTACGACTGGCACATGGCACGCGAGGTGCAGTCCGGCTCGCTGAGCCTCAACGACTACGACTTCCAGCGTCCCGGCGCGCGCCTGGAAGTGCGCTCGAACATCGCCCGCTCGCACGCGGCGGCCGACTACCCGCTGTACGACTACCCCGGCGAATACGTGCAGAGCCAGGACGGCGAGCAGTACGCGCGGACCCGCATCGAAGCCTTGCAGGCCCGCTATGAGCGGGTACGCCTGCGCGGCCGCGCCCGCGGCCTGGGTTCGGGCCACCTGTTCAAGCTCAGCGGCTATCCGCGCGAGGACCAGAACCGCGAGTACCTGGTGGTCGGCGCCGAGTACCGGGTGGTCCAGGAACTCTACGAGACCGGCGGCGGCGGGGTCGGCGCGCAGTTCGAGAGCGAGCTGGACTGCATCGATGCCGGCCAGGCCTACCGCCCCTTGCCGACCACCCCGCTGCCGATCGTCCGTGGCCCGCAGACCGCGGTGGTGGTCGGTCCCAAGG
>NZ_KV811321.1:0-205 GCF_001813025.1 Pseudomonas sp. HMSC066A08
GGCCCGCAGACCGCGGTGGTGGTCGGTCCCAAGGGCGAGGAGATCTGGACCGACCAGTACGGCCGGGTCAAGGTGCACTTCCACTGGGACCGCCACGACCAGTCGAACGAGAACAGCTCCTGCTGGATGCGCGTCTCGCAGGCCTGGGCCGGGAAGAACTGGGGCTCGATCCAGATCCCGCGGATCGGCCAGGAAGTGATCGTCA
>NZ_KV811322.1:0-1468 GCF_001813025.1 Pseudomonas sp. HMSC066A08
AGAAGAAGCCCAGCGGGTTGATGTCGTAGCTCACCAGCAGGTTCTTGGTCTGCTGGTAGTGGTCGAGCATCATCTTGTGCGTCTCGCGACCGACGCCGGACTTCTTGTAGCCGCCGAACGCGGCGTGGGCCGGGTACAGGTGGTAGCAGTTGGTCCACACGCGGCCGGCCTTGATCCCGCGGCCCATGCGGTAGGCGCGGTTGATGTCGCGGGTCCAGAGGCCGGCGCCGAGGCCGTACTCGGTGTCGTTGGCGATGGCCAGGGCCTCGGCTTCGTCCTTGAAGGTGGTGACGCCGACCACCGGGCCGAAGATTTCCTCCTGGAACACGCGCATCTTGTTGTGTCCCTTGAGCAGGGTCGGCTGGATGTAGTAGCCGCTGGCCAGGTTGCCTTCGAGCTTCTCGACGCTGCCGCCGGTGAGCACTTCGGCGCCTTCCTGCTGGGCGATGTCGAGGTAGGAGAGGATCTTCTCGTACTGCTGCTGGGAGGCCTGGGCGCCGACCATGGTCTCGGTGTCCAGCGGGTCGCCGCGCTTGATCGCCCTGACCTTCTTCAGCACCTCTTCCATGAACGCCGGGTAGATCGACTCCTGGACCAGCGCGCGGGACGGGCAGGTGCACACCTCGCCCTGGTTGAAGAAGGCCAGCACCAGGCCCTCGGCGGCCTTCTCGATGAACGCCGGCTCGGCCTGCATGATGTCTTCGAAGTAGATGTTCGGGCTCTTGCCGCCCAGCTCGACGGTGGAGGGAATGATGTTCTCCGCCGCGCACTTGAGGATGTGCGAGCCGACCGGGGTGGAACCGGTGAAGGCGATCTTGGCGATGCGCTTGCTGGTGGCCAGGGCCTCGCCGGCCTCCCTGCCGAAGCCCTGGACGACGTTGAGCACGCCCGGCGGCAGCAGGTCACCGATGAGTTCCAGCAGCACGCAGATGCCCAGCGGGGTCTGCTCGGCCGGCTTGAGCACCACGCAGTTGCCGGCGGCCAGCGCCGGGGCCAGCTTCCAGGCGGCCATCAGCAGCGGGAAGTTCCACGGGATGATCTGCCCGACCACGCCCAGCGGCTCATGGATGTGGTAGGCCACGGTGCTGTCGTTGATCTCGGCGGCGGAGCCTTCCTGGGCGCGGATGCAGCCGGCGAAGTAGCGGAAGTGGTCGGCGGCCAGGGGAATGTCGGCGTTGAGGGTCTCGCGTACGGCCTTACCGTTGTCCCAGGTCTCGGTGACGGCGAGCAGCTCCAGGTTCTGCTCGATGCGGTCGGCGATCTTCAGCAGGATGTTCGAACGCTCCTGCACCGAGGTGCGGCCCCAGGCGTCGGCGGCGGCGTGGGCGGCATCGAGGGCCTTGTCGATGTCCTCGGCGGTGGAACGGGGGAACTCGGCGATCGGCTGGCCGTTCACCGGCGAGGTGTTGGTGAAGTACTGGCCCTTGACCGGAGGCACGAACTCGCCGCCGATGTAGTTGCCGTAGCG
>NZ_KV811323.1:0-2182 GCF_001813025.1 Pseudomonas sp. HMSC066A08
CCTCGGCATACTTGTTGGTCAGGCCGCTGCCCTGCGCCTGCATGACCCGCCTGCTGGCGTAGTTCTCCGAGGCGATCAGTTCGATGTGGTCTTCCTGCCGCCGGTCTTCGGCATCCATCGCGGCGAGCAGTTCGTCGTCGTAGCCCTGGAGCTGGTCGTGCTTGCTGAACATGGCGCTGGCCTCTTGTCGTGTCGGTGTCAGGACGCCCGCTGGCGCGAGCGTGGCCGCGGCGCCGCTACGCAAGCGCGGCGCCGGGAAAGGGGTATCGCCGGAAACGGAAGGACGCCGCCGCTGGCGGCGCCCTCCTCGTCCGTCACTCCTCGCTGTACGCCTCGATGGGCGGGCAGGAGCAGGTCAGGTTGCGGTCGCCGTAGACGTTGTCGACACGGCCCACCGGCGGCCAGTACTTGGCCTCCACCAGGCTGGCCAGCGGATAGGCGGCCTGCTCGCGGCTGTAGGCGTGGTTCCATTCGCCCAGCAGCTCGGCGGCGGTGTGCGGCGCGTTCTTCAGCGGGTTGTCTTCCTTGTCCAGCTCGCCGCGTTCCACCGCGCGGATTTCCTCGCGGATGCGGATCATCGCGTCGCAGAAACGGTCCAGCTCGGCCTTCGACTCGCTCTCGGTGGGCTCGATCATCAGCGTGCCGGCCACCGGGAAGGACATGGTCGGCGCATGGAAGCCGAAGTCCATCAGGCGCTTGGCCACGTCGTCGACGCTGATCCCGCTGCTGTCCTTGAGCGGACGCAGGTCGAGGATGCACTCGTGGGCGACCAGGCCGTTGCCGCCAGCGTAGAGCACCGGGTAGTGCTCCTCCAGGCGGTGGGCGATGTAGTTGGCGTTGAGGATGGCCATTTCCGAGGCACGCTTGAGACCTTCGCCGCCCATCATGCGGATGTACATCCAGGTGATCGGCAGGATGCTCGCGCTACCGTACGGCGCCGCGCTCACCGCGCCTTCCTTGCGCTCGCCGCGAGCGTGGCCGGGGAGGAACGGCGCCAGGTGCGCGCGCACGCCGATCGGGCCGACGCCCGGGCCGCCGCCGTGGGGGATGCAGAAGGTCTTGTGCAGGTTCAGGTGGGAAACGTCGCCACCGAACTTGCCCGGGGCGCACAGGCCGACCATGGCGTTCATGTTGGCGCCGTCGATGTACACCTGGCCACCGCAGTCGTGGACGATGGCGCAGATCTCGCGGATCGCTTCCTCGAACACGCCGTGGGTGGACGGATAGGTGATCATCAGTGCGGCCAGGCGTTCCTTGTGCTCGCTGGCCTTGTTGCGCAGGTCCTCGACGTCGACGTTGCCGCGCGCGTCGCAGGCCACCACCACCACGCGCATGCCGACCATGCTGGCGGTAGCCGGGTTGGTACCGTGGGCGGAGGACGGGATCAGACAGATGTCGCGCTGGCTGTCGCCGCGGCTCTGGTGGTAGGCACGGATCGCCAGCAGGCCGGCGTACTCGCCCTGGGAGCCGGCGTTGGGCTGCAACGACACGGCGTCGTAGCCGGTGGCGGAACAGAGCATCGCCTCCAGTTCGTCGGTGAGCTGGCGGTAGCCTTCGCTCTGCTCGGCCGGGGCGAACGGGTGCAGGTTGCCGAATTCGGCCCAGGTCACCGGGATCATCTCGCTGGCGGCGTTCAGCTTCATGGTGCAGGAGCCCAGCGGGATCATCGTGCGGTCCAGCGCCAGGTCCTTGTCCGCCAGCTTGCGCAGGTAGCGCATCAGCTCGGTTTCCGAGTGATGGCGGTTGAAGACCGGGTGGCTGAGGATCGCCGACTGGCGCAGCAGCGCGACCGGCAGGCGGTCCCCGCTGCTGGCGGCAAGGGCGGCGAAGTCCGGGAGCGCCTGGCCCTCTTCGGCCAGCAGGCCCCAGAGGGTCTCCACATCGGCCTGGCGGACGGTCTCGTCGAGCGACAGGCCGAGACGGCCGGCATCGATCTCGCGCAGGTTGATCCCGGCGGCGCGGGCCTTGGCATGGATCGCCGCGGTACGCGCGCCGGTGGCCAGGCTCAGGGTGTCGAAGAAATGCTTCTGCTCGACGGCCACGCCCAGGCGCTCCAGGCCGGCGGCGAGGATCGCGGTCAGCCGGTGGGTGCGCCGGGCGATGCGCAGCAGGCCCTGCGGGCCGTGGTAGACGGCGAACATGCTGGCGATGTTGGCCAGCAGCACCTGGGCGGTGCAGATGT
>NZ_KV811323.1:2282-90777 GCF_001813025.1 Pseudomonas sp. HMSC066A08
TGTTGGCCAGCAGCACCTGGGCGGTGCAGATGTTGCTGGTGGCCTTCTCGCGGCGGATGTGCTGCTCGCGGGTCTGCATGGCCAGGCGGTAGGCCGGCTTGCCGTGGCGGTCGATGGAGACGCCGACCAGGCGTCCCGGCATGTCCCGCTTGAAGGCGTCGCGGGTGGCGAAATAGGCCGCGTGCGGGCCGCCGAAGCCGAGCGGCACGCCGAAGCGCTGGGCGCTGCCGATGGCCACGTCGGCGCCGAACTCGCCCGGCGGGGTCAGCAGGGTCAGCGCCAGCAGGTCGGCGGCCACCGCGACCAGCGCATCGACCGCATGGAAGCGGCTGACCAGCTCGCGGTAGTCGACGATCTCGCCGTCGCAGGTGGGGTATTGCAGCAACGCGCCGAAGTAGGCGGAGAAGTCTTCGATGGCGCTCTCGTCGCCGACCACCACCTCGATGCCCAGCGGCTCGGCACGGGTGCGCAGCACGTCGAGGGTCTGCGGGTGGCAATGGCGGGAGGCGAAGAATGCCTGGCTGGTGCGGTTCTTCGACAGGCGCTTGCAGAAGGTCATGGCCTCGGCGGCGGCGGTCGCCTCGTCGAGCATCGAGGCGTTGGCGATCGGCAGGCCGGAGAGGTCGCTGACCAGGGTCTGGAAGTTCAGCAGCGCCTCCAGGCGGCCCTGGGAGATTTCCGGCTGGTACGGCGTATAGGCGGTGTACCAGGCCGGGTTCTCCAGGAGGTTGCGCAGGATCGGTGCCGGGGTGTGGCAGTTGTAGTAGCCCTGGCCGATGAAGGAACGCAACGCGCGATTGCGCGCGGCGATCGCCTTCAGGCTGGCCAGCGCCTCGGCCTCGCCCATGCCGGCCGGCAGGTCGAGCACGCTGCTGCCCTTGATGCTGTCGGGGATCACGTTGCCGATCAGCGCGTCCAGCGAGTCGTAGCCCAGGCGCTGGAGCATGGCCTGGGTGTCGGCGGCGCGCGGGCCGATATGGCGGGCGATGAATTCGTCGTCGGTGCCCAGGTCGATGGCGCCGAGGTTCAGGTTATCGGTCATGACGGGATCCTCAGGCGTCGGCGTTGGCGTTCAGCAGGCGGTCGTAGGCGGCCTGGTCGAGCAGCTTTTCCCAGGCGCCTGCGTCGGCCGGACGGAAGCGGAAGAACCAGGCCTCGCCGAGCGGGTCCTGGTTGACCAGCTCCGGGGCGTCCGGCAGCGCGTCGTTGATCGCCACCACCTCGCCGTCCAGCGGCATCAGGATGTTGCTGGCGGCCTTGACCGACTCCAGCACCGCCACTTCACTGCCGGCGGCGTGTTCGCCGAGTTCCGGCAACTGCACGAATACCACGTCACCGAGGGCGTCCTGGGCGTAGGCGGTGATGCCGACGGTCAGCAGCCCGTCGTCGTCCTGGCGCAGCCATTCGTGGTCGGTGGTAAAGCGCAACTTGCTCATGCTGGATCCTCATTGTCAGCGGGTCGCCCGGTCGGGACGGGACTTTGTTCTGCGGCTGCCCGTAGCAAGCAGGGTGCCAAGCGGCCCCGGCCCTGTCGCCACGGGGCGTGGCCGGGCGCGGGCCAAACCCGGACAGGGCGGCCATGGAACGCTTTCGTTACAGACCCGCCGGACATTTCCCGAACCAGGGCGCAAACGCCTGACAGCAAAGGTTTTTCCGGCAACCGGAACGAATTCGTTCCGCTCGTAAACGAAGCGTTACAGCCGATGGCACAGCCCCTGTCGCTGCAAGCTGGCGCGCAGGTGCTCGAGGAACGCACGGACCTTCCGCGTGTTGCGCCGGTGCCCCGGATAGAGGACATGGATGGAGGGCCCGAACGGCCCCGGGTCGAAGTGGTAGTCGCCGAGCAGGCGCACCAGCCGCCCTTCGGCGAGCAGCGGCGCGACGCTCCACTGCGGGCAGAACTGCAGGCCCAGCCCGGCCAGCAGGTGGGCGAGCAGGAAGTCGTAGTTGTCGCTGGCCAGTCGCGGGCGCGGCTGGTCGATACGCTGGCGGGCACCGTCGCGTTCCATCCACCAGAAATTCTGGTTCAGCGAAGGGTGCTGGAAGACCAGCCAGGCGTGCCGCTCGAAGTCCTCCGGGCCTTGCGGCGCGGGTTGCCGCGCCAGGTAGGCGGGGCTGGCGCAAAGCACGATCTGGTTCGGCGCCAGCGGCCGCGCCACCAGCCCCGGCAGGTCGATGGGGCCGTCGCGCAGGCCTAGGTCGTAGCCGCCTTCGCTGAGATCGAGGAAGGTTTCGTCGAGGTCCACCCGCAGGCTGATCCGCGGATGCGCCTCGAGGAAGCTGGCGCAGGCCTGCTGGAGGAATGCCGCGGCGAACGACGGCGGCGCGGCGAGGCGCAGTTCGCCGCGCAACTCCGACTCCAGCAGTTCGATCTCCTGCCCCGCCGTGCGCAGCGTTTCCAGGGACTGACGAGCCGCCTCCAGGTAGATCTGCCCGGCCTCGGTCAGCGCCAGGCTACGGGTGGTGCGCTCGAACAGGCGGGCACCGAGTTCCGCTTCCAGGTGGGCGACGGCCTTGGTCAGCGCCGAGGGCGTCTTGCCCAGGCGCTCGGCGCCACGGCTGAAGCTACCGGTTTCGGCAGTGGCGACGAACATCGCCAGGGCATTCAATTTGTCCATCGACTCCTTCCGTTCCGGCACAAGTGTTGTGCGCCGCGCCCGGTTCTGCCGGGCCGGCGCTTTGGCTAGTCTCGCCTTGCCCGGGCCACGCTACACAAGACCAAGAAGCAAAGGAAACCACCATGAAGCAACGGATTCCCACCCTCCTCGCCGGCGCCTGCCTGGCCATCCCCCTGCACGCCCTCGCCGCCGCCGACCTGCTGGTGGTCAACGCCAGGATCTTCACCGCCAATCCGCAGCAACCCTTCGCCGAGGCCCTGGCGGTGGAGGACGGGCGGATCCTCGCGGTCGGCGACGAGGCCAGGCTGCGCGCCCTGGCCGATGGCGACAGCCAGGTCCTCGATCTCGGCGGCAAGCGCCTGATGCCCGGCCTGATCGACACCCATTCGCACGCGGTGTTCGGCGGCCTGGAGCTGGCCGGCGCGGACATGGGCAACGAACAGGTCAGCCTCGACGAACTGGAACGGCGCCTGCGCGCCTGGCGCGACAACGGCAAGGCGCGACATGGCGACATGCTCAATGTCAGCGGCATGCATACCGCCTACTGGAGCCAGGTCAAGGACTTCCGCGCGCGCTTCGACCACGGCGAATGGGCCGACCAGCCGCTGGCCTTCATCGGCAGCGACCACCACACCGGCTGGGCCAACGCCGCCATGCTGAAACGCGCCGGCATCGACACCGCGCGGGTCCGCGCCCTGCCCGAGGAACAGCGCAACACCATCGGCCACGACGCCGACGACACCCCCAACGGCTTCCTCGCCGATGCCGGTCTCGACGCGGTGCTCGCGGTGCTGCCGGCGCCGAGCGCGGAACAGATGCTGGAGGCCGGACGCAGCGCGGTGCGCTACAGCAACTCGCTGGGCCTGACCGCATGGATGGACCCGGCCGCCAATGGCTCGCCGGGCGACGCCCTGTTCAGCCTCAGGCCCGACGAGAACACCGTCGGCGTGCTACCGGTCTACCAGCGGCTGGCCAAGGGCGGCGAACTCAGCGCCCACGTCGCCGCCCTCCTGGTCGCCAATCCACGCAGCCGGCCGGCCGACCTCGAGGTGCTGGACAAGGTGCGCCAGCGCTTCCTCGGCAGCCCCAACCTGACCCTGCCGGGAATCAAGGTGTTCGCCGATGGGGTACCGGAATACCCGGCGCAGACCGCCGCGCTCCTCGAGCCCTACCGCAACAGCAGGAAGACGGGCGAACTGCTGATCGACCCGGCGCACTTCGGCGAACTGGTCAGTGCCGCCGACGCCCGCGGCTGGCTGGTCCACGTTCACGCCATCGGCGACCGCGCGGTGCGCGAGGCGCTGAACGGCATGCAGCAGGCGCGGCGCGACCGCGACAGCGGCATCGCCCATTCGATCACCCACCTGCAACTGGTCAATCCCAAGGAATTCGAGCGCTTCAGGCCGCTCGGCGTGATCGCCTCGATGCAGCTGTACTGGGCCGCCGCCGATGAAACCACGGTGGACCTGATGAAGCCCTACATCAGCGCCTTCGCCTACCGCTACCAGTACCCGGCGCACTCCCTGCTAAGCAAGGGCGCGACCATCGCCGGGGCCAGCGACTGGCCGGTGTCCAGCCTGTCGCCGTGGAAGGCCATCCAGCAGGCGGTGACCCGCAAGGGCCCGCAGGGCGTGCTCAACGCCGGCGAACGCCTGGACCGCCAGACCATGTTCTACGCCTACACCCGCAACGCTGCGCGGACCATCGGCCTGGAGCGCCGGATCGGCAGCCTGGAGCCGGGCAAGCAGGCGGACTTCATCGTCCTCGACCGCGACGTGTTCGAGGTGCCGGAGACGCAACTGGGCGAAACCAAGGTGCTGAAGACCTGGTTCGCCGGCAAGCCGGTGTATTCCAGCGAGGGCTGAGCCCGCTTCAGGCGCGCGGACCGATGCCGTACTTGCGCAGGCGGTGGGCGATGGCGGTGTGCGAGGTCTGCAGGCGCGCCGCCAACTGGCGGGTCGATGGATAGCTGACGTAGAGCTTCTCCAGCAGGGCTTTCTCGAAGCCCTCCACCGCCTCCTCCAGGCTGCCCACCTCGCCGTCGTTCTGCCGCGCCACGGCGGTGCCGGCGATTTCCAGGTCGCCGATATCCACCAGGCTGCTCTCGCAGATCGCAGCGGCGCGGAAGATCACGTTCTGCAACTGGCGCACGTTGCCCGGCCAGCGGTTGCTCAGCAGCGCCGGGTAGGTGCCCGGTGCCAGCCGGCACACCGGGCGCTGGATCTGCGCGCAGGCCTGCTGCATGAAGTGCCGCGCCAGCAGCAGGATGTCGTGGCCGCGCTCGCGCAGCGGCGGGACTTCCAGGCTGAGCACGTTGAGGCGGTAGAACAGGTCCTCGCGGAAGCTGCCCTCGGCGACCATCTTCTCCAGGTTGCGGTGGGTGGCGCTGAGGATCCGCACGTCGACCCTCACCTCGCGGTCGCCGCCGACCCGGCGGAAGCTGCCGTCGCTGAGGAAGCGCAGCAGCTTGGCTTGCAGATAGGGGGACATCTCGCCGATCTCGTCGAGGAACACCGTGCCCTGGTGGGCCAGCTCCAGCAGGCCCGGCTTGCCGCCGCGCTGGGCGCCGGTGAAGGCGCCGGGGGCGTAGCCGAACAGCTCGCTTTCGGCCAGGTTCTCCGGCAACGCCGCGCAGTTCAGCGCCAGGAACGGCGAGTTGTGCCGCGCACTCAGGGCGTGACAGCCGCGCGCCACCAGTTCCTTGCCGGTACCGGTCTCGCCGTGGATCAGCAACGGCGCGTCGAGCGCCGCCACGCGCTGCGCGCGGGTCTTCAGGGTGCGGATCGGCTGGGAATCGCCGAGGAGCATCTCGAAACCCTCGGCATGGTCATGGTGCAAGGCCGCCAGGCGCTCGCCGATGCGGTTCGGTTCGTAGAGGGTCAACAGGCCGCCGGCCAGGTGCCGCTCGCCCTCGCCCGGCCCTTCGGTGATCGGCGTGGCATCGAGCAGCAGGGACTGGCCCATGAAGGTCACTTCGCGCAGCGGCAGGCGGAAGCCCTGCTCGACCAGCGCATCCTCCAGGGTTTCATCGTCGAACAGGCTGGCCAGCCGCTCGCCGGCCGGGTCGCGTCCGCAGCGCTCGCTGAAGGCCGGGTTGGCCAGCAGCACCAGGCCCTTGCCGTCCACCGCCAGCACCGGATCGGCCATCGCCGCCAGCAACGCATCGAGCTGCAGGCGGCGGCGCTGGCCGGGAAGGATGTCGACCACGGTCATCGCCTGCACGCCACGGATGCCCAGCAGCGCTGCGCGCAGTTCCTCCAGCACTTCGGGACTGAGGGTCGGTGCATCGATGTAGACGTTCGGCGGCACCATTTCCACCGCATCCAGGTTCAGGTTGCGCCCACCCAGCAGCGCCAGCACCTCCTGGGTGATGCCGACACGGTCGATGAAGGAGACGTGGATGCGCATGCGGGAACCTGGACTGCGGCGACGCTCGCCATAAAGCCGTCGATTGTACGGCCTGGCGCCGCCCAGCCCAAGGGGCCGGCGTCAGGGTATGGGCCGCAGCGCCTCGCTGCGGGTGCGGTGGCTCCAGTCGCCGTCGTCGTCCATCGCGGTTTCGGTCACCAGCACTCGGCCCGGCTGCTGCGGGTCGGCCTTGTACAGCACCAGCTCGGCCTCGGCATCGTCCCAGGTGGTGGAGATGTCCGGCAGCACCCGCACCCACTGGCCGTCGCGGATTTCCAGCAGCGACGACCGGGTCCAGGTGCTGGTCCACCAGGTACGCAGCAGTTGCAGACGCTCGCGGCCGCTGTCGTCGAGGCCGCCGAGGACGCTGAGCACCGCGCCGGTGCAACTGCCCAGCGGCTTGGGCGGGACGCGCGCGTCGGCGCTCCAGAGGTCGCAGCGGCAATCCTCGTATTCGTCGCACAAGGCGGCGCTGTTCGGCGCGTGGGCCACTACCCAGGCGAAATCCGCTTCGGCACCGGCGAAGCGGCCGCGCGCCAGCGGGGTGTACCGCGGGTCGACGGCATAGCGGGTGATCTCGTCGCTCTCGCCGACGAAGCGCCAGGTATCGCCCGGCCCGGCGCGCTCGGCCAGGAGCAGCCCCGGATAGTTGCGCAGGCGTCCGTCGAGGCGTACCTGCTTGACGAAGCGCACCTCGTAGCGGCCTTCCTGGTCGCCCGGCACGATCTGCGGCGCAGCGACGATGCGCTGCTCGAAGTCGGGATGGCGGGCGAAGAAGGCCTGCTTGGCGGAGAGGGTGCGCTCGCGCGTCTGCGCGCGGCCATAGTAGTCCAGGCGCGGCGCATAGACCCCTTCCAGGGCCTTGCCGCTGCGCTGCCCGTGGGCAGCCTGCCAGCGCTGGAACAGGCCGAGGATTTCGCTTTCGGCGGCAGCCTGGACCAGCGCTGGGTACAGGCAGAAGAGCGCGGCGCAGAATACCGGGCGCAAGAGTCGGCGCATCGAGAACATCCTTGTCGTTCGATTGAGGCGAACGCCGATTGTCCCCTATCCGCCGACGCTGGCAAATGGCCTTGGACGATTTTTTCCGATTCCGCAACGCGGTGGGCATTGCGGACACGCTCCGGACAGCCTTCCCCCACCTCCAGGCCGCGGCACGGCGGTTAACCGCAAGCGGCTATCCGCCCCACGCCAGCCAGCCGGCTCAATGCGCCGGCAACAAGGCCTGCAACCCTTCGGCAAGCTCCAGGCTCCACGCCGCGTAGTCGTGACCGCCGGGGAACTCGCGGTAGTGCAGCGGGTAGCCCTTGCCTTGCAGCGCCGCGCGCAGGCTGCGGTTGCTGCCGAGAATGCCATCCGCCTCGGGCTCCTCGAGCAGGCCGGAACTGAGGAAGAACGCCAGCGGCAAACGCTCGCCAGCGGCGAACTGCCGTACCAGCCACTGCGGCTGCTGCTCGTCCGGCCCCCACCAGAACGAGCCGGACAGGCTCAGCACCTTGCCGAAGCGTTCCGGATAACGGTAGGCGATGCAGCCCGAGGCCAGCCCGCCGTAGCTGGAGCCGGAAAGCACGCGATCGGCAGGTTCCTCGCTCAATGCATAGCGCTGCTGCAACCAGGGCAACAGCTCATGGGCGAGCATGTCGGCGAAGGCCTCGTTGCAGGGCAGTTCGCGGCCCCGGCTGCTGGCGTCGACATTGCCGACAATCACCGCCAGGGTCGGGCGGATGCGCCCGGCGGCGATCAGGTTGTCGAGGATGGTCGGGGTCGGTACGTCGCGCGCGTAGTGGTCCTCGTCGAACAGCACCAGCAGCGGATAGCGCTGGCCCTCGGGGTCGTAGCCCGGCGGCGTGTAGAGCGTCAGCTGGCGCTGGTTGGCCAGGGCCCGGCTGGTATAGCCGAGGCGCTCCACCTTGCCGCGCGGCACGTCCTTGCGCGGCTGGTCCCAGGTCTCGGCAGGGGCGCCGCCGAGCTGCACCAGCGAGGCCTGCTCGGCCCGCGGCAGCGCGCGGCTGTTGAGCCACGGCGTGCGACTCAGCGGGTCCGGCCGCGCCGCCGCCTGCAACGCCAGGCGCAAGGTGCCGCGATCGGCCTGTTGCAGGTCCGGCAGGTCGGCGCTGAGCTGGTAGGAAACCCGTGCGTCGCGGCGCAGCGGCAGGCTCAGGTAGCGTACGTCGCTGCCGGCCAGGGCCTCGAAGCGGCGGGTGTTGACCTCCGGGGTCGGCCACAGCAGGCGCACGTCGCCGGGACGCTGCTGGCGCCAGAGGAAGGTGACCAGCACACGTTCGGCATCCAGCGGCTCCACCAGCGGCGTGCCCTGCTTCGCCACCTGCTTCCAGAACGCCTTCAGCGCGCCGGGGCGCTTTTCCGCAAGCTCCGCCTGCAGGCGTTGCAGGGTCGGGCTCTGCGGCGCCGGCGAGGCCAGCGCCGGGGTCTGCGGGGTGAGGCGCTGGGTGGGGGTCAGGGTCAGCGCGGTGTCTTCGTCGGCGCTGAAGGTCAGGCGCAGGCCCTGGCGCTCGCCGGCCTGCAGGCCGAGCGACTGGCGTCCGGCCAGCTCCGTCGCGCGCAACGCCTTGCCGTCGGGCGTGGTGGCGCGCAGGCGGACGCGGCCGCGGTCGACCTCCAGGTCGAGCAACTGCAACTCGCCGGGGGCAAGGTCGAGGTAGCGCTGGCGGCTCTCGCCGGCAGCGATCTCGATGCGGCCATCGGCCAGCGGCACGGGCTGGGCGGCCTGGGCCGGGGCCAGCAGGTTGAGGAAAAGCAACAGCGAGGTGGAAACGGCAGACATGGAATCTCCCTTCGAATAGGCGCCGCCATCCGGGCGGCTCACCGGAAGAGACGTACGATCGCAGCGGAAATTTGCCGCTGTGATCCAGGCTAGAGCGGTTGCGCCGCGACTGGAGTAGAATCCGCCGCCTCGAAAACCGTCCGAAGGAAAATTCCGATGACCTCCCGTCTGCTGCCCCCCCTGTTGCTCTCGTCCGCATTCGCCGTCCTGGCCGGCTGCTCCACCCCGACCATCGTCACCCTCAACGATGGCCGCGAGATCCAGGCGGTGGATACCCCGCGCTATGATCGTAGTTCCGGCTTCTACGAACTGGAGCAACTGGACGGCAAGCGCACCCGCGTCAACAAGGACCAGGTGCGCAGCATCAAGGACATGTAATCCCCCGGACCCGCCATCCGCGCGGTGGCGCACTCCAGGGAAGGAGTCGAACCATGCGATCCGACCTGCACGAGGCCAACCGGCTGTCGTGGAACGCCGCCACCCGGGCGCACAACAGCCACAAGGCCGACCAGGCCGCCTTCTTCCGCAACGGCGGTTCCACGCTCTATCCCGAGGAACTGCAACTGCTCGGCCATCTCGACGGCCTGCGCCTGCTGCATCTGCAATGCAACGCCGGACAGGACAGCCTGAGCCTGGCGCGCCTTGGCGCCCGCGTCACCGGGGTCGACATCGCCGACAGCGCCATCGACTTCGCCCGCCAGCTGTCCCGCGACAGCGGCATCGCCGCCGATTTCCAGCGCGACGACATCCTCCGCTGGCTGCCCGTCGCCGCCACCCGTGGCGAACGCTTCGAGCGGGTCTTCGCCTCCTACGGCACGCTGGTCTGGCTCTCCGACCTCGAGCGCTGGGCCGACGGCATCGCCCAGGTACTGGTTCCCGGCGGGCGCTTCGTCCTGGTGGAGTTCCACCCTTTCGCCCTGTACTTCGACCCACACTGGCAACCGGCCTACGACTACTTCAGCCGCGAGCCGATCGCCGAGAGCGGCGTCAGCGACTACGTCGCCGAGTCCGGCGCCAGCCTGGCGCCCTCCGGCTACCGCGCCGGCGTCGAGAACTTCAGCAACCCTCATCCCAGCTACGAGTTCCAGTGGGGCCTGGCCGATGTGATCGGCGCCCTGCTCGGCGCCGGCCTGCAACTCGAACGGCTGGAGGAATACCCCTACGCCAACGGCTGGGCCGGCTTCGACGGCATGCGCGACGGCGGCGGCGGACGCATGCTGCCGCCCGCCGATCGTCCGCGCCTGCCGCTGATGTACGGCCTCAGCGCAAGGAAACCACGATGACCGAAGAACGCCTGCTGCGCCGCGACGAAATCCCCCTGGTCTGGGAGATCGACCGCAGCGAAGTGATCGAACACCTGTATTCCGTCGAGGCCGGCCAACTGGTGCTGCGCCCCGAGTTCTACGACATGCGCGGCTGGCCGGAGGGCGAGGCCGAGCACTACACGCCGATCCTGCTCGACTGCTTCGACCGCGGCGGCTGGTTCCTCGGCCTGTTCGACCAGGGCCGCCTGATCGGCGCGGTAGTCCTCGACCCGCGCCGCCTCGGCCCCGAGCGCGACCGGCTGCAACTGAAGTTCCTCCACCTCAGCCACGCCTACCGCCGCCGCGGCCTCGGCGCCCACCTCTTCCACCTCGCCGCCACCCAGGCCCGCCACCTCGGCGCCAGCGCGCTCTACGTTTCGGCTACGCCGTCGCAGAACACGGTGGATTTTTATACGAGACTCGGATGCCGGCTGTGCATGGAACCGGATGAGGAGTTGTATCGGTTGGAGCCGGAGGATGTTCATCTGGTCTATGGGTTAGGGGGTAGATAACTCGCGGACTGCGCGAGGGGCGGATATTCCACAGATTGGTGGAGGAAGGGGACAGGGAGAAAAGTGGCAGATTTATTTTCCATAGAAATCAGCCCCTTCAATTCCTTCGGATTCTCTCACCCGCTACGAAGTAGGGCGAATAACCGCACCGCGGTTATCCGCCAATGTAGCGGGGTATCGGCGGATAACGCCTTTGGCGTTATTCGCCCTACGGCAGCGCTGGCCAGGAAAGGGATGGAGGCGCGACGCGCCTCTCATTTCACCGGCAGGTCCTTGCCCCACAGGCGCACCGCCTTGATCCCTTCCGCGCCGCCTTCGAAGACGAAGGTCTGGCGGATGCCGGCCTTGGCCGGCACGGTGACGTCGTCGGGGTTGGCGAGGGCGACCAGGGCGTTGGAGTAGCCGTCGTTGTCGATCACCAGCAGCGCGCCGGTCTGGGTCAGGTTGATCAGGCGCACGGTGGCGTCGCTGTCGTTCTTGAAGCCGAGGGTGACGGCCAGTTGCTGGTCGCGCGGCTCGGTCTTGAGCACTTCGACCTGGCCGATCTCGGCGAAGCCGGCGTTGTCGGAGACCACCTTGGCGCCATCGGCGCCCTGGGCCGACTGGCGGCCGCTGGTGATGCCCTCGCTGACCCCGCCGAGGAGGTTCTTGCCGGTCTCGATGGCCGAGGACACCGCGGCCTTGGCCGCGTCCTTGACCGAGCTGCCCTCCTCCGCGGCCACGGCGCTGCCGGCGGCCAGGGGCAGGAGCAATCCCAATGCGGCGATCCTTGCGTTCATTCGTCCATCCTCTGGTGATGTGGGAGGCAGCCAGACTAACAGCCGGCTAGCGGCCGTTCCAGTGGCGCGCCCGGCGCTTGCGCCACCAGATGTAGACACCGGTCAGCGACAGCCCGGCGATGGCCAGGCCGAGGGCGGCGATGGCGATGCGTCCCGGCAGGCCGGCGATGCGCCCGCCGTGGATCGGGTACTGCAAGCGGTAGAAGCGCTCTCCCCAACTGCCCTGCCCGGCGACTTCCTGGCCGAGCAGGCGGCCGTCGCTGCCGTGGAAGAACAGCCAGGACTTGCCCATGGGGTCGTCGTGGTCGCCGAAGCCGGCACCGAAGAAGTTGTATTCGAAGCTGTAGTACAGCTCGCCGATCGGCTCGGCGATGCCCAGCCGCGCCGCTTCGGCGCTGGCCAACCGGAAGGTGCGGTCGTAGTCCAGGCGGGTTTCCCCCAGTTGCTCCCTGGGCAGCCGCCCGCGCGCCTCGTAGACGCTCGGTTCGATCGGCGAGAACAGCGATACCAGCGGCTTGAACACCTGGCTCGGCAGGTTCAGGGCGACGCTGCTCAGCGCCACCGGCGCCAGCAGCAGCCAGAGCCAGAGGCCGCCGGCGCGATGCAGGTCGAAGTTGAAGCGGTAGGCGTTGCCGCGCTTGATCTTCCAGGCGGTCGCCCACTTGCTCCAGAACGGCCGGCCGCGCGGCAGGGTCAGCCAGGCGCCGACGAAGCAGTCGAGGAACCAGAACATCGCCACCCCGCCCATCAGGTACAGGCCCCAGTTCCCCGGCAGGGTCAGGTTGTGGTGGAACTCCAGGACCCAGGGAACCAGGTTCGCCGGCTGGAAGCAGCAGGCCGCCCAGAGGCGCTTGCCGACTTCCTCGCCGCTGACCGGGTCGAGGTAGAACACGTCGTGCTCGACCTTGGCGCCGGCATCGCGCGGCACGGTGGCGAGCAACGCCGGATGCCCGCCCGCCTCGGGATACTCCATGTACCACACCAGTTGTCGCGGATAGCGTGACTCGACGCGTTGCACCAGGCTGCCCGGGGAAAGGCGCTCGCCGCCCTCGCCCACGGCGTAGAAGCCGGGGTTCAGCCATGCGTCGATTTCATGATGGAAGGCCAGCAGGCTGCCGGTGAGACCGGCGAGGAAAAGGAACAACGCGGTAGCCAGACCGACATAGCGGTGCAGCAGGACCAGGACAGGGCGCATGGGGGCTCCAGGTAACCAGGGTACGGCCGGCGACGCCGGCGAATGCCCGGCGCGTACGTCGCGCGCCGGGCTGCTTGGCCGGTACCGCGGCGCTGGCGCCGGGGCCCGGGTGGACGGTCAGAACTGGTAGTTCACCGTCGCGGTGACGTTGCGCTTCTCGCCGAAGTAGCAGAAGTCCAGGCTGTAGCAGGACGCCACGTAGTCCTTGTCCAGCAGGTTGTTGGCATTGAGGCTGACGTCCAGGCCTTTCAGGCCGAGCTTGCCGAGGTCGTAGCCGATCCGCGCGTCGACCAGGGTGTAGTCCGGCACCCGCAAGGTGTTTTCCTTGTCCGCCCAGGTCTCGCCGACGTAGCGCGCGCCGCCGCCGATGCTCAGGCCGCTGAGCGGACCGGCGTCGAAGGCATAGTCGGCCCACAGCGAAGCCATGTGCTTGGGCGCCTGGTTCGGCGTATGGCCCTGGTTGCCATCCAGCGACTTGGTGTAGGTGATGTCGGTGTAGGTGTAGCTGCCGAGCAGTTTCAGGTTGTCGCCGAGCTGGGTGTGGGCCTCCAGTTCGAGCCCCTGGGAGCGCACTTCGCCGACCGAGGTGTAGAAGTTGTCCTGGGGTTCCTTGGAGGCGACGTTTTCCTGGGTGATATGGAACAGCGAGGCGGTGTAGAAGCTGTTGCTGCCCGGCGCCTGGAACTTCAGGCCGAGTTCCCACTGCTTGCCCTCGGTGGGCTCCAGGGGCGTGCCGGAGGCGTCGGAGTAGGCGTTCGGGTTGAACGACTCGGAGTAGCTGACGTAGGGCGCCAGGCCGTTGTCGAACAGGTACAGCGCGCCGATCCGCCCGGTGAATTTCTCCCAGTCGTCGTCGGCCTTGCTGCCGGTGCTGCGGTTCTTGTCGGTGACGCTGACCCAGTCCTGGCGCAGGCCGAGCGAGAAGCGCCACTGGTCGACGTCGATCAGGTCCTGGAGGTAGACGCCGGTCTGCTCCAGGCGCCGGGTGTGGTTGTCGTCCGGGAAATAGCTGATGGCGTCGTCGCCGTAGACCGGGTTGAACGCGTCCAGCGCCGAGGCCGAGCCGGAACGCCAGTCGACCACGGTGCGCCGGCGCTGGTAGTCGAGGCCGGTGAGCAGGGTGTGGCGCGCCGCGCCGGTGGCGAATTCGGCCTGCAGCATGTTGTCGACGATATACGCCTGCAGGTGCTCGCGGGCGCCGCTGAAGTAGCGGTTCAGCTTGTTCGGCTCGCTGGCGCTCCAGCCGTAGGCGTAGACCTGCGACAGGTCGACGTCGGAGTCCAGGTAGCGGAAGTTCTGCCGCGCCGACCAGACGTCGTCGATGCGGTGCTCCAACTGGTAGCCGAACATCCGCTGGGTGCGGTCGAAGTCGTCCTTGCTCGGCTCGCCATCGAAGAATTCGCGGGAGATGTGCCGGCCGTTGTGGTGCGACAGGGTGCCGTCGGCCGGTACGCCGCCGTGGTAGCCCCCGTTGGGATCGTGTTGCAGGTAGCCTTGCAGGGTCAGGGTGGTGTCATCGCTGAAGTCGATGGCCAGGGTCGGGGCGATGGCGTAGCGCTCCTCCTTGACGTGATCGAACTGGGTGTCCGAGCCCTTGCCGAGACCGACCAGGCGGTAGGCGATGCGCTTCTCCCCGTCGAGCGGCCCGCTGAAGTCGAAGCCCATCTCCTTCTGGCCCATGTTGCCGATGCTGCCGGTGATCTGGCGGTAGTCCTCGTACAACGGCTTCTTGCTGGTCAGCGCCACCAGGCCGCCCGGCAGGCTACGGCCGTAGAGCACCGAGGACGGCCCCTTGAGCACATCGATGCGTTCGAGGAAGTACGGGTCGACCTGCATCGAGCTGAAGGTGCCGCTGTCGCCCATGGCCTTGAGGCCGTCGAGGTAGATGTTGTCCACGCTGTTGTCGGCGAAGCCACGCATCACCACGTAGTCGTAGCGGTTGGAGGCGCCGACCTGGCCGGTGAAAATGCCGGGGGTATAGCGCATCGCCTGCTGCACGGTCTTGGAGGCGGTGTCGTCGATCTGCTCGCGGGTGATCACCGAGACGGTCTGGCTGGTTTCCAGCAGCGGCTTGCTGGTCTTGGTGGCGATCTGGCTATGGGTGGCCAGGTAGCCATCGGTGCTGCCCAGGTTGTTGCCGAGGGCGAAGACTTCCACTGCCTGCATGTTCAGCACGTCGCCGTCCTTTGCCGGCGCCTCGCGCAAGACGAAGCTGCCGTCGCCCTGGTCTTCCGCTTCCAGCGGGGTGTCGGCGAGCAGCCGGGCCAGGCCCTGCTGCACGGTGAAACTGCCGCGCAACCCCTGGGAGCTGTAGCCACCGGTCTGCGCCGGAGTGGCCGAGAGGGTGATGCCGGCTTCGCGGGCGAAGCGGTTGAGCACGTCGCCCAACTGTCCGGCGGGGATCGCATAGGGCCGCGCCTGTTCCGCCGCCGCTTCGGCGGCCGAGGCGCAGAGCGGCGCCGCGCCGGCCGCCATGGCCAGCGACAGCAGGGCCGCGCGCACCGAACGGCTCAGGCGCGAGGCGCGGGGGAAATCGAGGGACGACGGGGCATTGCGGAAGACGACGGCGGTGGCGGTCATGAACGGGATCCGTTGGAGTCGTTGAAGGGTGTTCAATCGGTAAAGCCGGACCAGTCGCGGAAAGCCGACAAAAATAATGAAAATAATTTTCAGTGCGTTTCGCTCCGGGCGGAAGCAAGCGTCCACGCGGCCGCCGACGCGACTCAGGCGGCGACCACCCTCACCCACCAGCGGGTATGCCGCTGCAGGCGCACCGGCAGGGTCCGCGCGAGCACCTGCAGCAACTTGTCGGTGTCGTCCAGGCGGTAGACCCCGGACAGGCGCAGGTCGGCGACCTCCGCGGCGCAACCGAGGTAGCCGTTGCGGTAGCGGGCGACCTCGGCGAGGAAGTCGGCCAGGCGCATGTCGCGGGTGACGATCAGGCCATCGGCCCAGGCCACGGCGTCCATCTGCGGCCGTTCGAGGCGCCGCACGCCGTCGGCGGCGATCCGATAGCTCTGCCCCGCCTCGGCCACCGGTGCCTGCAGCGGACGCGCGCCGAAGGCATCGATGCGCACCGAACCCTCGCTGACGCTGAGACAGGTGGCGGTATCTTGCAGGCGTACGTTGAAACGGGTGCCGAGGGCCTCGAACAGTCCCTGCGCGGTGCGTACCCGCAGCGGCCTGTGCGTGGGCGATTGCGTATCGGCGCCGCTGGCGAGGAAGATCTCGCCGCGGGCGAGGAGGATCAGGCGCTGGCCGGCGTCGTAGCGCACGTCGACCGCGCTGTCGGTGTTCAGTTGCAGGCGGGTGCCGTCGACCAGCTCGATACTGCGCCGCTCGCCGGTGGCGGTGCTGAAGTCGGCGCTCAGGCGTTGCCAGGGCAGGCTGTCGCGCCCGACCCAGGCCACGGCGCCGCCGGCCACCAGCAGCGATAGCAGTTTCAGCGCCTGGCGCCGCTGCAGGCGCTGTGCACTGCTGTCCAGGGTGCCGTAGGCGACCCCGCCGGGCAGCGCCTTGAAGCGTCCGTGCAGTTCTTCGTTGAGCGCGCTGACCTGTTGCCAGGCCCGCTCGTGCTCGCCGTGCTCCGCGCGCCAGGCCGCGCAGGCGCGCTGCAGGCGAACGTCGCCCGGCTGCGAGCGCAGGCGGACCAGCCAGTGGATGGCCCGCCTGACCACCGCTTCGTCGACCCTACCGCGCGTCCCGTCCACGGCTCCGCTCATTCGCCGTAGCGCAGCAGGTAGCAGTGGTACAGCGCCTCGGCCACGTAGCGCTCGACGCTACGCTGGGAAACCCCCATGCGTTCGGCGATCTGCCGGTGGCTGAGGTCTTCGCACTGGGCCAGGAGGAAGGCGGTACGGACCTTGGGCTTGAGCCCGTCGAGCATCCGCGAGATCTCCTCCAGCAGCTCCAGTACCAGTTCCCGCGCCTCGGGCGACGGCGCCTGTGCCTCGGGCAGGTGGGCGATGCTTTCGAGGTAGGCGCGCTGCAGTTCCTCGCGACGCCAGTGGTCGATCACCAGGCCGCGGGCGATGGTCCGCAGGAACGCGCGCGGTATGCCGATCTCGCGCAGTTCGCGCTTGAGCAGGATGCGCAGGAAGGTGTCCTGGGCCAGGTCCGCCGCGTCCGCCGCGCAGCCCAGCTTGCCGCGCAGCCAGTTCTGCAACCAGCCATGGTGCTCGCTGTACAGCGCATGCATGGCGCGATGGTGGGCGCTGAGAAGGATCGGGGCGGACATGGGGAAAGCCGGGCCGGCACATGAATGATAATGAATCGCATTGTCGAGAAGCCGCGGCCTTTTTGCAATAGCACCCGCCGGCCGGCGCCCTACTCGGCCGCCGCGCCTTCGCGCAGGCAGGCCAGCAGGTCTTCGCTGGCGCGGTCGCGGTGCGGTTCGTCGCGCCAGCACATGCCCACCGCGCCCTCGCCGGGAATCTCCAGCGCCAGCCTGGCCACCAGGCCGAGCCCGGCAAGGTGCTCGACCACCCGCGCCGAGCCGATGGATAGCATGTCGCTGCCGCGCAACAATTCGATGTTGGCCAGCATCGACGATGACTCCAGGCGGTAGGCCGGCGGCTGCCGGCCGCCCTGGGTCAGGGCCATGTCGAGCTTGCTGCGGATCGGCGAGCCGGGCGGCCAGACGATCCAGTCGTAGCGCCGCACGTCTTCCCAGTCCAGCGCGGCGGCCTGGGCCAGCGGGTGACCGGGCCGCGCCATCACCACGATCGCCTCGCTGTAGAGCACCTCGCAGCGCAGGCTGGCGCGCGGCGCATAGTTGTCCAGGCGCCCCACCACCACATCGAGCTGGCGTTTCTCCAGCCGTTCGAGAAGGCCGTTCATGGTGCCTTCGAGCAGTTCCACCTGGGCCCCGGGGTAGCGTCCGAGGAACGCCCGCAATGCGCGCGGTACCAGGCTCGGCGCGGAGGCCGGCGACGTGCCGAGGAGCACCCGGCTGCCGCTGCCGCTGCGCATCGCCTCGAGGTTCTGCCGCGCCCGCTCCATCTCGGTGAGCACGCGCTGGGCGTGGTTGAACAGGGTCATGCCATAGGGCGTCGGGCGCAGGCCACGGGCGTGACGCTCGAACAGCGGCGCGCCGACGTCCTCCTCCAGTTCCTTGAGCCACTTCGACAGGCCCGGTTGGGTGGTGTGTGCGGCCCGGGCGGTGCCGCTGAGGTTGCCGGTCTCCATCAGGCTGACCAGCAATTGCAGGTGTTGCAGGCGCAGGCGGCGGGTCCAGTCCATCGCAAGCCATCCTCGAATACGTATAGGTCGATGTCTAAATATCATTATTCGGTTATGCCTTCACCTCGAATAATGGCTACCAGACCGAGGCGGCCCCGCCTCCTCCCGCCGGAGATTCATCGGTATGCATAACGACAATTCCACCGAGAAGCGCGCCGACTTCTATCGACGCATCCGCCAGCAGCACCTCACCCCGCTCTGGGAAGCCCTGCACAGCCTGGTCCCGGCGCGACCCGCCGGCGGCTGCCGGGCGGCGCTGTGGCGCTATCGCGAACTGCGCCCGTTCCTGCTCGAGGCAGGCGACCTGATCAGCGCCGAGGAAGCGGTGCGCCGCGTGCTGGTGCTGGAGAACCCGGACCTTCCCGGCCAGTCGGCGATCACCCCGAGCCTCTACGCCGGCCTGCAACTGATCCTGCCGGGCGAGATCGCCCCCAGCCACCGGCACACCCAGTCGGCCCTGCGCTTCGTCGTCGAGGGCTACGGCGCCTACACCTCGGTGGACGGCGAACGCACCCGCATGGAGCCGGGCGACTTCATCATCACCCCATCCTGGACCTGGCACGACCACGGCAACCGCGCCGTCGCGGAAGGTGGCGAGCCGGTGGTCTGGCTGGACGGCCTGGACATCCCGATGCTGCGTTTCTTCGGCGCCACCTTCGCCGAGAACCATGACGAACCGGTACAGCCGTTGCGACGAGGCGAAGGCGACAGCCTCGCCCGCTACGGCAGCAACATGCTGCCGCTGCGCCATCAGCCGTCGACACCGGCCTCGCCGTTGTTCAGCTACCCCTACGCGCGCAGCCGCGAGGCCCTCGAGCGCCTGGCGCGCCTCGAACGACCCGATCCCTGGGAAGGCCACAAGCTGCGCTACGTCAACCCGGCCACCGGCGGCTGGGCCATGCCGACCATCGCCACCTGCCTGCAACTGCTGCCGGCCGGCTTCCTCGGCCAGCCCGCGCGCAGCACCGACGCCAGCGTCTATTCGGTGGTGGAAGGCAGCGGCGTGGCGCAGATCGGCGGCCGGCGCTTCGCCTTCGAGGCCAAGGATCTGTTCGTCGTGCCCTCCTGGGCCGAGCTGCGCCTGGAAGCCGGCACCACCGACTGCGTGCTGTTCAGTTTCTCCGACCGCCCTGTGCAGCAGGCGCTCGGCATCCTCCGCGAATCCCGCGAAACCCTCGCCCACTGAAGGACCCGTCCCATGAGCCATCTCTTCGCGCCCGAAGCGCCCGTCAGCCTCACCATCCATGGCAGCGACCAGACCTTCCCGGTGCGGCGGGTCTACTGCGTCGGCCGCAACTACGCCGCCCACGCCCGGGAAATGGGCTTCGATCCCGAGCGCGAGCCGCCGTTCTTCTTCTGCAAGCCGGCCGACGCGGTGGTCCCGGTCGCCGCCGGCAGCACCCTGGAGCTGGCCTACCCGAGCCAGACCGGCAACTACCACTACGAGATCGAACTGGTGGCGGCGATCGGCAAGGGCGGCTGCGACATCCCCCTGGAGCAGGCCGAGGAACACGTCTGGGGCTACGCGGTGGGCCTGGACATGACCCGCCGCGACCTGCAGATGCGCATGCGCGAGATGGGCCGGCCCTGGGAGATCGGCAAGGCCTTCGACCGCTCGGCGCCGATCGGCCCGCTCTACCCTGCCAGCCAGGTCGGCCATCCGCGCCACGCCGCCATCAGCCTCCAGGTCGACGGCGAGGATCGCCAGCGCAGCGACATCGACCAGTTGATCTGGTCGGTGGCGGAAACCGTCAGCTACCTGTCGCGCTTCTTCGAGCTGCGCCCCGGCGACCTGGTCTTCACCGGCACCCCGGAAGGCGTCGGCGCGGTCGAGCGCGGCGAGCGGATGCTCGGCGCCATCGACGGCCTCGGCGAACTCAGCGTCCGCGTGGTCTGACCCACCGCCCGCGCACCGCGCGGGCCCACCCTGCCCTTCATCCGGGCCGTCGCCACGGCGACGGCCGAGGAACGCTCATGCCTACGCCCGACAAGAACAACAAGATCGACGTCCAGGCTTTCATCGATGCGCAGGCGGTTTCCGCCTTCCAGTTGCGAGTCCTGTCGCTGTGCTTCCTGATCGTCGCCATGGACGGATTCGACACCGCCGCCATCGGCTTCATCGCCCCGGCCCTGGCCCACGACTGGCAACTGAGCCCGGCGCAACTCAGCCCGATCCTCGGCGCCGCGCTGGCCGGCCTGGCTCTCGGCGCCTTCGCCGCCGGCCCGCTGGCCGACCGTTTCGGACGCAAGAGCGTGCTCCTGCTCTCGGTGCTGTTCTTCGGCGGCTGGAGCCTCGCCTCGGCCTACGCCGGCTCGGTGGAAACCCTGGCCCTGCTGCGCTTTCTCACCGGCCTCGGCCTGGGCGGGGCGATGCCCAACGCGATCACCCTGACCTCCGAATACTGCCCGCGCCGGCACCGTGCGCTGATGGTCACCGCGATGTTCTGCGGCTTCACCCTCGGCTCGGCGCTGGGCGGCCTGCTCGCCGCGCGGCTGGTCCCGGCGCTGGGCTGGGAAAGCGTGCTACTGCTCGGCGGCGGCCTACCCCTGGCGAGCCTGCCGCTGCTCTGGGCATGCCTGCCGGAGTCGGTGCGCTTCCTAGCCCGCCGCGCACCGGACGCGGCGCACCTGCGGCGCATCCTCGAACGCCTGGGGCGCCTGCCCGACGGCTGGGCCGGACGCCTCGAACTGCCCGCCGAGGAGTCCGACGGCACCTCGCCCCTGCGGCAGATCCTCGGCGCCGAGCTGCGCGGCGGCACCCTGCTGCTCTGGGCCACCTTTTTCATGGGCCTGCTGATCATCTACCTGCTGACCAACTGGCTGCCGACGCTGATCGGCGGCACCGGCTTCAGTCTCGGCGAGGCGGCGACGATCAGCGCCATGTTCCAGTTCGGCGGCACCCTCGGCGCACTCCTCCTGGGCAGCGCCATGGATCGCTTCGACGCGCATCGGGTGCTGAGCCTGGCCTACGTCGGCGGCGCCCTGTTCATCCTCGGCATCGCCAGCCTCTACCACAGCTTCGCCCTGCTGGCGCTGTGCGTCGCCGGCGTCGGTTTCTGCATCAGCGGCTCGCAGGTCGGCGCCAACGCCCTGGCCGCCGATTTCTATCCCACCCGCAGCCGCGCCACCGGGGTCAGTTGGGCCCTCGGCCTGGGCCGCATCGGCTCGATCGTCGGCTCCCTCAGCGGCGGCGCCCTGCTCGGCCTGGGCCTGGGCTTCAGCGGCATCCTCGCCTTGCTGGTGATCCCGGCGCTGCTCGCCGCCGTGGCCGTGCATCGCCTGGGCCGGCGCCGGGCCAGGCCTTCTTCCGCCACTCTCTGAACAGGACTTCCCATGCAGCTCTACAGCTTCTTCAACAGCTCCACGTCCTATCGGGTACGCATCGCATTGGCCCTGAAAGGCCTGGATTACCAGGTAGTGCCGGTCAACCTGCGGCAGGGCGAGCAACTGCGTCCGGCCGACCGCCAGCGCAACCCTATGGGCGCGCTGCCGACCCTGGTCGACGCCGACGGCCGTCGGTTCAGCCAGTCGCTGGCGATCATCGACTACCTCGACGCCGTGCAGCCCGAACCGCGCCTGATCCCTCTCGACCCGCTGCATCGCGCCCAGGCGCTGGAACTGGCCCTGCTGGTGGCCTGCGACATCCACCCGCTGAACAACGTGCGGGTGCTCAAGTACCTGACCCAGATCCTCGGCATAGACGCCGAGGACCGCCAGCGCTGGTACGCGCACTGGGTCGCCGAGGGCCTGGCGGCGGCGGAGACCCTGCTGACCCGTCACCGTCGCGGCGCCTTCTTCGCCGGCGCCGCAGCGGGCATCGTCGAGTGCTGCCTGGTGCCGCAACTGGCCAACGCCCGGCGCATGGGCTGTGACCTGGCGCCCTACCCGGCGTTGCTGGAACTGGAGGGGCGCTGCCTGGCGCTCGAAGCCTTCCAGCGCGCCAGCCCCGAGCGCCAGCCCGACTACCTGCCGGACTGACGCGCTGCCCCGTGGAAAACAACAACAAGAAGGACACGCCCATGACCACCCGCATCCGGGCCAGCCTGCTGGCCCTGCCCCTGCTGCTGCCCTCGTTCCAGGCTATCGCCGCGCTGCCGGGGATGAACCTCGGCCAGACCTCCTTCCTCGACGGCAAGGCCCTGCCCGGCACGCTGTTCCAGCAGTTCGTGAATATCTACGAGGCCGACGACTTCATGGACGCCAACGGTCACCGGCGCCCGCTCGGCAACCGCCTGCGCACCCTGCTCGCCACCAGCCACTTCGCCCACATCAGCCAGCACCAGCTATTCGGCGCCTACTACGGCGCGGAAATCCTCGTCCCGGTGCTGCTCGCCGATCCCGACTTCGAACCCCACGCCGGCAGCGCCAACGGCCTCGGCAACCTGATCGTCAGTCCGTTCATCCTGCAATGGCCGCAGACCGAGCTGTTCGGCCGGCCCTACTGGCAGCGCCTGAACCTCGCCTTCCAGTTACCCACCGGGCGCTACGACAGGCATCGGGCGATCAATCCCGGCAGCAACCACTGGAGCTTCAACCCGCACTACGCGCTGACCTGGGAATTCGCCGAAGGCTGGGAAGCCAGCGCTCGCCTGCAGTACCTGTTGCCGGGCAAGAATCGCGACCCGGCGCCGCCGTTGGCCGACGACTACCTGCAACCGGGCCAGGCGTTCCACGCCAACTACTCGGTATCGCTGGCGCTGGATGCGCATTGGCGGCTCGGGTTGTCCGGCTACAGCCTGCGACAGATCACCGACGAGCGGGCCGACGGCCACGACCGCCCGGACTCCCGCGAGCGGGTCGATGCCATCGGCCCAGCGCTGATGTTCGGCTGGGGCAAGTCGCGGCTGTTCCTCAACGCCTATCACGAATACGGCGCACGCAACCGCAGCGAGGGCAGCCGGCTGATCCTGCGCTACTCCCAGGTCTTCTGAGCGTCGCCTTCCGGGACGATCGGCAAGCGCTCCAGGGTGCGGAACACCGAGCTGCGCCGCCAGCGCAGGTCCGTCGGTTCCGAGGCCAGGGCGAAACGGCGACGCACCAGGCCGCGCAATGCGCATTGCAATTCGAGCCGGGCCAGGTACGCGCCCAGGCAGTAGTGCGGACCATGGGCGAACGCCACGTGCTGCTTGGCGTTCGCTCGCTGCAATTGCAGGCGGTCGGGGGCGGCGAACATCTCCGGGTCGCGGTTCGCCGCGAGGAAGCTCAGCCAGACCTTCTCTCCAGGCGCAATCCGTTGGCCGCCGATCTCCACCTCCTCCAGGGTGCAACGCACGCCACCGCGCACCGCGCCGTCGAAGCGCAGCAGTTCCTCCACCGCGTTCGCCGCCAGCTCCGGGCACCGCCGCAGCAGATCGAGCTGGTCGGGATGGGTGAGCAGCGCCAGCGTAGCGTTGCCGACCATGCTGATGGTGGTTTCGAACGCGGCCATGAACACCATGGCATAGGCCGCCACCAGGTCCTCGAGACCCAGTCCGGCGTCCAGCATCGCGGCGCCGTCGAGGATGCTCGGCGCGGCGCCGGGCGACCGCCGCGAAGAGCCATCGCTCCAGCCGCGCGCCTGGCGTTGCAGGTAGTCGCTGAAGGCGGCCGCGCTGCGGTTGATCTGCCCGGCATCGCCGTGGCTGGCGGCGAGATCGAGCCCGGCGGCCAGATCGCGGCCCCAGGGCAGCAGTTGCCCGGTATCTTCGCGGGGAAAGCCGAACAGCTCGGCGGCCACCCGGATCGTCAGCGGTTCGGCGAAATCCCTGAGCAGATCGGGCTCGCGGCGCTCCAGCAAGCTGTCGAGGAGCTCTTCCACCAGCGCCTCGATGCACGCTTCCCAGCGGCGCACGGCGTCGGGGCCGAAGGCCGGAGCGAACAGCCTGCGCAGGCGGGTGTGCCGCGGCGCGTCGTTGAACAGCATGAAGTTGTCGTAGAAGCGCGCCAGCGGTTGCAATTGCTGGTGGCCGAACCAGCTGGCGCCGCCCTGGCGGACGCCAGCGGCGCCAAGGCGAGCGGGGTCGGCGGAGAAACGGCGGTCGCGCAGGCACGCCGAGACATCGGCATAGCGACTGATCCACCAGATCGAGGCCTGGTCGCGGCAGACCGGCGCACGGGAGCGGATCAGCCGCAACAGCGGATAGGGATCGGCGACGAAGTCGGGATGGTAGGTGTGTATGTCGAAACCGTCGCTCCGCGGGGCGAGCGCCGGACGCTGAGCGTCATGGCGCGGCGGCGCGCTGCCTGCCTCGCTGAATGTGTCGTCCATGGCCCTCGCTCCGCTGGGTTGGCGTAACGCAGGGAGTATAGATGGCCGGCGGCTCGGCGCCGGCCCGGAGGATCAACGCGGACCGAGGATCTCCGCCAACTGGTCCGGCTGCGGCGCGCCCTGTTGCTGCTGCATGCGCCCCTCGGCATTGAGATAGAAGATCGCCGGGGTCGCCGCAGCGCCCATCGACTCCATCAGCTCCATGTTGCCGGCGAGCTGCTTGCGCACCGCCGCCGGAATCTTCGCCAGCGGCTTCAGGGTGCTGGCCTTGCCCGCCTGCTCATGGTCGTGCAGGGCCTTCTGCGGGTCCTTGCTGGCAAGCAACGCGGCGGACTTGGCTTCGCTGTCCTCGCGGATGATGCCGACCATGATATGCCGCAACTGCACCTTGCCGGCGTCCACCCAGGGTCGCGCCTGCTCCCAGAACATGGTGCAGTACGGACAGTTCGGGTCGCTGAACAGGTAGACCACGCGCGGCGCGTCGGCACGGCCGTCGGCGATCCAGGCGCTCTGCTCCATCTTCTGCCACATTTCCTTGGCCAGCGGCGCATACACCAGGCGCTCCAGCGGTTCGCGGCTGAGGTCCTTGCCCTGGGCGTCGAACAGGTGGCCGGTGAGCACGTGCTTGCCGTCGGGCGTCAGGTACAGCGCCATGCCCTGGTTCTGGTATTCGGCGGCGTAGCCGCGCAGGCCATCCGGAGCGTCGAAGCTGCCGAGGATGCGGGCGCCCTTCTCCTGGACCATGCGGATCGGCGCCGGCAGCTCCTCCGCCGCCGTGGCCGGGCCGGCGTTGAGGAGGGTCAGGCCCAGGCCAAGGGTGATCAGGTTGCGCGGCAGTCTCATTCGGAACTCCTGGTTGCGGGGGCGGCAGCGGCCGGCTCGAAGGCTTCGAGGTAGCGCGCCAGGCTGCCGCGGGACAGTTCGCCGAGATGGCTGCCCAACAGGCGGCCCTCGGCGGTGTAGAAAACGGTGGTGGGCAAGGCGACCGAGCCGACCTGCTGGCCAAGCTGCCCGCCGTTGTCGAACAGCAGGTTGTCCAGGCGCAGGTTCTCGCCCTGGAGGAAATGGCGCACGGTCTCGGCGCTCTCGCCCTGGTTGGCGAAGAGGAATACCACGTCGGGATTCTCCGCCTGTGCCTGTTGCAGCACCGGCATCTCGCGCCGACACGGCGGGCACCAGCTGGCCCAGAGGTTGATCACCAGCGGGCGGCCCCGGAAATCGGCCAGTTGCACCGACTCGCCGGCGGCGTTGCGCAGGCTCAGTTCGGGCAGGCGCGTACCGCGCTCGTAGATGCCCAGGCCCAGGCTGCCAAGCAGCCAGAGCGCCAGGCCGAGGCTGGCGCCGACACCCAGCGAGCGACGTAGCGCCGGTCGCCGCCAGGCCCAGAACAGCGCGCCGAGCACAGCGGCGAGCAGGCCTGGCCAGGCGAGGAAACCGCCATCGCGGATATCCAGCATCTGTGCGAAGTCGCCACGGTACTGCGGCCAGTAGCGCACCACGAAGGCCAGGCGCGCCACCAGCAGGCCGAGCAACAACAGGTTGAACAGCACCGGCTCGGCGTTGCGCCCGCCGCCGCGCGCCGCCAGCCAACCGCCGAGCAGCGCGGCGCCGAGGGCGAGGAACAGCAGCAGGTGTTGCAGCGAGACCACCAGCGGCCCCAGGGAAAAACTCAGCATCAGCCGCGCTCCCGGGTCGCCTGCCAATGGGCGAGGAAGCCGCCGGCGTCGACTTCGCCGGTCAACCGGCGCGCACGGCGCTCCTCGCCTTCCGGGCCGATCCAGATCAGGCTCGGCGGGCCGGGTACCTGGTAGCGGCGCAGCAGCTCGCGACTGGCGGCGTTGTCCGCGGTCACGTCGAGCCGCAGCAGGCGCACGCCCTGCAGGGTGGCGAGCACATCGGGCTTGGCGAACACCTGTTTCTCCATGATCCGGCAGGACACGCACCAGTCAGCGTAGTAGTCGAGCAGCACCCATTGTCCCTCGGCCTTGGCCGCAGCCAACTGACGGTCCAGCTCGGCCGGCTGGCTGACCGTGAGGAACGCCTCGTGCGCGCTGGCCGTCGGCGTAGCGCCCCGGTTCGCCGCCGCATACACCTGTAGCGGACGCCAGGGGTCGTCGGCCCCGGCCGCGGCGCCCAGCAGCATCGCCGCGCCCCAGAGCCCGAAGATGCAGCCCGCCGCGCCGAACAGCACCGCGTGCCGCGCCAGGCCTCGCGCCGTGTGCAGCGCGGCGTAGGCCAGGACCAGCAGCAACGCGCCGCCAAGGCCGATCCACAGCGCCTCGCCGAGCAGCGGACGCAGGAGTATCCAGGCGGTGCCGAGGAAAAGGAAGCCGAACACGCCCTTGACCAGGTTCATCCAGGGACCGGGCTTGGGCAGGAAGCGGCTGCCGACCGTCACCAGCAGCAACAGCGGCATGCCGATGCCGAGGCCCAGGCTGAATAGCACCAGGCCGCCATGCAGGGCATTGCCGGTCTGCGCGATATAGAGCAAGGCGCCGGCCAGCGGCGCGGTCATGCACGGTCCCACCAGCAGCCCGGACAACGCGCCGAGCGCAGCGGCGCCGGCCAGGCTGCCGCCCTTGCGGCCGCGACTGAGACCGTCGAGGCGGTCGCGCAGGGCCGCCGGCAGTTGCAGCTCGAAGAAGCCGAACATCGGCAGCGCGAGGAACACGAACAGCGCGGCGAAGCTGCCCAGCAGCCACGGCTGTTGCAGCCAGGCCTGCAGGTTGCCGCCAAGCAGCGCCGCGACCACCCCGAGTCCGGCGTAGACCAGCGCCATGCTCAGCACGTAGCTACCGGCCAGCAGCAGGCCGCGACGAGGGCCGGCGCCGCTGCCGACCACCAGCCCGGCGAGGATCGGCAGCATCGGCAGCGAACAGGGAGCGAACGCCAGCAGCAGGCCGAGGCCGAAGAACAGCAACAGGCTCCAGGCCAGGTTGCCGGCCTGCAGGCTACCGGCCAGGCCCTGGTCCTCGGCGACTTCGCCGCTCGTCCCGGCGGCTCCTGGGCCGGTACCGCCCAGGTCGAGCGCCTGGCTCTGCGGCGGATAGCACAGGCCGGCGTCGGCGCAGCCCTGCCAGCCCAGGCGCAGTTGTCCGGCGGCGGCCGCCGGCAGGGTCAGCTCCAGGCTCTGGCGATAGACCTGCGACTCGCCGAAGAACTCGTCGCTGTGGCTTTCGCCCGGCGGCAACTGCGGCTGCAAGGCCGGGTCGAGTCCGTCGAAACGCAGGCGCTTCTGGTACAGGTAGTAGCCCGGCGCGATCTGCCAGCGCAGTTGCACCTGGCCGTCGTCGAGGCGCTCCCAGGTGAAGCGGAAGGCTTTCTCCACCGGCAGGAAATCCGTCTGCGTCGCGCCACGCGGCGCGAACAGGTCATCGCCCGGTTGCGCCTGGGACAGGCCCGGCAGCAGGAGCATCAGGAGCAGGATCAACACACGCATGGATAACGCCTTCTACGATGAACTCGGCGGCAGCATGGCCAGCGACGATTAACAGGCCGTTAACGCGGCCATGGGAAAACCCCGGCGACGCGCCGGGCGGGGCATAATCCTGGCTTAATTCGCCCGCTTCAGACTCCTATCCCTTTAACCAGCGATACCGCCATGCATGTACTGCTCACCGAAGACGACGACCTGATCGCCAGCGGCATCGTCGCCGGCCTCAACGCCCAGGGCCTGACCGTGGACCGGGTGGCCAGCGCCGCCGATACCCAGGCGCTGCTCCAGGTCGCGCGCTTCGACGTGCTGGTCCTCGATCTCGGCCTGCCCGACGAGGACGGCCTGCGCCTGCTGCAACGCCTGCGCCAGCAGGGCGTCGACCTGCCGGTGCTGGTGCTGACCGCGCGCGACGCAGTGACCGACCGGGTCGCCGGGCTGCAGGCCGGCGCCGACGACTACCTGCTCAAGCCCTTCGACCTGCGCGAACTCGGCGCCCGCCTGCATACCTTGCAGCGGCGCTCCGCCGGGCGTTGCGTCAACGTCATCGAACACGGTCGCCTCAGCTACGATCCGAGCACCCGCGAAACCTGGCTCGACGGTCGCCCCGTGGAACTGTCGCGACGCGAGCAGGCGCTGTTGCAGGCATTGCTCAACAACCGCGGGCGGATCCTCAGCGGCGAGCAGCTCAAGGACAGCGTCTATGGCTTCGGCGACGAGGTCGAGAGCAACGCCCTCAACGTCCACATCCATCACCTGCGGCGCAAGCTCGGCAACGCCATCGTGCAGACCGTACGCGGCCTCGGCTACCGCCTCGGACCGGCGCGCGGCGACGGAGACGACGCATGAGCCTGCGCCTGCGCCTGACCCTGATCCTCGGCTCGGCCTTCATCCTGCTCTGGTCGCTGGCCGCAGCCTGGATGCTCTGCGACCTGCGCGGGCAGATGATGCGCTCCTTCGACCAGCGCCTGGCGGCCTCGGCGCGGATGGTTGCCGGCCTGCTCCAGCAGTTGCCGCAGCCGCAGCCGGCGGACGGGCAGACCACGCGCCTGAGCGCGGAGCAACTGGGGATTCCCAACGGCATGGCCTGCCAGGTCAGCTCATTGCGCGGCGAAGTCCTGGCGCAGAGCCATGCCACCCCGGAGCGGGCGCTGGACAGCACTGCCAGCGGCTTCCGCGACCAGGAAATCAACGGCGTGCTGTGGCGCAGCTTCACCGTGCAGGCCGGCGACCTGCGGGTCAGCACCGCCGACCGCCTGGAAGAGCGCGACGTGCTGCAACGCTCGGTGGTGGTGGCCGCCGCGGTGCCGGTGACGGTCGCCTTGCTCGGCAGCCTGGCCCTGCTCTGGCTTGGCGCTGGCCAGGGCCTGGCGCCGCTCAAGCGGATTCGCGACGCCCTCACCCGGCGCGGCGTCGACTCGCTGGAGCCACTGGAGCTGGCGGCCCTGCCGAGCGAACTGAAGCCGCTGGTGGAAACCCAGAACCAGCTGTTCCAGCGCATCGCCCAGGCCATCGAACGCGAGCGACGCCTGACCGGCGATGCCGCCCACGAGCTGCGCAGCCCGCTGACCGCGATCAAGACCCACCTGCAGGTCGCGCGCATGACCGAGGGCGCCACCGCCGAGCAGGCCCTGGCCCACGCCGAGGAAGGCGCCGACCGTCTGCACCGGACGCTGGACCAGTTGTTGCTGCTGGCGCGGGTGGAAGGCAGCCTGTCGTTCGACGACGGCGTGCAGTGCAGCGCCGAGGACGCCGCCCGGGTGGCCATGCACGACGCCGGTCACGGCGATGAGCGAATGTTCGAGCTGAAACTGGCCGACGGCTTGTCCGAGGCGCCGCTGGAAGTCCCCTCGGTGCTGGCCATCGCCGCGCTGCGCAACCTGCTGGACAACGCTCTGCGCCACACCGCCGCCGGCACCCGGGTGGAGCTGACGGTGGAAACCGCGCAAGGCTGCGCGCGCTTCCACGTCCGCGACCACGGTCCGGGCATCGCCGAAGCCGACCTGCCGCACCTCACCCGGCGTTTCTGGCGCCACGGCAAGAGCGGCGGCAGCGGGCTCGGCCTGGCCATCGTCCAGGCCATCGTGCAACGCTGCCAATGCCGGCTGGACTTCGACAGCCGCGCGGACGGCCTGCGGGTGACGCTGGAAATGCCGCTGCGCGAGTGATGCGCGGGCCCACCCGCCAACCGACTCCCGTAGGGCGAATAGCCGCCCGCGGCTATCCGCCGGACCGAGGCCCAGGCATCGGCGGATAACGCCGTTGGCGTTATCCGCCCTACCCACGCGCCGACCTGCTTCCGTCGGACCGGGTCTCCATCCTGCGGACGCCAGGCCACGAGGGTCAGATTCCCTGTCCCAGCAGCACGCCGTCGACCTTCTGTCCGTATAGGTTGACGCCGTCGTTGGCATGGAACTTCTGCCGCGTCTTCTCCACCGAACCGTCCACCAGGCGCGGGTCCTGCGGACGCTCGTGGCTGTTCATGAAGGCGGCGACGTCCCAGGCGTCGCGGTCGCTGAGGGTACCGGGCTTGCCCAGCGGCATGTTGTACTTGATGAAGGAGGCCGCGGTGTTGATGCGGTGCATGCCCGCGCCCCAGTTGAACGACTGCGCGCCCCACAGCGGTGGGAACACCGTCTGCCCCTGAGCCGTCTGGCCCTGGCCGTCGGCGCCGTGGCAGATCGCGCACTGCGCGGCATAGACCTTGGCGCCGCGCTCGATGCTGTAGCCGCCTTCCGGCGGGGCCACGTCCGGATAGCCGCGTCCGGGCAGGCTGACCCCGGTCGGCGCCTGGCTCGCCAGCCAATAGGCGTAGACGGTCAGGGCCTTGATCTCCGGGCTGTCGGCTGCCGGCACCTTGCCGTTCATGCTGAACTGGAAACAGCCCTGCAGGCGCTCGGCGAACGTATTGACCTTGTTGTTCTTGGCGCGGAACGCCGGATAGACCGGGTAGGCCGCCCACTGCGGCGCGGAGTTGGCCCGGCGGCCCTGGTCGAGATGGCAGTTGACGCAGTTGAGCTGGTTGCCGACCAGATGCGGCGCGTTCTTCCGGGTTTCCACGAATAACGCCTGGCCCTGGCGGACCATTTCGCCGAAGGCGTTGTCCGGGAGGCTGCTTTCAGCCGGCGGCTGGAACGGCTCCGAGGGGGCCGTTGCCGCGTGGACGGGGGCGACCAGCAGGCCGGCGACGGCCAGGGAAAGGATCGACGGCATGTTCATGGCTGGCCTCCTGCCTGACCGAGGGTGGCGAAGAACTGGCTGACGCTGCGGATCTCCTCTTCGCTGAGGGATTTGGCGATATGTCCCATCAGATCGTTCGGATCGTTGCGGCGAGTGCCAAGCTGCCAGGCGCGCAACTGGTTGCTCAGGTACATCTCGCCCTGCCCCTGCAACGGCGGGAAGGCCTCCCCCACGCCGCTGCCGGCCGGACCGTGGCAGGTCACGCACTCGGGAATGTTGCGCTCCCAGGCGCCACGCACAGCCAGGGTCTCGCCGGGGCTGCGCGGGGTGGCCACGCGCGACAGCGCCACCGGCTTGGGCGCCGGCATTGCGGCGAGGGTATTGGCGAGCGCCTGGATCTCGTCGTCGCCGAGAGCATCGGCTATGCCCTTCATCACTGGGTGCTCGCGACTGCCGCCCTGCTTGAGGTCGTGCAGTTGCTTGCTCAGGTAGGCGGCGGGAAGACCCGCCAGGCGCGGAAAGCCGGCGGCGGCCAGACCCATGCCATCGGCACCGTGGCAGGTGACGCAGGCCGCGGCGGCCGGGTTGGCGCCGCCCTGGGTGTAGAGTTTCTGGCCGTCGACGGCGGCCTGGGCCGTCGCCGCCAGCAAGGCGGTCAATGAAAACAGCAGTCGGTGTGCAACCGGCATGGCAGGGTTCCTCTCTGGCTTATTGTTTTTAGTTCTAAGTTTAGAACCAAAAAACCTAGCGCCGAAAGACCCTACCGCACGCAGGACTACATCATTTTCCTACAGACCCCGGATCACGCTCCTTTCAGCCCCGCGACGATTTCGCAAGAGCGCAACCGATGGGCGTGCTCGTAGAAGTCACTGGTGAAGATAAGCTCGTCGGCGCCGGTCTGCTCCAGGAGGATCTCCAGGCGCGCGCGAACCTTCTCCGGACCGCCGATCACCGCCAGGCCGAAGAAGCTGCCGACCGCATCCTGCTCGTGGGGCAGCCACAACGGCGCCATGCTTTCCACCGGCGGCTTCTGCTTCAGGCTCTCGCCACGGATCAGCGCCAGCACGCGCTGGAAGGCGGTAGTGGCGAGGAACTCGGCCTCTTCGTCGGTAGGTGCGGCGATCAGCGGCACGCCGATCATCGCGTAGGGTTTGTCGAGTACCGCCGAGGGCTGGAAGTTGCTGCGGTAGATGCGCAGCGCCTCGTGCAGGTAACGCGGTGCGAAATGCGAAGCGAAGGCATAGGGCAAGCCTTTCTGCGCCGCCAGGTGAGCGCTGAACAGGCTCGAACCGAGTAGCCAGATCGGCACCTTGGTACCCTCGCCCGGCACCGCCAGCAGGCTCTGCTGGGAACGGCGCGGGCCGAGCAGCATTTCCAGCTCGGCGACCTGCTCGGGGAAGTCGTCGCCGTTGCCCAGGCGGTCGCGACGCAAGGCGCGCATGGTCGCCTGGTCGGCACCCGGGGCGCGGCCAAGGCCGAGGTCGATGCGGCCCGGATAGAGCGTCTCCAGGGTGCCGAAGTTTTCCGCCACCACCAACGGCGCATGGTTCGGCAGCATCACCCCACCCGAGCCGACGCGGATCCGCGAGGTACCGCCGGCGATGTGACCGATCAGCAGCGCGGTGGCGGAACTGGCGATGCCATCCATGTTGTGGTGCTCGGCCAGCCAGAAACGGTTGAAGCCCAGGCGCTCCACATGGCGCGCCAGGTCCAGGGAGTTGTGCAGGGCTTCGGCCACGCTGCCGCCGGTGCGCACCGGCACCAGGTCGAGCATGGACAGGGGGATATCAGCAAGCGTTGTCATGAAGGCTCCAATCGGCAGCGGGCGATGGCCAGGACGCGAGACACGCGCGGAAGGACCCCGCCCGGGGTTTGGATCAATTCTATATCACGCGTTATAGTTTTTGCCCACGGAGAATCCATGGGCTTTTTCCAGCCAAGGAGCGCTGTGGCGTCAGGCGGCCTCGACCGCCAGCAGGGAATCCCAGGCCGCCATCGCGCAGCGGCCGATAGCCAGCAACTGCTGGCGGCTGGCGCCGTCGCGGGCCTGGATCGACAGGCCCTGGAGCACGCTGCTGTAGAAACTGGTGAGCGCATCGAGATCGGCTCCGGCCGGCACGTCGCCGTCGGCCACGCCTCGTGCGAAACGCTCGCGCAGCAGGCGCGCGGCGCGACGCCGGTGATCGCGCAGGTAGTCTTCGACGCCTTTGTTGGCCGGCGAGAAATTGGTCGTGCTGAGGTCGACCAGGCAACCGCGCGGCTTGCCTTCCGTGGTGTAGCTGACGGCGGCGCTTTCCAGCAGCGCGGCGATTGATTCGCGCGCCGTCGGCAGGGCGAAGGCACCCTTGGAAAGCTGGCATTCCTGGCTCAGGTAGAGTTCCACCGCCGAACGGAACAGCGCCTCCTTGGAACCATAGGCGGCATACATGCTCGGCGCGCAGATACCGCCCATGGCCTCCTTCAGCGCGGTCATGGTCGCGCCTTCGTAGCCGGCCTCCCAGAACACGTCGAGCGCCCGGCGCAATGCCTGTTCACGATCGAAGCCGCAGGGGCGTCCACGCTTGGCCATGGGAATTCCTGAGAAAAAAACACGTCATATGGTAACACCGGCGAACAGTCGCAAGGCTGGAGGGGGTCGCTTGATCCATCACCGCGCTCGATATACACCATGCAGGCTTTTTACTTCTGCCGGTTCTCCCGCTGGGCAAACATGCTCTCCAAGGGCAGACGCCCACCCTTCCTCAGGAGAACCGATCATGTCCAGCTTCAGCGCCCTCGCCAGCTACTTCGCCGCTTCCGCGTTCTACAGCAATGCAGTGACCCCTACTCGCCCGGTTCAGGCCAGCGCGCCCGCGCCGACCAGCGAGAAGAAATGAGCCCAAGGAGGCATCCATGCTCTCAGCCCGCTCCCGCAAGGCCCCGACCTATGGCGTCACCTATGTGAGCCTCGAGGATTGCACCCTGCACTTCGAGACCGAGTACATCATCGAGCGCCGCGACGGCAGCCTCGCGCACATGCCGATGCGCACGCCGGTCAGTGAGCGCGAAGCCCTGCAACGCCTGATCGAAAGCTGCATCGACGACTGATACCTCCAATGCCCGTGTGCCGCTCTCAGGAGCGGCCAGCGGCGTTTTCCCAATCCGCCACCAGCGTCCGCAGTCGCGCGTCGCGCAGTTCGAAGAGTTCCAGCAGCCCCAGTGCCCGGATCGCCGGCAGCAGGGCGCGCAGGTCTTCTTCAGCCTGCCGCCGTTGCGCCGCGGGCAGTTTTTCCTCAAGCAGCAGCCGGGCGTTGGCGATGAACGCACCGACGCTGCCCTTGCGTATCTCCACGCCGCCCAGGCGGATGCGGTCCTGTCGGTCGGGAAGGATGTCTTCGGCTTTCATGGCGTGCTCCAGGCAAGAATGATGAGCCGCCAGGCTACATCCGCAGTCGAATGGCCTATTATCCATCCCGAGCCAATCATCGTCGCTTTTCCGCCAAATGCTTCCGGAACCCCTGCCCCTCCCGCTCTTCGCTCTGCGCATAGACCGCGCAGCCAGCCGCACGGCCTCCCACCGCCATGCCTGCGGCCAGCTCTACTGCCTGGAGCGCGGCCTTCTGGTGGTCGAGGACGAGCATGGCCGCCAGGCCCTGCCACCGCGCCAGATCGCCTGGATCCCACCGGGTCACCCACACTCGGCGCACTCCCACGGCAGCCTGGCGGGCTGGAGCGCCTACCTCGCCACCGAACATTGCCGCGACCTGCCCCGGCACCCCGGCGTGCTCGCCTGCTCGGCTTTCGTGGCGCTGATCGTCGAACGCGCCACCCGCTGGCCGGCGGGCTCCGCCTGGAGCACCGAACGCGATAACCTGCTGCGCGTGCTGCTGGACGAACTGCGCCACGCCGTGCCCCAGCGGACCCGTCTGCCCTATCCTGGGGATTCGCGCCTGCGCAGGATCGCCGAGGCATTGCTGGCCAACCCCGGCGATCCGCGGCCGGCGGCCGAATGGGCGCGCTGGGCGGGCCTCAGCAGCCGTAGCCTGAGCCGGCTGTTCGGCGCCGAGACCGGCATGAGCTTCGCGCAATGGCGACAACTGGCGCGACTGCATGCGGCCGTCGAACGGCTGGCAGCGGGCCAGGCGGTCGGCGAGGTCGCCTGGTCGCTCGGCTACGAAAGCCCGAGCAGCTTCGCCAGTGCCTTCCGCGCAGTATTCGGCGAGACGCCGTCCGGCTATTCCAGTCGCGCCAACGAAGCGCTAGCCTGAACCTTCCGCGCCACGAGCCTTTCCCCATGAGCCACGCCAATACGCCCCGCGACTGGGTTCGACGCGCCCCGCAACACGGTGCGGTGGAACGCATCGAGGCTTACTTCGCCGGCCACGGCTACGATCCGCATCGCCACGACACCTATGCCATTGGCCAGACCCTGGCCGGGGTGCAGAGCTTCCGTTATCGCCGCAGCCAGCGCCACAGCCTGCCGGGCGGCTGCCTGGTGCTGCATCCCGACGAGCTGCACGATGGCGAGGCCGGCAGCCAGGAAGGGTTCCGCTACCGGATGCTCTACGTCGAGCCGGCGCTGATCCAGCAGGCCCTCGGCGGCCGGCCGCTGCCGTTCGTGCGCGGGGGCTTGTCCGACGACCCGCGCCTGATAGCTGCCAGCCGAGCCCTGCTACAGGCCATGGATACCCCGCTGGAGCCGCTGGAAGAACAGGACGCCCTGTTCGAACTGGCCCACGCCCTCGACGCCGTGGCCGGCAACCGGGCGCGCGGCAGGCGCCACTTCGACTTCGTCGCCGCCGAGCGCGCCCGGCAGTACATTCACGCGCACCTGGAGCGCCCGCTGAGCCTCGACGAACTGGCGCAGGTCGCCCAGCGCGAACGCTGGAGCCTGTCGCGCGATTTCCGCGCGCTGTTCGGCACCAGCCCCTACCGCTACCTGATCCAGCGCCGGCTGGACATCGCCCGCCGGCTGATGCTCGGCGGCCAGACGCTGGCCGAAGCCGCGCTTGCCGCCGGTTTCGCCGACCAGAGCCACATGACCCGCCATTTCGGCCAGAGCTACGGCCTGCCGCCGGCACGCTGGCTGCGTATGCTCGGCCGCGCCTAGCCAGGTTGCACGATCATCCAAGACCGCCCGCTCCGTAGCCGCCTACCCTGGCGCCAGAGACCAACCACCGGAGCGCACCGATGTCCACCAGCACAACACAAGCGATCAACTTCGCCGCCAAGCTCGCCCTGTTCGACGACCGCTGGCAACCCAGGGTGATCGCCCAGATGAACGACTACCAGTTCAAGCTGGTGAAGATCGAAGGCGACTTCGTCTGGCATAGCCACGCCGACACCGACGAGACCTTCATCGTCCTCGCCGGTCGCCTGCGCATCGATTTTCGCGACGGCGCAGTGCACCTGGGCCCCGGCGAGATGTATGTGGTGCGGCGCGGCGTGGAGCACAAGCCGTTCGCCGAGGGCGAGGTGCGCATGCTCCTGGTGGAGCCCTGCGGCGTGCGCAACACCGGCGACCAGGGCGGCGAACGCACAGCCGCCAACGACCTGTGGATTTGAGTTCGCAGCGGCCTGGCCGCCAGGACGCACCTGCCTCGGACAGCCCTGATAAAAAAAGCCCGCCTCTGCAAAAGCAGAGGCGGGCCGGATACTTGAAGAATACGGACGTGGATCAGTTGAAAGATCGGTTCCTGATATTGATGCCGATACCGTTGCCGCCCTTGCCGTTTTTGCCTGCCGAACCGCCGATACCGATGCCCACGCCCCCACCGTTCTGGCTGATGATACCGTTGAAATCCATACCGGGTTTCGCCTGGACACCGCCGATAGTGAGCCCGCCACCCGCAACCCGCTCCAATTCACGCTTATCGATAGCCTGCATAATCACACCTTTGAAAAACAGCCAGTAAATTCCTTGGATAAAAGGGATCTTCGATTTCTTCCATGCCATCTCGTAGTCATGATCCCTTGCTATCTAGGCTGGCATGAAAGAACAGGAGCGAAAAGTCAGAGAAGTCCGATATCAACAGTCATTTTACTGTCTTACTTATAATAAACATCGACAGTGGCTGCGGCATTGAACTTCCCAAGCGTGGGCTGGCTCGTCAGCCAGCGTAATTGGGCAAGAAAGTTCTTGACCACAACTTGATCAGGAGACGGCGCCACCAGCACGAACTCCCGGTCGAACACCAGGGGGCGTTGGCTGTCTTGCTGGTCCAGCAGGCGGATGCCCACCGAAGGATTGTCATTCGGCACGAGGGTGTCCGCATTGCTCACCGAGGCATTGACGGCGGAGAGACGGGCATTGAGACCGTAGACACTGTTGCAGGTCTTGTTGGCGGTAATGCTGAAGGGCCTTTCGACAATTGTCTTGCCCATCTCCGCCGCCTCGGAAGCGACGGCGCCAAAGTTCACGGTCTTGGGTGAAATACTCAAGGTCGACGAGCAGGCGACATAGCGCAGCTTGTCCAGACCGGTTACGTTCATGCGGAAGTTGTATCCTTGAACAACGTTCATCCCCCCGACTCCATCGAACTGGAAAGCACCGTAGGGCCCGCTCACTCCGGTCAGGCTACCCTCCCTCCCGGGCTTCGGGCCGCTCTTCTTGGAGACGAAGAAACCAACGGTCAGAGATTTAGTTACAGCATTCTCCGCACAGGTCCTTTCGCTTCCACCACATGCGGGAATGTAGAAGAAATCCAGGCGCTTCCGGCAGCGTCCGTCGAAGACCTCCATCTGGTTGTCGCAGTAGTAGTCCGTCCCATTGATCCTTACGCCCAGCTCCAGGTCTCCACCCAACATGGCGTTGCCAGGATCAGAAGGCGTCAAGTAGATATAGACGTACTGCCCCGCCCAAGGTCGATCCTGCCAGCAAGACACCTCGAAGGCCTCATCCGGTGACCGCCAAAGTACCGTATTCTTTGGCAAGACAGTGGGTACGGCAACGGTCGTGGAGATATTGCTCACATCCGTAACATATCCGGACAAGTAAGGAGGATAATCGATCTTGCGCGCGTCCTTGAGGCAGGCTAGAGCAAAACCCTTCTGGGAAAGGGCCAGCAACATGCCCATGACTATCAATCTGCTTATCGACTTGATCATGACCTTAGACTTCCTTAGTTTGGTACAGCACCGCTTCGCGCTCCGCTGCGCAGCGTGGTGCGGAAGGGCCGCTGGTTTCCGGCATCGCTAACGACCGCATAATTCAACTTGGAAATAACGCTGCAGTCCGGAAGCCGAACGGGGGTGGCGGAGTATGGCGGGAGCATCACATGGTCCAGCGGTTTCCCGCAGTCCTGTCCACGCTCTCCATATGCCTGGATGTCGCTCAGCGTGAGGTAGTAGGGAGCGGCATTCACCGCCTGCAGACGCTCGCCTGCGGAGTCGAGCTCCCAGGACAGCGCGCTCATCGCCTGCTCGTGGGTACTCTTGAGCGCTGGTCGGTAGAACAGCTTGAAATGGTGCTGGAGAGCGACCTGCATGACGTTCTCTACTTGCGGCTTCGTGGGTACGTCCAACACGCTGAGCAGAAAGTAGGACTCCCGGTCCAGGGGCAGACCTTGTCCCTGATAGAGGATTTCCACAGTAGTTCTGGCGTTCGGGGAGATCCGGAGCAGGGGCTTCGAAACCACCATCGGCAATTCCCGTTCGGAAGCGCCATCCCCCCATTCGAGGGCTATTCTGGCCAGGGCGGCCTGCCCCTCTTCGTTTACCAGAGTAACGCTCAGTCGCTGCCCCGTCATGACAAAACGATTCTTTCCATCGAATGAGATGTCCGCGAAAGCTGACAGGGGTGCTACCCAACCCCAACTCAGAAAAGCGGCCAACACATACATCCTTGAAAAGAAGCCCATCTGGAAATGCCAATTGAAAAATAGAAATCGAGTCTCTATTTTACATGTTGCCAGTACGCATCTCTCAAGAAACCTCCCCTTGAGATGTATGAAATTTCCCAAACCCTGAAGTTATAATTTGAAATAAACTGGCCATCCGGCTTCTCAAAAAATGAATGGCCCGGAGGGGCCACAACACTTTTGAACGAGTCACCTGCGTGCCTTGGAACACTGGCCGTAGCGCCTGGCGCCCTCGGCAAGGCACGCTCGGTTGTGCGAAAGCGCGTACCGATAGGCCGGTTCATCCGGGCTCTTGGAAGAACGGGTTACGCGCCTCCGGCTTTCCAGGCAGCCCGGGATGAACAACCTACCGAGGGATCACATCTAGAGATCGATACTGATTCCGATATCGATGCCCTGCTGGGTGAAACTATCGTCTTTACGAATGTTGTAATTGGCGCGCAGAACCAACTCCTGAGCGAGCTTGTGACTGATGCCAAGGTTCAGGCGATTCAGATTGCTCTGCGGGGCGTAGCCCTCCAGTGTGAAGGGGTTATCCGGCACGCTGTTCAAGGCCATGCCCAGTCGCTGCGTATCGTCCTTGTATTCCTTCTCATGAGCAATCTCGCCGAACACTTGAGTTTGCCATGTAATCCGGTATTTACCCTGCAGGCCGGCGCCCAATCGGCGAGAGATGCGCTTCTGGTCTCCAAAAGCCAGCGCGGTGGAGTCGCTGCCATCCTCGGCGTAATCATTCACCTTGACTCGCGCGAAGTCGGCACTCAAGAACGGCGATAGATGCCATGGGCTGCCGGCATACTGCGCAATGTCATAGCCAAGGCGGGTAGTGAAGGCCAGGACGTCGCCGCTGGTGTCACCCTTTTCCCGGCGTTCGCCGATGCCCAGACTGAATCTACGTTCGAGACTCTCGTAATCCAGACGTCCGCCTGTGGCCGCCGCATCAGCCCACCAACGATCTTGCTGGTACTGGGCGAAGACAGAGCCCAGGTAGGTATTGAGCTTGTAGTTCGAGTCGTTGTCGCCAGCCTCGAGTTTCTGCCGGCCGGCGCCAGTCAATACCCCGACCCGCCAGGACTCCGAGAGCCGATAGCTGCCCCCCAGATTCAGGTTGAAGTCATTGCCGTCGGCGCTGCTCCCGCTGCGCTGGCTATCGTAATCCTGATGTTGGCCGCTTGCGGCGACGATGGCCCGCCATTGCCCAAGCGCCTGCCAGTTTCCCCAGTCAGCCTGCCACTGGTTACGCAACTCGTTCTGATGCGCAAGCAGGGAACCATGAGCCATTTCCGGCAACAGGGTTATTTCCCAGGGAGCCGCCAGCAGGGAATGAGCGTAGTCGGCGATCAACCGTTGCCCGGCTTCGGTTGGGTGAACCATATCGTTGTAGATCAGCTTGGTCGGATCTGGAGTGGCGCTGTGAATACCATACCGGGCGTTTTCAGTGCAGCCTTTGCCGCTGAAGCAGGTCGTCATCAGATTCTGGTCGGTGGCCAGGCCGAACTGAGCCGGATTGGCGAAGCCTTCCTTCAGCAGAGCGGGAACGTTGAGGGGAATGACTTCGGCATCGACAGTCCTCAACTGCCGAAGCAATTCATCGTTGAATCGACTGCTGAGCTGAGAGATGAACGGCTGCAGGGAGGTGCCATTGAGCAACGGGGTCAAGCCCAGATCCGGCAGCATCCAGACCATGATGTAACGTGCGCCGGCCTGCTGCAGGGCGCGTACGCTGTCCACCAGGCGGCCAGCCGCAGCATCGGCCTGCTCGAGGCTGGTCGCGCCACCCTGATAGAAATCGTTGGCGCCACCCGTCAGGTAGTACAGGGCATTCGGATCGGCGCGAAAGTCATTGCCTACCAGATAGCCGGGGCGGCTACGGCCTCCGACGGAGGAGACGGAGGTAATCGAGTCGAGTATCTGGTCGGTCCGATAACCACCCACCGCCCAATTGTTGCCGTCAGGCAACCCTTCGGCAGCACGTGCCGCCGAAGTCGAACCGGCGAGCTGGTCGGCCGAGAATCCAAGTCTTGCGCCCAGCAGCTGCGGAGCGACGGCGGCATACTCCTCTCCGCTGCCATCCAGATAGGTTGGCCCCGTGCGATTGGTTGCACGGTACGACGACCCCGCGGGACCACCAGGGTCCGCAACCTGTCCGGAGGCGCTGAGACTGTCGCCGAAGACTATGAAATTGGAGTAAGGCCTGGGGGCTGCCATCGCTTGAGCGCAAGACAAAGACACAAGGCCGAGGGCAAGGGGTACGAACAGACTGGTTTTGATCATGAACAGGCTCGTTCTAATTATTATCGGAGAGAGCGGCGTAAGAGGAACAAGATATCCGGCCACTGACCATGTAGCCGACCTACAAGAGAAGATTCAAGAGACTACGCCTCGCCATTCATGCCGCTCATGGCCTGAATGGCAGCGCCCCCCTATTTTCGGGCACACATCTGGCAAATCGATCAGAATTAGACGTAGGAATACCGGCCCGACAAGTGGAGCGAATAGTTGGCCCTTGCTATACCGATAACGACGACCGACAGGCATCATGGCGCCCCCATGCGATGCGCCCACCTTCTCCAAGGACCTTCTAGATGCCAAAACCAGCCTGGCTGATCACGGCTGCCAGCTTTTCATTGTTCATGCTGCTCTTGGTCACCCCCTGCGCCCATGCCGAAGTCGTCTCGCTTGCAGGCCGCATGGCGACCAACGCGCGCCCCTGGCTGAGGGATGCCGACGGACGTTTGCTGGAACGAAGGCCACCCCTCAGGGTGGGTATCGCAGCGCTCGACTACCCGCCCCTGTCCATTTCCTATGCCAATCGTTTCCAGGGAATCACGGCCGATTACCTGGCGCTGATCTTCAGGGAAGCGCCGCAGGTCCATGTCTTCGGTTCCCGGCTGGCGGCCTTGTCCGCCTTGAAGCGCGGCGAAATCGATCTGCTCGGGACAGGCAGCGAGAGCGAGGCACGGGAAAATGGATTGCTGGCCAGCGAGTCCTACCTGCCCGACAGCCCCGTGCTGGTAACCTCCGATGGCAAGGCATTCGATGCGCAGAAACCCGGCACGGTCCTCGGCGTGGTCAGCGGCTATCTCCCCGAGCAGAAGATCCTGGATGCCTACCCCAATAGCAGCCTCCACCTGTTCGACTCACCCCAACGCGCCCTGGAAGCCTTGACGCTGGGCGATCTCGATGCGGTGATCGGCGACGCCGTCTCGTCGCACTATCTGATCCACACCCATTACCTGCTGAACCTGCGGATCGAGAAATTCGCGCCCATCGACAGTTCCGGCTTCCGCTTCCTGCTGCGGCCCGACAGTGTGGAACTGAAGGCCATCATCGACCGTGCACTTCCGCCCATCGCCGCGCGCTACGGCGAAGAGATGCTCAACAGCTGGAGCGCCGGCCATCGCCTGCACTTCAGCGAACCCCATGTCACACTGACGCCTGCGGAGCAACGCTGGCTCGACGCCCACCCACAGGTGCCGGTGGTGGTCAACCATTCCCTCGGTGCGCTCGGCCAACTAGGCCCCGACCAGGAGCTGAGCGGCATTGGCCGCGACTATCTGGAACTGATCAGTGAACGAAGCGGTTTGCACTTCACCTACATAGGTGCCGAGAACTCGGTCGACGCCTGGAAACTGCTGCGCTCGGGCCAGGCGCTCCTGAGCCCCGCCGTACCGCCGGTGGACCAGTTCGACCTCGGTTTCGATGTGCTGCCGCCCTACCTGCGCAGCTCCATCGTCTTGATGAGCGGAGGGAACAAGGGCACGGTCATGCGCAGGCTGAGCGATCTGAACGGGAAGGTCCTGGCCACCGGGAAAGGCTACTTCCTCGCCGAGCTGATTCGGCGGGACTACCCTGATATCCGGCTCCGTCTCTACCCCAACTTCGTGGAAGCCATGCGCAGCGTCGACCTCGGCCAGAGCGACGCCTACATCAGCAGCGACTATACGGGGCGCTATCTCTCTGCCCAGTATTTCTCCAATCGCGTCAAGGTCTCCGGGATCCTCGAGGATCTCCCGGTCGCGATCGGTATCGGGCTGGTCAAGAATCAGCCGGAGCTCAAAAGCATCCTGGAAAAGGCCCAACTGGCCATCGCCCCGGAAGACGTGGCGAAGATCGTGCAAGGCTGGGAGCCGCGCTTCGCCAGAGGAGAAGCCAATTTCTGGAGAGACTACCGGACACGGATCCTGCAGTTCGGCGGCCTCCTCGTGGTACTGGTCGGCATCTCGCTGATCTGGGCGTTCTATCTCATGCGCCAGATACGCAAGACACGCCAGGCGGAGGAGCAGGCCGCGACGGCGAACCAGGCGAAAAGCGTGTTCCTCTCGACGATGAGCCACGAGATCCGGACACCACTGAACGCGATCATCGGTCTGCAGCAAATCGCCCTGCTCAAGGCCAGGCGCGGCGTGGCAGACCCCGGATCGCTGTCGGTGGCGCAGGAAGCGGCACAGTCGCTGCTGCTTCTGCTCGGCAATGTACTGGACCTTTCCCGCATCGAATCCGGAAAGATAGATTCATCGCCGGAGCCGGTCGTCCTGAAAGACCTGATAGAGGGTATCGTCCCGTTGGTGGCGGGACTGGCGACACAGAAGAAGCTCACGCTGGAGCTGAAGCTGGATGGCGACATCGACCAGTGGGTGCTGATGGACCCTCTGCATTTCAAGCAAGTCCTGTTCAACCTGCTGAGCAATGCGATCAAGTTCACCGAGCATGGCGGCGTGCGAGTGGATGCCTCGGCCCGCCGACAGGGCGAGCGCCTGTTTCTGAACCTGGACGTGATCGATACCGGCATCGGCATCTCGCCCGCCGACCAGAAGAAACTGTTCAAGCCATTCACCCAGGTGGGACCGTCTTCCTCCGAACATACGGGAGGCAGCGGGCTGGGCCTGAACATAAGCCGAAGACTGGTGCATCTGATTGGCGGCCAGATATCGCTGAGCAGCGTACCCGGCGAGGGTTCGCGCTTCTCCGTCAGCCTGGACCTGCCCCTCTGCCCTCCTCCCGAGGAGCAGGCAGGCGCGACCCCCGATATGGCAATGGCGACGCTGCGGGAAACGTGCCACCTCTCCGTCCTGGTTGCGGAGGATCATCCTTTCAATCGCCTCACCCTGAGCATGCAGCTCGAGAGCCTGGGGCACCGGGTGACGACCGCCGAAGATGGCAGGGAAGCCCTGGAGCGCTGGCGCGACAACGAGTTCGATACCTTGATCACGGACGTGATGATGCCACGGATGAATGGCTTCGAACTGATGAAGCAGGTCCGTGAAGAGGAAACCCGCCACGGGCGCCGTCGCTGCCAGATCATCGCATTGACGGCGAGCGCCGAGTCTGAGGCCATGCAGCGCTGCCTGGCGGCCGGTGCGGACCAGGTCCTGTTCAAACCGACCACCCTCGAGGCCCTGGCGCCAGCGTTGAACGCGGGTTGCCCGCCAGCGTCCGCGGCTACCGTCGACGATGGCCAGGCGAGGTGAATGCGCCGCGACCGGCATCCTGACGGGCAGCCTTCAGCGCGGGATAATCGCGGATAACGCCTGGAGCAGGCGCCCCTCAGCCCTCGCCAGGTCGTCCAGTACGGAAAAGTGCGTGCAGCCAGGCACATGCAGCAGCGTCGCCGGCTCGCCTTCCGCGACGCTCGCCGCGGCATACTCATCGGTGTGGCGGACAAGCTCCGGCAGCTCGTCGGCGCCCACCGCCAGCACCGTCGGAACACCCTTGCCAAGGCGGCGCAAGGGGCTGAAAGCCTCGATCTCCTGCGGGGAAAGACGCAGCTTGTCATTCAGCCATGACAGGCTGATCGGCTCCAGGTCCACCAGCGAACTGATGGCCAGGGCCGCTGTCACCAGCGGGTGGTCGCGGTACATCAGGGTCAGATGCCCACCCGCCGAGTGGCCACTGAGGATCAGCGGACGGCCGGCGACGCCCAGTTGCTCGGGATCGGCGGCGAGATGCTCGAGGAGGCATCCGATTTCCGCCACGATCTGGGTCATCGAAGCCTGCGGCGCCAGGGTGTACTCCGCCAGCACGACGTTGAAGCCGTCGTTCAGCGGTCCTTCGGCAATGAACGCGAAGTCCTCTTTGCTGCAGTTCTGCCAATAGCCGCCATGAATGAATACCAGGCACGGCGCATCGGGCTCGCCACAGGGAAACCAGTCGAAGCGCTGACGCGGACTTTCGCCATAGGGAAGATCCCGGCGAACGGGCCGGGAAGCGTACAGTCTCGAACTGCGCGCCTGGAAATCCGCGAGGACGCCGGGAAAGTCCGGCACGGCGGCGGTATTGTTGTAGGCGGCATCGAGTTCGGCCCGGCTCATGCATGTATACGATTTCATCTTGCCTCCTGACTGGTGGTTTTCTCGAGACATACGTCATTGCGCTCGAGAGCCGCTATTTAACCGCTAAACGCCCGAGCAGGAGCCGTCAGGTACCATGAACAGGAAAATTCCTAGTCACCTATAGGAAAATTGGAAGGTGATCTCCTCAAGCGCGCGCGTCCGCCGCCCCAAGCAAACCATGCCGGTCGGCACGCCGCGCGAACCCAGGACACCGGCGCTCACCCAGGCGGACGCCGCCTGACGAAAAAAGCCCGGCACATGGCCGGGCTCGGATCAATCGCCAGCGGGTCTCAGTCGGCGACGTGGATCACCACGCGACCACGCTTCGGACAGGTTTCCATGTAGCGGTGCGCCTCGATCACCTGGTCGAACTCGAAGACCCGGTCGATCACCGGCTTGAGCAGGCGGTCGCGGGTCAGTTGCTCGATGTGCGCCAGGGCCTTGGTCACCGACTCGTCGTTGCGCTCCAGGCCCATCTCCGGATGGCCGGTGAAGTCCATCAGGCAGTGTCGGTAGAATTGCAGGTGCTTCTTGAACGCCGCGCAGGCCGGGAACGCCGACTCGTTGCCACCGTTGCAGCCATACAGCACCAGCTTGCCGCGGGTGGCGGAGACATCGCCGAGCAGGGTCATCTGCGGGCCGCCCAATTCGTCGAGAATGACATTGACGCCCTTGCCCTCGGTGAAGCGCTCGACTTCCAGGACCAGGTCCTGCTCGTCGGTCACCACCACCTTGTCGGCGCCCTGCTCGCGGAGGAACTCGCGCTCGTCGGCGGACTTGGTGGAAACAATCACCCGCGCGCCGAGAGCCTTGGCCAACTGGATCGAAACCGGCCCGTACATGCGCGCCGCCTCGGTGATCAGCACGGTCTGCCCTGCCTTCAACCCGGCCAGGTCGACCAGGCCGAAATAGGCAACCAGCAGGCCGGTGTAGTAGACGCTGGCCTCCACCGGGGTGAGCACCTCGGGGTAGACCGCCAGGGCCGCGCGTGGCATCAGTACCACGTCGCCATAGGCCGGATAATGATCGGGGGTATGGGCGGGGAAACTGGCCACCCGGGAACCCAGCGGCAGGTCGCCGACGCCGGCGCCGACCGCCAGCACCTCGCCGGCCAGCTCGAAGCCGAGGCCGGACGGTAGCGCAGCCTGCTCCGGGGCCAGGTTCTGACGCCAGAGCACATCCTTCCAGCTCACGCCGATCGCCTGGACACGCACCAGGACTTCCCCTGCGGCCGGCGCCGGGGTCGGCAGCTCTTCGCATGTGAGGACCTCTGGCGGGCCAAACTGATGAAAACGGATCACTCGGGACATCGCAAACCTCTGCAGTGCATCACGGGGTGAATAACCTCATGGGTTGTGACTGTATCCGCCCATGCCTGACAAAACCACCCGTCGTTATTGATAATGGCTATGCCTGTCAGTGATCCTATGCCCCTCCGGCACCTCGCCAGGCCCCGCCCCGTCTCGCACGCAAGGCTTGACGGCGGGCCCCCGCGGTTGCAGCCTCTAGCCCCTGGAAACGAGGAACGCCATGAACCGAAACGACCTGCGCCGCGTCGATCTGAACCTGCTGATCGTGTTCGAGACTCTGATGCACGAACGCAGCGTGACCCGCGCCGCAGAGAAACTGTTCCTCGGCCAGCCGGCCATCAGCGCCGCGCTGTCGCGCCTGCGCACGCTGTTCGACGACCCGCTGTTCGTCCGTACCGGACGCAGCATGGAGCCCACCGCGCGAGCCCAGGAAATCTTCGCCCACCTGTCGCCGGCGCTGGATTCCATCTCCACCGCCATGAGCCGCGCCAGCGAGTTCGATCCGGCGACCAGCACCGCGGTGTTCCGCATCGGCCTTTCCGACGACGTCGAGTTCGGCCTGCTGCCGCCCCTGCTCCGCCGCCTGCGCGCGGAGGCGCCGGGGATCGTCCTCGTCGTGCGCCGCGCCAACTATCTATTGATGCCGAACCTGCTGGCCTCGGGGGAGATCTCGGTGGGCGTCAGCTACACCGACGAACTGCCGGCCAACGCCAAGCGCAAGACCGTGCGCCGCAGCAAGCCGAAGATCCTCCGCGCCGACTCCGCGCCCGGCCAGCTGACCCTCGACGACTACTGCGCGCGACCGCACGCGCTGGTGTCCTTCGCCGGCGACCTCAGCGGCTTCGTCGACGAGGAACTGGAGAAATTCGGCCGCAAGCGCAAGGTGGTCCTGGCGGTGCCGCAGTTCAACGGCCTCGGCACCCTCCTCGCCGGCACCGACATCATCGCCACCGTGCCCGACTACGCCGCCCAGGCGCTGATCGCCGCCGGCGGCCTGCGCGCCGAGGACCCGCCGTTCGAGACCCGCGCCTTCGAACTGTCGATGGCCTGGCGCGGTGCCCAGGACAACGACCCGGCCGAACGCTGGCTACGCTCGCGGATCAGCATGTTCATCGGCGATCCGGACAGTCTCTGAGCCCTCCGGCAGCTCCCCGCACGAGGCGTCGCAACGGGAAAATCGATCGCGCGCCGCGGGTCTGCGGCTTATTCCATCGAAAGCACTGTCCATAACCATCGACTGTTACAGAAAACGAAAAACCATGTATCACTGTTCGTGATAATCAAAATCTCGTCGTTCGATTAGTTCCCTGCCGGAGCAGCCCGCAGACTTCGCCAATCCCGAAAAACCGACTGGCGGAGTCAAGCATGGAACAGTCATCCCACTTCTCCTGGCGCTACCCCCTCGCACTCGCGGCCGTGCTGGTCCTGAGCGCCTGCGGTAAGGCCCCGGAAACCACCCAAGGCATGGCGGCGCCCAAGGTCAGCGTCGCCGAAGTCATCGAACAACCGCTGAACGAGTGGGACGAATTCACCGGCCGCCTGGAGGCCCCGGAGTCGGTGGAGCTGCGCCCGCGGGTGTCGGGCTACATCGACCGCGTGGCCTTCCATGAAGGCGCGCTGGTGAAGAAAGGCGACCTGCTGTTCCAGATCGACCCGCGCCCGTTCGAGGCTGAGGTCAAGCGCCTCGAAGCCCAACTGCAACAGGCCCGCGCGGCCCAGGCGCGGAGCGTCAACGAAGCCCAGCGCGGCGAACGCCTGCGCGCCAGCAACGCGATCTCCGCGGAACTCGCCGACGCCCGCACCACCGCCGCCCAGGAAGCCAAGGCGGCGGTCGCCGCGACCCAGGCGCAACTGGACGCGGCACGCCTGAACCTGAGCTTCACCCGGATCACCGCGCCGATCGACGGTCGCGTCAGCCGCGCCGAGGTCACCGCCGGCAACCTGGTCAACTCAGGGGAAACCCTGCTCACCACCCTGGTCAGCACCGACAAGGTCTACGCCTACTTCGACGCCGACGAACGCGTGTTCCTCAAGTACGTCGAGCTGGCCCGCCAGGCCGGTCGCGACACGCGCAGCGAGAGCCCGGTATACCTCGGCCTGAGCAGCGAGGACGGCAACCCGCACCTGGGCCGGCTGGACTTCCTCGACAACCAGGTCAACCCGCGTACCGGCACCATCCGCGGCCGCGCCGTGTTCGACAACGCCAAGGGCGAGTTCACCCCGGGCCTCTACGTGCGCCTGAAGCTGGTCGGCAGCAAGACCTACGCCGCCACCCTGATCAAGGACGAAGCGGTCGGCACCGACCTGGGCAAGAAGTTCGTGCTGGTCCTGGATGGCGACAACAAGACCGTCTACCGCACCGTCGAGATGGGGCCGAAGCTGGAGGGCCTGCGTATCGTCCGCAGCGGCCTGAGCAAGGGCGACCGGATCGTCGTCAACGGCCTGCAGCGGGTCCGCCCGGGCATGCAGGTGGATCCGCAGAAGGTCGAGATGGCCAGCGCCGACACCTTGGCCACCCTCGCGCGCCTGCGCCAGTCGGTCGGCGACAGCGACCCACCGAAGGTGGCGGCGACCAAGGACAACGCCACTCGCAACGAGCCGCGCGGCTGAGCGCGGCGATAGGAAGAACCGATGAATTTCTCCCAATTCTTCATCCAGCGGCCGATCTTCGCCGCGGTGCTGTCGCTGCTGATCCTGATCGGCGGCGCCATCTCCCTGTTCCAGCTACCCATCAGCGAATACCCGGAAGTGGTGCCGCCGACCGTCGTGGTCCGCGCCAACTTCCCCGGCGCCAACCCGAAAGTCATCGGCGAGACCGTCGCCTCTCCCCTGGAACAGGCGATCACCGGGGTGGAGAACATGCTCTACATGTCCTCCCAGTCGACCTCCGACGGCAAGCTGACCCTGACCATCACCTTCGCCCTCGGCACCGACCTGGACAACGCCCAGGTGCAGGTGCAGAACCGCGTCACCCGGACCGAACCGAAGCTCCCGGAAGAAGTGACCCGGCTCGGTATCACCGTCGACAAGGCCTCGCCCGACCTGACCATGGTCGTGCACCTGACCTCGCCGGATAACCGCTACGACATGCTCTACCTGTCGAACTACGCGGTGCTCAACGTGAAGGACGAACTGGCCCGCCTCGACGGCGTCGGCGACGTCCAGTTGTTCGGCCTCGGCGACTATTCGCTGCGCGTCTGGCTGGACCCGAACAAGGTCGCCTCGCGCAACCTCACCGCCACCGACGTGGTCAACGCCATCCGCGAGCAGAACCGCCAGGTCGCCGCCGGCACCCTGGGCGCGCCGCCGGCGCCGAGCGACACCAGCTTCCAGTTGTCGATCAACACCCAGGGTCGCCTGGTCACCGAGGAAGAGTTCGAGAACATCATCATCCGCGCTGGCGCCAACGGCGAGATCACCCGCCTGCGCGACATCGCCCGGGTCGAGCTGGGCTCCAACCAGTACGCCCTGCGCTCGCTGCTGAACAACAAGCCGGCGGTGGCGATCCCGATCTTCCAGCGTCCCGGCTCGAACGCCATCGAGATCTCCAACCTGGTGCGGGAGAAGATGGCCGAGCTGAAGCACAGCTTCCCGCAGGGCATGGACTACTCCATCGTCTACGACCCGACCATCTTCGTCCGCGGCTCCATCGAGGCGGTGGTGCACACCCTGTTCGAGGCCCTGGTGCTGGTGGTGCTGGTGGTGATCCTGTTCCTGCAGACCTGGCGCGCCTCGATCATCCCGCTGGCCGCGGTGCCGGTGTCGCTGATCGGCACCTTCGCGGTGATGCACATGCTCGGCTTCTCGCTCAACGCGCTGTCGCTGTTCGGCCTGGTGCTGGCCATCGGCATCGTGGTGGACGACGCCATCGTGGTGGTGGAGAACGTCGAGCGCAACATCGGCCTCGGCCTCAAGCCGGTGGAAGCCACCAAGCGTGCCATGCGCGAGGTGACCGGGCCGATCATCGCCACGGCGCTGGTGCTCTGCGCGGTGTTCATCCCGACCGCGTTCATCTCCGGCCTCACCGGGCAGTTCTACCGCCAGTTCGCCCTGACCATCGCGATCTCCACGGTGATCTCGGCGTTCAACTCGCTGACCCTGTCGCCGGCGCTGGCGGCGGTCCTGCTCAAGGGCCACCACGAGCCGAAGGACCGCTTCTCGGTGTTCCTCGACAAGCTCCTCGGCAGTTGGCTGTTCCGTCCGTTCAACCGTTTCTTCGACCGCGCCAGCCATGGCTACGTCGGCACGGTGAACCGGGTCCTGCGCGGCAGCTCGATCGCCCTGCTGGTCTACGGCGGGCTGATGGTGCTGACCTACTTCGGCTTCTCCAGCACGCCGACCGGTTTCGTCCCGCAGCAGGACAAGCAGTACCTGGTGGCCTTCGCCCAGTTGCCCGACGCGGCCAGCCTGGACCGGACCGAGGCGGTGATCAAGCAGATGTCCGAGATCGCCCTGGCGCAGCCCGGCGTGGCAGACTCGGTGGCCTTCCCCGGCCTGTCGATCAACGGCTTCACCAACAGCCCGAACAGCGGCATCGTGTTCACCCCGCTGAAGCCGTTCGACGAGCGCAAGGACCCGAGCCAGTCGGCCGGAGCCATCGCCGCCGCGCTGAACGCCAAGTACGCCGACATCCAGGACGCCTACATCGCGATCTTCCCGCCGCCGCCGGTACAGGGGCTGGGGACCATCGGCGGTTTCCGCCTGCAGATCGAGGACCGTGGCAACCAGGGCTACGAGGAGCTGTTCAAGCAGACCCAGAACATCATCACCAAGGCCCGTGCGCTGCCTGAGCTGGAACCCAGCTCGGTGTTCTCCAGCTACCAGGTCAACGTGCCGCAGATCGACGCCGATATCGACCGCGAGAAGGCCAAGACCCACGGCGTGGCGATCAGCGACATCTTCGACACCCTGCAGGTCTACCTCGGCTCGCTGTACGCGAACGACTTCAACCGCTTCGGCCGTACCTACCAGGTCAACGTCCAGGCCGAGCAGCGGTTCCGCCTCGAACCCGAGCAGATCGGCCAGCTGAAGGTGCGCAACAACCTCGGCGAGATGGTCCCGCTGGCCTCCTTCATCAAGGTCAGCGACACCTCCGGTCCGGACCGCGTGATGCACTACAACGGCTTCATCACCGCAGAACTCAACGGCGCCCCGGCCGCGGGCTACAGCTCCGGCCAGGCGCAGGCGGCGATCGAGAAGCTGCTGAAGGAGGAACTGCCCAACGGGATGACCTACGAGTGGACCGAGCTGACCTACCAGCAGATCCTCGCCGGCAATACCGCGCTGTTCGTCTTCCCGCTCTGCGTGCTGCTGGCCTTCCTCGTGCTGGCCGCCCAGTACGAGAGCTGGAGCCTGCCGCTGGCGGTGATCCTGATCGTGCCGATGACCCTGCTGTCGGCGATCACCGGGGTGATCCTGGCCGGCAGCGACAACAACATCTTTACCCAGATCGGCCTGATCGTTCTGGTGGGGCTGGCGTGCAAGAACGCGATCCTGATCGTCGAGTTCGCCAAGGACAAGCAGGAGGAAGGCATGGACCGCGTCGCCGCGGTGCTGGAAGCCTGCCGCCTGCGCCTGCGGCCGATCCTGATGACGTCCATCGCCTTCATCATGGGCGTGGTGCCGCTGGTGATCTCCACCGGCGCCGGCGCCGAGATGCGCCATGCGATGGGCGTGGCGGTGTTCTCCGGGATGATCGGGGTGACCTTCTTCGGCCTGCTGCTGACGCCGGTGTTCTACGTCCTCATCCGCCGCTTCGTGGAGAACCGCGAAGCGCGCCGCGCCGCCAACGACAAAGGCCTGCCAGAGGTGCATGCATGATTCACGCGCAGTCGATCCGGAGCGGGCTCGCGCCCGCCCTGGGTCTGTTCAGTCTGCTGGCGCTCAGCGCCTGCACGGTGGGTCCGGACTACCGGACCCCCGACACCGCGGCGGCGAAGATCGACGCCACGGCGAGCAAGCCCTACGACCGCAGCCGCTTCGAAAGCCTGTGGTGGAAACAGTTCGACGATCCGACCCTGAACCAACTGGTCGAACAGTCGCTGAGCGGCAACCGCGACCTGCGCGTGGCCTTCGCCCGCCTGCGCGCCGCCCGCGCCCTGCGCGACGACGTGGCCAACGATCGCTTCCCGGTGGTCACCAGCCGCGCCAGCGCCGACATCGGCAAGGGCCAGCAACCGGGAGTGACCGAGGACCGGGTCAACAGCGAGCGCTACGACCTTGGCCTGGACAGCGCCTGGGAACTCGACCTGTTCGGGCGCATCCGCCGTCAGCTGGAATCCAGCGACGCCCTCAGCGAAGCGGCCGAGGCCGACCTGCAGCAACTGCAGGTCAGCCTGATCGCCGAGCTGGTGGACGCCTACGGCCAGCTGCGCGGCGCGCAACTGCGCGAGAAAATCGCCCTGAGCAACCTGGAGAACCAGAAGGAGTCGCGCCAGCTCACCGAGCAACTGCGCGACGCCGGGGTCGGTGCCGAACTCGACGTCCTGCGCGCCGATGCGCGCCTGGCGGCCACCGCCGCCAGCGTTCCGCAACTGCAGGCGGAAGCCGAGCGCGCCAGGCACCGTATCGCCACCCTCCTCGGCCAGCGGCCGGAAGAATTGACGGTGGACCTTTCGCCGCGCGACCTGCCGGCGATCACCAAGGCCCTACCGATAGGCGATCCCGGCGAACTGCTGCGCCGCCGGCCGGACATCCGCGCCGCCGAACGGCGCCTGGCCGCCAGCACCGCCGACGTCGGCGTGGCCACCGCCGACCTGTTCCCGCGGGTCAGCCTCAGCGGCTTCCTCGGCTTCACCGCCGGGCGTGGCTCGCAGATCGGCTCGAGTGCCGCCCGCGCCTGGAGCGTCGGCCCGAGCATCAGCTGGGCCGCCTTCGACCTCGGCAGCGTGCGTGCCCGCCTGCGCGGCGCCAACGCCGACGCCGACGCCGCGCTGGCCAGCTACGAACAGCAGGTGCTGCTGGCCCTGGAAGAATCGGCGAATGCCTTCAGCGACTACGGCAAGCGCCAGGAGCGCCTGGTCTCGCTGGTCCGCCAGTCGGAAGCCAGCCGCGCCGCCGCGCAACAGGCGGCGATCCGCTACCGCGAAGGCACCACCGACTTCCTGGTGCTGCTGGACGCCGAACGCGAGCAACTCTCCGCCGAAGATGCCCAGGCCCAGGCCGAGGTCGAGCTGTACCGCGGCATCGTGGCGATCTACCGCTCCCTCGGCGGTGGCTGGCAACCCAGCGCCTGAACCGGCTATCCCCGGCCGATGGAAATCGGCCACTCCAGCCCCGCGATTGCAGCTCCTGGTCGCGGGGCTTTTTTATGCGCAGCGCGGGGCGAACGCTCGGTCGAGCCCCACGTCGTTTCTCGGCGATGGCGTAGAGGCTCGGCGGCCATTGCCGCAGGCTACTCCCGCCGCTCCGGCTGCGCGGAGTGGATATACAGGGTGTAGGTATCCGCCGGCCGCGGCGCGCCCGCCAGGTCGAGGGCATGGCCGATGGCGCCGCGGTGGTAGGTGCCATGGTTGACGATATGGAAGAGGATCTCCTGGCGCGTCATGCCGCCGTCGCGGCCATCGGCGAAGCGGAAGCGCAGCCATTCGCCGCGACGCTCCAGCGGCAGCTCGGCGACATAGCCGGCGAACCACACGGCCGAGTCCTCCAGCCGGCGACGCAGGACGTCGTAGCCAGGCACCACCTCGCTGTTGGTCTGTTGGTGGGGCGCCGGCTCGCCCAGCAGGCGCGCCCTGAACAGTTCCTCGACGATCGCCATGTGATTGAGCTGTTGCAAGGCGAAGGCCAGCGAGGCCGGGAACGCCTCGGCGTCGATCCGGGCGATGGCATCGAGGGTGCGGCGGTCGGACCAGGCCTTGTAGTTGAAGGACTCGACCAGCAGGTCGACTTGCAGGGTGGGTCGGGACATGTGGCGGGCTTCCGTGTCCATTCGCTGAGGGAGCCGGATCATAGCCCGGAGGCAGCGCTCAGCGCTCGCCCTGCAACCCTTCCAGGCGTGCATCGCAGAGGTCGCGCAGGCGGTCGCGGAGGGTGCGCCCGGCGCTGTCCAGCTCGGGCCGCGCGTAGAGCGCCAGCTCCAGGCCAGCGATGGGCGGGAAGCCGGCCTGCGCGCCAAGCAGGCGATGCTCGGGCCCGACACAGCCCAGCGGCAGCAGGCTGACCCCCAGTCCGGCGCCGACCGCGGCCACCAGGCTGGCCAGGCTGGCGCTGGAATAGCCGATGCGCCAGCGACGCCCGATGCTCTCCAGGGCATGGATCATCTCCTGGCGATACAGCGCGCCGACCGGGAACACCACCAGCGGCACCGGCTCCTCCGGCGAACCCTCGCCGAACGGCCGCGCGGCGCTGCCGAACCAGCCCAGCGGCTCGGCCCAGCGCGCATGGCAGTCGCTGTCGGCTCCCCACTGCTTGACCAGCAGCAGGTCCAGCTCGCCGCTGCGGTAGAGGCGCAGCAGGTGATGGCTGAGACCGCTCTCGACCTCCAGGCGCAGTCGCGGACGCTCTTCGGTGAAGCGCGTGAGCACCGGCATCAGCACTTCGCCGGCGAGGTCTTCCGGCACGCCGAGGCGCAGCACGCCGTCGCCATGGGCCGGGCTGAGGGCCTCGCTGGCCTCGTCCGAGAGCCGCAGCAGGCGCCGCGCATAGCCAAGCAGGCGCTCGCCCTCCTCGGTCGGCAAAACCTGCCGCTGGCTGCGGTCGAGCAGGCGGCAACCGAGGTTCTGTTCGAGGCGGATGACCTGCTGGCTGACGGTGGACTGGGTCAGGTGCAGGTGTTCGCCGGCACGGGTGAAGTTGCCAGTGTCGACAACGCTGACGAAGGTACGGAGCAGAACCAGATCGAGCATGCGCACTCCCACTGAAAGGCATTCCATCATTTAATTTCAGCATACATGACATCGACGCCATACTTTTCGCCAACGCCTATCGGAGCCCATCGACATGTCCCTGGCCAATCTATGCAGGAGCGGAGCCATGCTGGTCTGCGCAGCATTCAGCGGAGGCGCCGGCGCGAGCGACGCCGGAGCATTGCTCGAAGCCGCGCGTCGCGGCGATACCGCGCAGGTCGCCAGCCTGCTCGAACGCAAGGTCGAGGTCGACGCGCCCAGCGCCGATGGCAGCACCCCGCTGCTGCTGGCCACCGCCAACGACCACCTGGCGGTGGCGCGCCAGTTGATCGAGGCCGGCGCCGACGTCAACCGGCAGAACAGCCGGCTCGACAGCCCGTATCTGCTGGCCGGTGCCGAGGGCCGCCTGGAAATCCTGCGCCTGACCCTGCTCCACGGTGCCGACCTGAAGAGTACCAACCGCTATGGCGGCACCGCGCTGATCCCGGCCTGCGAACGCGGCCATGTGGAAGTGGTGAAGACGTTGCTGCAAGCCGGGGTCGATCCCAACCATGTCAACAAGCTCGGCTGGACCGGGCTGCTCGAGGCGATCCTGCTGAGTGACGGCGGTCCGCGCCACCAGGAGATCGTGCGCCTGCTGATCGACGCCGGCGCCGACGTCAACCTGGCCGATGCCGACGGCGTCAGCCCGCTGGCCCACGCCCGCCAGCGCGGCCAGGGCGGGATCGAGCGGCTGCTGCTGGCCGCCGGCGCCCAATGAAAGCGAAGGAGAAAAACATGTCCGATGAAACCTTCATGCGCGAGGCCATCGCCCTCGCCCGTACCAACGTCGAGGCCGGCGGCCGGCCGTTCGGCGCCGTGCTGGTGCGCGACGGGCGGGTCCTGGCCCGCGGCGTCAACCAGATCCACGAGACCCACGATCCCAGCGCCCACGCCGAAATGCAGGCGATCCGCCAGGCCAGCCAGGCGCTCGGCAGCCCGCGTCTGGACGGTTGCGTGATCTACGCCAGCGGCCATCCCTGCCCGATGTGTCTGGCCGCCATGCATCTCTGCGGCATCCAGGCGGCCTGGTTCGCCTATTCCAACGAGGACGGCGAACCGTTCGGCCTGTCCACGGCCACGCTCTACGCCGAGATGGCGCGCCCGCCACAGCGGCAGAGCCTGCCGCTACGCGCCCTGCGTCCTGCCGGCGAAGAGGGTCTGTACCGGCAATGGCGGCAACGCCAGGCATGAGTGCGCGAACCCCTTCCGGCGGCCCGGCCGCCGCCGGCGTCGGCGCGGCGGAGGTCAGTTGGGTCGGCCTGCTGGTGATCTTCTGCCTCGGCATCAACCTGCGACCGATCCTCACCGGCATCGGCCCGCTGCTCGAGGAAATCACCGCCGGCACCGGTCTCGGCTTCCAGGGCGCATCGCTGCTGACGGTGTTGCCGGTGCTCTGCATGGGCCTGGTGGCGCTGTTCCTGCCCTGGCTCGGGCGTTGGCTGGCCGAGCACCGCGGTATCGTCTGCGGACTGCTGGCCATCGCCGCGGCCTGCCTCTGGCGCCTGGAACTGGATAGCGGGCTGGCGCTGATCGCCAGCGCCGCGCTGGCCGGCAGCGGCGTGGCGATCATCCAGGCGCTGGTACCGGGCGTGGTCAAGCGCTGGTTCCCGAGGCGGGTCCCGGCGGCAATGGGCCTCTACTCGGCCTCGCTGATGGCCGGCGGCGGAACCGCGGCGGTGCTCAGCCCGCGGATCGCCGAACACTTCTCCAGTTGGCAGGCCGGCCTCGGCGCCTGGGCCGCACCGGCCCTGCTGGCGCTGCTGCTGTGGATGTTCGCGCGGCCGAGGGAGGTGCTGCCGAGCGCTGGCGAGGGGCCGGTCCGGCACTTCTTCGGCAATCGCCGTGGCTGGCTGCTGGCGGTGTATTTCGGGCTGATCAACGGCGGCTACACCAGCATGGTGGCCTGGTTGCCGGTGTACTACCGCCAGCTCGGCTGGAGCGCCCAGGACAGCGGCGGGCTGGTCGGGATCATGACCATCTTCCAGGTGCTCGCCGCGCTCAGCGTGCCGCTGCTGATTCGCCGCCGCCTCGACCGCCGGCCCTGGCTGCTGGCCGCTCTGCTGGTCCAGCTCGGCGGCTTCTGCGGCCTGCTGCTGATGCCGCTGCAGCACGCGGCGCTGTGGGTGGCGTTGATCGGCTACGGCCTGGGCGCCTGCTTCGCCCTCAGCCTGACCCTGACCCTCGACCACCTCCACGAGCCGCGTGCGGCCGGAAGCCTGGCGGCCTTCGTGCAAGGCATCGGCTTCATCATCACCGGCATCGTGCCCTACCTGACTGGCTGGCTGCGCGACGCCACCGGCAGCTTCCAGGCCTCCTGGCTGCTGCTCGTGGCGAGCGTGGTGGCAATGTTGCTGGTGACCCTGCGCTTCGCCCCGTCCGGCTATGCCCGGGCCATGGGCGAGACGCGCGACTGAGGGACCTCCGCGCCCGCCATTGCAGGCGCGGGTGGCGCTTCAGTAATGGGTGGCGATATAGATACGGTAGCTGATGATGGCCAGCATGCAGATCACTCCGACCCACATGAGGAACAGGCCGAACGGCGTGTCGCGCTTGGTGAAACCCGTGCCGATGAAGAGCATGCCCAGCACGATGATTGCGAAAGTGACGCCGTAGGAATCCATGTTTACCCTCGTTGGCCGCGTTCCTGACATACTTGTCAGTCTAGCTCCAAGCCCGCTAGAACTGCGTTGATATTTATCAGCCTGCGGTCAATTTCGGACAAATTCATCGAACTTGAGGAAACGCCTGGCTGAGAGCGGCAAGGTCGCGCAAGATCGCCTGGATCTCGCCGAAGTCCGGCCGCTCGCTCACCCGTGGCAGCGCGCAACGTCGCTGCAACTCGACCAGCGCCGCACGTAGCGAGGCCTGCCCCGGCGGCGCCTCGCTGCGCTCGAGCAACTCTTCCAGCAGGCAGGCGAAGGCACGTACTTCCAGGCGCCGCAGGGCGCCGGCGAGCACGGCGTCGTCCGGGAGAAAGGACGCGGCGCCGAAATCGCCCAGCAGGCAGGCGCCATCCTCGCGCCAGAGGATGTTATGCGCATAGAAGTCGCCATGGCTGATGCCGCGTCCATGCAGATGGGCCATCAACGCGGCGAGCGAGGCCGCCAGGCGCAGCGCCGTGGCCAGCTCGAAGCGCAGTCCCGGCGGATAGACGTCGCGGGTACAGGACTCCAGGCTCGGCGGCCCCGCCAGGTTGCGATAGGCGTCGTCGAGCAGCTCCAGCACCAGCCCGTCGCGCCCTTGCGGATGCCCGGCGAGCTGGCCGAGCACCTCGATCAATTGCGCATGGCGCCCCGCCGCCAGGCAGGCGGCCATCTCGCTGGCGGGGGTGCCATCGCTGGTCACTTCGCCCTTGAACAGCTTCAGCGCCACCGTGCGCGTCGAGCCGTCCGGCTGGTGCCAGCCGGCGCGATGGATGACCCCGGAGGCTCCTTCGCCGATCAAACCGTCCAGGCTCAGCTCGCTCCAGTCCAGCGCAGCGATGCCGCTGTCGGCCAGCGCCGGCAGACGGCACAACGGGTTGCCGGCGTAGGCCAGCCAGGCCAGGCGCGGCAGCGTCGCCAGCCAGGCCGGCAGGCGCTGGAAACGGTTGGCGGCGATCCGCAGCAGTTCCAGGCCTTCGCAAGCGGCCATGCTCTCGGGCAAGGCCTCCAGGCGGTTGCCGGCCAGCATCAGCTTCTGCAACGGCCGGCGGCCCAGTTCCTCGGGCAGCGTGGCAATCCGGTTGTCGGTGAGGATCAGCCAGCGCAGCGCTGGCGGCAGGGCCGCGGCCGGCACCCGCTCGATGCGGTTGGACTTGAAGCCGACCATGCTCAGCGCCGGACAGTCCCCCACCGCCGCCGGCAATTCGTCGAAGTCGTTGGCGGAACAGAACAGCACCTTGAGACGATGCAGCCGGCCGAGGTCGTCCGGCAGGCTGTCCAGGGCGTTGCCGCTGAGGTTGAGCACCTCCAGGGAGTCGGCCAGTTCGAAGATTTCCCGGGGGAACTCGCGCAGGCCGCAGGACAGGTCCAGGCGCGCGGTGCCGGCCAGTTCGCCGCTGCGCAGTTGCTGCAAGGTGTGCATGATTCGACGGACTCCGGCCAGGGCGGATGGAAAGCCGCGCATGATAGCCAAGGCGTTGCGGAACGCGCACCCTCGCCGTGCTAGAGTGGCCGCCCCGAATCGACAGGACCACAGAGAATGGAACTCTCCCCCGCCGAACGCCAACTCCTGCGGGCCCATCGCCTGGCCGTGTTCGACGGCTGCGTGGTGTACGACGCCCAGCCGCCGGTATCCGCCGATTTCATCCAGCGTCTTGCCGAAGGCCTGGCCGGACCGATTCCAGACGACCTGCTGCGCCTCTGGCGCACCTGTTTCGGCGGGCGCCTCGGCTATGACCTGGAAGTCGACTACGACGGCCACCGCCACCCGTTCTCTTTCAGCGAACTGTTCTATCCGGACAGCGACGGCTACCACGACCTCTGGGGCTGGATCGAACACGAGCGCGAGCTGGCGGCGGAAGCCGCGGCCGAAGAAGGCCGCGACTGGAACGGCAAGCTGGCCTACCTGCCGTTCGGTGGCTTCGAGTACCTGGAGCGGCTCTACGTCTGCGTCGAACCCGGCCCGGAGCATGGCACGGTAATCGCCTGGAGCCACGGCCTACCGCCGGCCTGGGCCGGACGCCTGCACCAGGATTCGGTGACGCGCCTGGCCGACGATGTCGGCGGGCTGTTCCGCCTGCTGTCCTTCGAACAGGATCCGTTCGATGCCGAGAACGCCTGCGGTGTGGCCGACGAGCTGCTGGAAGCGCTGGACGCCCTGGAGGCCGCCGGGGAACCCGGCAAGGCGCTGAAAGGCCGCCTGGAAGTCCTGCTGCGCCAGCGCATCCTCGACTGGCGGCCGGCCCTCGCCGACGGCAGCCTGGCCGCCGAGCCAAGGCTGCGTCAACTGGCCCTGGCCGAAGCCGCGCAAGACGGCGACATCGACCTGCTGCAACGCCTGCGCGATGCCGGCTGCGACTTCGCCGAAACCTTGCGCGGACGCGGCGGCGTGCTGGAGGCCTGCCTCGCCCGCGGGCGCCTGGAGGCCACCGGATGGCTGCTCGACCAGGGCGTCGCGGTGCACCAGGACAGCCTGCAGATCGGCGCCGCGCACCTCGATGCGGTCCTGGCCGAACGCCTGTTGTGGCTCGGCGCGGTCTCCGAGCCGAATACGGTGCTCCTCGCCCTGCAATACGGCGACGCCGACGCCGCGCGGATCATGGCGCGACCGCTGCTGGAGGAGTCGCCGGCGCGGGCCAGCGCCCTGCGCCTGGCCCTCGCCAGCCGCGCCGAGCGCGAGCGCAGCGACGCCAGGCGGGTCAGGTCGGGAAAGATGGGCAGCAACCGCAGTCCCGACGACTACCTGGCCCTGGCCGAGCGCCTGGAGCGCTTCCTCGCCGAGCTGCCTGGCTGAGGCTCAACCCTCCGGTCCCTGCACCTCGATGAAGGAACCGTCGGCCAGCCGCTCGAACGCCCGTCCCGGCGGCGCGTCGAGCAGCGGCAGGATGCTGTCGTCGGCGTTCAGCACCGAGCCCAGGCTGACGTAGGCGGTGGTCCCGGCGGTATTCATGTAGTCGTCCGACTCGTCGCCGGCCATCAGCCGCCAGCCGCTGTCGTTTTCCTCTTCCGGCGCCTCGCGGTAGAGGTAGCCGACCGCCTTCCCCTCGTCTATCACCCGGCGCGTCACGAAGCAGCGCCGGGCATAGCGCGAGATCGGCGTTTCCCGCGGGTCGTGCTCGGTGTTGATGATGTGCCGCGCCTCGAAGACGATGCGCTCGCCCAGCAACAGGTCGCGGATGTATTGCGGATAGTTGTCCAGGCGGCCGCTGAAGGCGCCATCCGCCTCGATGCCCTCGACCGTCACCCAGAGCCGCTCGGCGCGCGGCGCATCGGGGTTGTCGGTATCGAAGGCGAAGATCAACTTGACGCTTTCCCCGGTGGCGACCCGGTCGATGGTCTCCGCGTCCGGTTTGTAGAAGGTGTAGGGATGGCGGACAGCGATCGCACTGGCGTCCACCAAGGTCCACGAGGCCATGTCGACTCCCGCTTGGCTGGCTACGCGGCGCCCGTAGCCTGGGCTGCCACGGGCACGCCGGTGCCCGGGCGGCATGGGTGGAATGGCGAGGCCGAGGTTCGGGTCGCGGCGCCCACCGGCAGGTCGAAGCCATGCCCGGCCAGGAACCGCCCTTCGGCCCGCCTACCCAGAGGAAAGTAGCAGCGCCGCCGCGCAGCCGCCAGCAACGGGCTGTCGCAGAGCGCCGCCCCGGACGGGGCGGCGCCGCGCCTTCAGAGGACTTGCAGCGGGTATTCGACGATCAGGCGGACTTCGTCGAGGTCCGACTCGAAGCTGTCGGAGCGCACGGTGGCCTGGCGCACGCGGAACGCCAGGTCCTTGGCCGCGCCACCCTGCACCACGTACTTGACCTCCACGTCGCGTTCCCAGCGGCCCTGGTTGGTCAGCGGGTTGCCGTTGGCGTCGGTGCGCATGTAGACGCTGTTGGCATTCGAATAATCGGCGTCCCAGCCCTTGCCATAGCGGGTCATGAAGCTCAGGCCCGGCACGCCGAAGGCGGCCATGTCGAGGTCGTAGCGGAGCATCAGCGAGCGTTCCTTGGGCGAGTTGAAGTCGCTGTACTGGATCGAGTTGTCCAGGTAGATGGAGTCGGTCTGGCGCAGGTAGTCGAAGTCGTCGTCGCCGTTGTTGCGCTGGTACGACAGCAGCACCTGGTGCGGACCATAGGCGAAGCCGCCGCGCACGCTCCAGATGTCGTTATCGAGTTCGCCCATCACCTGCCTGCCCTGGTCCTTGACCTTGTAGTAGTTGGCGCCGCCGAGCAGGGACAGCTTGTCGTCCAGCGGATAGTTGAAGCTGGTGCCGGCGTAGTACTGGTCCCAGGCGTCCTTCTGGCGGCTGCCGTAGAAGCTGACACTCCAGTGCTCGGTGGCCTGGTAGTCGCCGCCGGCGTAGGCGACCCACGGCGAGTCGATGCGCCGGCCGGTGTAGAAGCTGTAGAAGTCGTCGCTGCCGCTGGTGCTGTTCGGCTGGGTCATCGAGTTCAGCTTGCCGGCCTGCAGGGTCAGGCCCTTCGCCAGGCTGTCGTTGACCAGGGTGAAGCCGCGGAAGCTGGAGGGGAACAGCCGGCTGTTGCCGTACTGGATCACCGGGGTTTCCGGGAACACGTCGCCGACCCGCAGCACGGTGCCGTACCAGCGCAGCTTGACCGCGCCGCCGGCTCGCGAATAGTCGTCCTGCGGCCGCCCCTGGTCGTCATAGGGCAGCAGGTCGACGCTACCGCCGGCGCCGGAACGCCCGCCGCCGCTGTCCAGGCGCACGCCGAGCTGGGCGAAGGCGTCGATGCCGACGCCCAGCGTGCCCTGGGTGAAGCCCGAGGAGAAGTTGGCCATGAAGCCCTGCACCCATTCCTCGGTGTAGCCGCCGCCCGCCGGGCTCGATTGGCCCTTGCGGAAGTCGCGGTTGAAGTAGAAGTTGCGCAGCAGCAGGTTGACCTCGCTGCCCTCGATGAAACCTTCCTTGCTCCGCTCGGCGTTCTCCTCGGCGACGGCCGAGGCCATCAGTCCGGCGCCCAGCAGCAGTGGAAGCGTCCACAGTCGTTTCTTTCCATCCCCTTGCATGGCGATTGCTCCAGATCGGTTCATGTCTGTTTTTCTTCTGCGGCCATGCCTTGCGGCGCTGGCTGTGCGTGAACTTCTGGTCGATCGCGCCCCCGCGCAGTCCTGCCGCAACCGGCATTGACCGTGGGGCTGATTCTGGAACCGGGGAAATGACGCAGACATGAGGCAGGGATTACTTTTCCGCAATCTTAACTTGCACTTAATGCGCTTCGCGCAGACTCCTCCGCCATGCAACGGAGCATCGCCGAAGTTATCGGAAACGTAATTTTCCACTCACCCTCGGGTAATCCGTCCGCTCTTACTCTTTGCTCAAACGGGACGAATACCTCGCCCCGGCGACGAGCCAACCCGAGAGGTTTGCCATGAAGATCATCCCGATGCTGCTGGCCGCCCTGCTGGCGACCGGCGCTGCCACTGCCCAGGCCCAGGACGGCAGCGAACGCTCCTGGCAGTACAACGCCGAATTCCGCGCCGCGCAGAAAGAACTGCGCGAGAAGCGCCTGCAGAAGCAACAACTGGAAGCGCAAGCGCAGAAGACCGACCGCAGCAAATGCGCCGAGCGCAAGAACGGCAATGGCTGAGCAGCCTTTCACCGAGCAATACACTTGTCCTTTTTGGGTTGCTCCTTTGGACAAGTCCTGAGGCGCCAGTCATGGCGCCTTTTTTTATCCGCCGTCGCGCCTGGCGGAAGAAGGCGGCATGGTCGCCAGCGACCAGAGCCGCCCTCCCCGTTTCCCGCCTTACTCCTGCAATGCCCGTGGCCGCAGACTGCGGCGCTCGGCGGCGGGCGCCGGGCTGGCCTGGAGCTGGAAGTCGAAATCCAGTTCGGCGAAGCGTCCGCCCTCCACGCCGCGGTCGCGGGCCGCGGCGGGGTCGTCGTTGAAGCGCAGGTCGCCGATCAACCCATCGCGGGTGGCGTAGGCGAAGTCGTCCCACAGGTACTGGTCGCCCGCCAGGTTGATCTGGGTGGTCAGGTGGCGATGGCCGGGCGCCGAGACGAAGAAGTGGATGTGCGCCGGACGCTGGCCGTGGCGGCCGAGGCGGTCGAGCAGTTCCTGGGTCGGGCCGTCGGCCGGACAGCCATAGCCGGACGGCACGATGCTGCGCGCACGGTAGCGGCCGTCGGCGTCGGTGCGGATGCGCCGGCGCAGGTTGTACTCGGACTGGCTGCTGTCGAAGTAGGAATAGGTACCCTGGGTGTTGGCGTGCCAGACGTCGACGATGGCCCCGGCCAGCGGCTGGCCGTCGGGCCCGGTGACCCGTCCCTGGAGGAACATCACGGTGCCGGCGTCGCGGCCGTCGTCCATCCGTGCCTCGCCGTCGCTTAGCGGCGCGCCAGCGACGTACAGCGGCCCTTCGATGGTGCGCGGCGTGCCGCCGGTGAGGCCGGCCTCGACGTCCTGGGCGTCGAGCAGCAGGTCCAGGTAATGCTCCAGGCCCAGCCCGGCGGCCAGCAGGCCGGCCTCCTGGCGGCTGCCCAGGCGGTTCAGGTAGTCCACCGCTTTCCAGAATTCGTCGGGCGTGACCTGCATCTCTTCGATCAGCTTCGCCGTGTCGTCGAGGATGCGCCGCACCAAGGCCTTGGTGCGCGGATCGCCGCGTTCGTTGAGCTGGCCGCTGGCCTCTTCGAAGAAGCGCTGGACATCGGCAGTCTGGGAAATCTTCACGGTCATGGCGTTTGCCTCTGCTTGTTGTTGTCGGGCGTGGGAAGGGAATCTCAGCGGTCGTCGGCATGGATCGACGAGGGATGCCGGCAAAGCCCGTCGATCTCGATGTCCATGTAGGGAAACAGCGGCAGCCGGGTCAGGGTGTCGTGCAGCGCCTCGACGCTGGGCAGGTCGAACAGGCTGTAGTTGGCGTAGTGCCCGGCGATCCGCCAGAGGTGCCGCCAACTGCCCTCGCGCTGGAGGCGCTGGGCCATTTCCTTCTCCTCGGCCTTGAGCCGCTCGGCCTGTTGCGGGTCCATGTCGACGGGCAACTTCACGGTCATCTTCACGTGGAACAGCATCGGTCGTTTCTCCTCTGTCTGTGGGACGGCTTCAGCGCCGGCGGAAGCGCGCCAGGCGCTCCTCGTCGAGCACCAGGCCGAGACCCGGCGCACGCGGCACGTGCAAGTGGAAATCCTGGTAGCGCGGCGACTCGAGGAGGATGTCCTCGGTCAGCAGCAACGGGCCGAACAGTTCGCTGTGCCAGGCCAGGCGGTCGAGGGTGACGAAGGCGTGGGCGGCGGCCAGGGTGCCGATGCCGCCCTCGAGCATGGTCCCGCCGTACAGGCCGATCCCGGCCGCCTCGGCGATCGCCGCGCTACGCAGCACCGCGCGCGGTCCGCCGTTCTTGGCGATCTTCAGGGCGAACACCGGGGCGGCGCCCTCGCGAGCCAGGTGGAAGGCATCCTCGACGCTCTCGATGGCCTCGTCGGCCATGATCGGCGCGCCGCCGCGGCTGCTCAGGCGCGCCAGGCCTACGCGGTTGTGGCGGGCGATGGGCTGTTCGATCAGGGCGATGCCGTTGTCGCCGAGCGTCGCGCAGGCACGCTGGGCAACGCCTTCGTCCCAGGCCTGGTTGACGTCCACCCGCACGCTGGCGCGCTCGCCGAGGGTGCGCTTGATGGCGATCGCGTGGGCCACGTCGGCATCCACCTCACCGGCGCCGATCTTCAGCTTGAAGTGCCGGTGGCGGCGCAGGTCGAGCATCCGCTCGGCTTCCTCGATGTCGCGGCCGGTGTCGCCGCTGGCCAGGGTCCAGGCCACCTCCAGGCTGTCGTGCAGGCGTCCGCCGAGCAGTTCGCTGACGGCCAGGCCGAGGCGCTTGCCATGGGCGTCGAGCAACGCGGTCTCGACCGCCGAGCGGGCGAAGGTGTTGCCCCTGATATGCCGGTCCAGGCGCTGCATCGCGGCATTCACGTTGTCCGCCGGCTGGCCCAGCAGCAACGGGGCGAAATGCGCGTCGAGATTGCTCTTGATGCTCTCCGGACTCTCGCTGCCGTAGGCCAGGCCACCGATGGTGGTGGCTTCGCCGAGGCCCTCGATGCCGTCGCTGCAACGCAGGCGGAGGATCACCAGGGTCTGCCGGTTCATGGTGTGCATGGCCAGCTTGTGCGGGCGGATGGTCGGCAGGTCGACGATGATCGACTCGAGGCTTTGGATCACGGCTTGGCTCATTCTCGGGGGTCCACCAGGGTTACGGTCGGGTTTTCGACGGTTCGCCGCTCAAGGCTCGCTCGATACCGAGCGGGTTTCGCCGTTGTCTCGGCCAAGCATCCATCGCCTTCTTCACTGGGGTCCAATATCATCTTCCTCTCGAACCATACCCTGGAGGTATCATGGAGCTTCGTCACCTGCGCTACTTCCAGGCGCTGGCCCGGACCCTCAACTTCACCCGCGCCGCCGAGCAGTTGCATATCGCCCAGCCACCGCTGAGCCGGCAGATCCAGCAACTCGAGGAAATGCTCGGGGTGGCCCTGCTGGAGCGCGGCCGGCCGCTGCGCCTGACCGAAGCCGGGCGCTTCTTCCACGAACAGAGCGCGACGCTCCTGGAACAACTGGAGAGCATCTGCGACAGCACCCGGCGGATCGGCCAGGGCCAGCGCCAGTGGTTCGGCATCGGCTTCGTGCCCTCGGCGCTGTACGGCGTGCTGCCGGAGCTGATCCGCCACCTGCGCGGCGACCCGGAGCTGGAGCTGGGCCTGCTGGAGATGACCACCCTGCAACAGGTCGAGGCGCTGAAGAGCGGGCGCATCGACATCGGTTTCGGACGCATCCGCATCGACGACCCGGCGATCCGCCAGAGCGTGCTCAGCGAAGAGCCGCTGGTCGCCGCCCTGCCCGCCGGCCACCCGTTGCTCGGCCAGCCGCTGAGCCTGGAGCGCCTGTCGCGCGAGCCGTTCGTGCTCTACCCCGGCCAGCCGCGGCCGAGCTACGCCGACCACGTGCTGGCGCTGTTCGCCACCCATGGCCTGAGCCTGCGCGTAACGCAATGGGCCAACGAGATGCAGACCGCCATCGGCCTGGTCGCCGCCGGCCTCGGTGCGACCCTGGTGCCGGCCTCGGTGCAGTTGCAGCACCGCGACGACGTCGCCTACCAGGCCCTGGCCGACGCCTCCCTGACCTCGCCGATCATCGTCAGCCGGCGCCAGGGCGACGGCTCCCCGCACCTGCGCCGCTGCCTGGCGCTGATCGGCCGCGAGGACGCCTGAATGCCCTCTCAGGAGCGCCGCGCGGCGCGCCGCTGGGTCATGCTCGGGGTTTCCTCGAAGCGCTTGCGGTAGTCCACGGAGAAGCGTCCGAGGTGGCTGAAGCCCCAGCCCAGGGCGATCGTCGAGATGCTGCGGGTGCCGCCGCTGGCGAGGATCTCCTCGCGCACCGCGGCGAGCCGGTAGTGCTTCAGGTAGCTCATCGGCGACACCCCGAAGTAGCGACGGAAGCCCTCGAACAGCTTGAACCGCGAGACCCCGGCGGCGCGTTCCACGTCCTCCAGGCTCAGGGTCTCGCGGGCGTTGGCCTGGAGAAATTCGCGGGCGCGCAGCAGGTAGTGCGGCGGGCGCCCGCCAAGGCCCTGCTGCAGGGCCTCGCTGTAGTTGTTCGGCTGGGCCAGGATCAGACCCTTGATCAGCGCGCGTTCCAGGTCGCTGCTGAAAAACGCCTGGGCGTAGAGTTCGCTGCGCGCCATCTCCTCGCTGATGTGCCGCACGGTGCGCCACCAGGACGCGGAGGCGCCGTCCAGGGCATCCATCTCCGGATCGAAGCGCAAGGGCGTATCGATCGGCCGCTGCAACATCTCCTCCAGGACCTTGCGCATCGCCGTGCGGCCGATCACCACCTGCAATTTGCGGCAGTCCCCGGCGATGCTCAGCTCCTGGCGCTCGTTGGGCGCGATGATCACCCCGCGGCGGACGTCGGAGAGCAGGCGCAGCCCGCCCCGGCACAGCTCCTGCTCGCCGCTGAGGGGCAGGCTCAGGCTGTAGGCGTTGAACGCCGCGGCATCCTCGACGGTGATGGTGACGTCGGTACCGTAGCCGATGTAGCCGAGGGTGGTGCACATCGACTTCAGCACGTTGCCGTGGTGCTGGAATTGCACCAGTCCCGGGCTCGCCGCTTCGAGCCGGTGCGGCCCGCAGACCTTCGACATCCAGGAACGGGCGGCGACCAGGTCCAGGTGGTCGGCATGGAGATCGCCACGATCGGCGACGGGATGGCTCCTCATCATGGTTCGGCACTCGACACGGCAAGGCTGGGGGTGCGCTCTGCTGGCGCTCTGTTTTCAGCAAAATGCAAGGCATATGCCGGCGCAAGGCCGGTTCCCCGCATCCTCCACTATCCGGATAGCGTTCGCCGACTTTCCGGACAAAGCGTCCGCCGCAAGCGCCGCTCGAACCTCGGCCGAGCCCTCCGCGAGCCCCCCGGCCGCTCCTCGGCGGCCGCGGATTTTCGGGATGCGCATCGTCGACTAAGCGGATAGCCCGGCCCCGCTCGCGGCCGTTGAATGGGTCCCCCATAACGACAACGTACAAGGGTGAGAACGCATGAACGCTACCCGCAGAAGCCTCGAACAGTGGCGCGACTATGTCGGCGGCTGCCTCGACTTCCGTCCCGAGGAAGGCATCTTCCGCATCGCCCGGGACATGTTCACCGAACCGGAGCTGTTCGACCTGGAGATGGAGCTGATCTTCGAGAAGAACTGGATCTACGCCTGCCACGAAAGCGAACTGGCCAGGCCCCACGACTTCGTCACCCTGCGCGCCGGACGCCAGCCGCTGATCGTCACCCGCGACGGCAACGGCCAGTTGCACGCGCTGGTCAATGCCTGCCAGCATCGCGGCGCGACCCTGGTGCGGGTCGGCAAGGGCAACCAGTCGACCTTCACCTGTCCGTTCCATGCCTGGTGCTACAAGAACGATGGCCGGCTGGTGAAGGTCAAGGCGCCGGGCGAATACCCGGAAGGCTTCGACAAGGCCACCCGCGGCCTGAAGAAAGCGCGCATCCAGAGCTACAGGGGCTTCGTCTTCGTCAGCCTGGACGTCGCCGGCGAGGACGACCTGGTGGACTTCCTCGGCGACGCCCGGGTGTTCCTCGACATGCTGGTGGCGCAGTCTCCCAGCGGCGAGCTGGAAGTGTTGCCCGGCACCTCCACCTACACCTACGAAGGCAACTGGAAACTGCAGAACGAGAACGGCCTGGACGGCTATCACGTCAGTACCGTGCACTACAACTACGTAACCACCGTGCAGCACCGCCAGCAGGTCGAGGCCGAGCGCGGCGGCGCGGCCGCCACCCTCGACTACAGCAAGCTCGGCGCCGGCGACGCGGCCACCGACGACGGCTGGTTCTCCTTCGCCAACGGCCACAGCGTGCTCTTCAGCGAGATGCCCAACCCCGCCGTACGCCCCGGCTACGCCAGCGTGATGCCGCGGCTGGTGGCGGAATACGGCCAGGCTCGCGCCGAATGGATGATGCATCGCCTGCGCAACCTCAATCTCTACCCCAGCCTGTTCGTCATCGACCAGATCAGCTCGCAGTTGCGCATCGTCCGCCCGCTGGCCTGGAACCGTACCGAGATCGTCAGCCAGTGCATCGGCGTCAAGGGCGAGTCGGACGCCGACCGGGAGAACCGGATCCGCCAGTTCGAGGACTTCTTCAACGTCTCCGGGATGGGCACGCCCGACGACCTGGTGGAGTTCCGCGAAGCCCAGCGTGGCTTCCAGGCCCGCCTGGAGCGCTGGAGCGACATCTCCCGCGGCCACGGCAAGTGGCTCGAAGGCGCGACGCCGAACAGCCAGGCGCTGGGTATCGCGCCGCTGCTGACCGGCACCGAGATCACCCACGAAGGCCTCTACGTCAACCAGCACGCGCATTGGCGGCGCTTCCTCCTCGACGGCCTGGAGCGCCTGGCCCTGCGCGCGAAGGAGGTGACCCCATGAACGCCGGACTGCAGTACCGCGTCGAACAGTTCCTCTACCGCCACGCCGAACTCTGCGATGCCCAGGACTGGGACGGCTACCTCGCGCAGTTCGACGAACAGTGCGAGTTCCACCTGCCCCAGTGGGAGTCCGAGCACCGCTACACCCGCGATCCGAAGCGCGAGATGTCGCTGATCTACTACCCCAGCCGTGCCGGCCTGGAAGACCGGGTGTTCCGTATCCGCACCGGCAAGGCCGCGTCCACCGTGCCGATGCCGCGCACCCTGCACCAGATCGGCAACGTGCGCATCGCCGAGGAAGGCGAAGGCCTGCTGCGAGTGCGGGTCAACTGGCAGACCCTGTTCCAGCGCCTGGACCAGACCGGCAGCTTCTTCGGCCATGCCACCTACCGCCTGAAACCCCATGGCGAGGCCTGGCTGATCGCGCGCAAGCACATCGTCCTGCTCAACGACCGGATCGACTCGGTCCTCGACTTCTACCACCTCTGAACGGCGGACCCCGTCACGATGAATCACAAAGTCGCCCTCAGTTTCGCCGACGGCAAGACCCTGTTCCTGCCCGTCGGCCACGACGACCTGCTCCTCGACGCTGCCCTGCGCCATGGCATCAACCTGCCGCTGGACTGCCGCGAAGGGGTCTGCGGCACCTGCATGGGCCGCTGCGAGGCGGGCAGCTACAGCCTGGACTACGCCGACGAGGACACCCTCTCCGCCGCCGACCTGGAGCAGCGCAAGGTGCTCGCCTGCCAGACCCGGGTGCGCTCCGATGCGGCCTTCTACTTCGACTTCGCCTCGACCCTCTGCCATGCCGCCGCGGCCCAGGCGCACAGCGGCGTGGTGCGCGAACTGCGCCTGCTCTCCGAGGACACCGCGCTGCTCCGCCTCGACGCCGGCGCCGCGGGCCGCCAGTTGGACTTCCTGCCCGGCCAGTACGCGCGCCTGCAGGTACCCGGCAGCGACTGCCGGCGCGCCTACTCCTTCGCCAACCGGCCGAATCCGCAGAACCACCTGCAGTTCCTCATCCGCCTGCTCCCGGGCGGCGCCATGAGCGACTACCTGCGCCAAGGTTGCCGGGTCGGCGACGAGATCCGCTTCGAGGCGCCGCTGGGCACCTTCTACCTGCGCCAGGTGGAGCGCCCGCTGCTCCTGGTGGCCGGCGGCACCGGCCTGTCGGCGTTCCTCGGCATGCTCGACGAACTGGCCGAGCGCGGTTGCGAGCAGCCGGTGCATCTCTACTACGGGGTACGCCGCGCCGCCGATCTCTGCGAATTGCAGCGGATCGCCGGCTACGCCGAGCGGCTTCCCGGCTTCCGCTTCGTCCCGGTGCTCAGCGAGGCGGACGCCGACTGGGACGGCCGGCGCGGCTACCTGCACGAGCATTTCGACGCCGCCCGCTTGCGCGACGAAGCTTTCGACCTCTACCTGTGCGGGCCGCCGCCGATGGTCGAGGCGGTCCGCCAGTGGCTGCGCGAGCGCTCCCTGGAGCATCTGCGGCTGTACCTGGAGAAGTTCACCGAAAGCGGCGACTGATGCGCTCAGCCGAGGTCGCCGCCAGCTACCGGCAGGGTCACGCCGGTGATGTAGGACGCCTCGTCGGAGGCGAGGAAAAGGATCGCCGCGACCTGCTCGTCGATGCTGCCGTAGCGCTTCATCAGGCTGCTGTCGAGGGTCTGCTCGACGATCTGCCGATACCAGCGCCGCTCCTCCTCGCTCTGCGCCGCGGCGTTGCGCGGAATCCTTCGCGGCGGCGCGTCGGTGCCGCCCGGCGCCACCGCGTTGACGCGGATGCCCTGGTCGGCGGTCTCGAACGCCAGGCAGGCGGTCAGCGCGTTCACCCCGCCCTTGGCGGCGCCATAGGGCACCCGGTTGACCCCGCGGGTGGCGACCGACGAGACGTTGACGATCGCCCCGCTGCCCTGCCCCAGCATCGCCGGCAGCGCCGCGCGGCAACACCACAAGGTGGGCAGCAGCGAACGCCGCAGCTCGGCCTCGATCTCGTCCTCGGCGTAGTGCTGGTAGGGCTTCGCCCAGAGGGTGCCGCCGACGTTGTTGACCAGGATGTCCAGCCGGCCGAAACGCTCCAGGGTCCGCTCCAGTGCCCGCTGGCATTCGGCATAGCGCTCCAGGTCGGCGGTCAGGCACAGGCAAGCGTCACCGGCCAGTTCGTGGACCAGCTCGGAGCGGTCCACCGCCACCACCCGCGCGCCTTCCTCCAGCAGGCGCCGGACCACGCCCAGGCCGATACCCTGGGCGGCGCCGCTGACCAGGGCGACCTTGTCGCGGAATCTGTCGTTCATGGGAATCTCCTTGGCTCGCTCGGGTTCAGGCCGCGCTGGCGGCGAACTTTTCGTAGTAGAAATTCGCCGGGCGCACGCCCTGCTCGCGCAGGTAGCGCTCGACCGCCTCGACCATCGGCGGCGGCCCGCACAGGTAGATGTCGACGTCGCCATCGTGCAGGTGCTGCGCGGCGATGTGCTCGGTCACGTAGCCCTTGCGCGGATAGTCGCTGTCGGCGCTGGCCACGCAGGCGCTCCAGGTGAAGCCGGGAATCCGTTCGGCGAACGCCTCCAGGCGCTCGAGCCCGACCAGGTCGACGTCGTGGGTCACCCCGTAGACCAGGTGCAGCGGGTGCGCGCTGCCCTGTTCGGCGATCCGTTCGAGCATCGCGGTGAACGGCGCCAGGCCGGTGCCGCCGGCCAGCATCAGCAGTGGCCGGTGAATCTCGCGCAGGTAGAAACTGCCCAGCGGGCCGTCCATCGCCAGGCTGTCGCCGGCCCTGGCCGTGCCACTGAGGAAGCCGCTCATCAGCCCCCCGGGGACGTTGCGGATCAGGAAGCTGACCTCGCCGTCCTTCGCCAGCGAGCTGAAGGAGTAGGCGCGGCGCTGCTCGCTGCCGGGCACCTGGAGGTTGACGTACTGCCCGGGCAGGAACGCCAGGCTGGCCAGCGCCTCGCCGCGCAGCGACAGGCAGATGGTGCTCGGCGACAGTTGCCGGACTTCGCTGATGCGCGCCTCGTAGCGCGCCTGGCCGGTCCTGCACAGGGTCGAGGAAGCCGGCACGCGCAACACGCAGTCGCTTTCGGCGCGCATCTGGCAGGTCAGCACGTAGCCGCGGGCGGCTTCCTCGGCGCTGAGGGCATCGTCGATGTAGTCCTGGCCCAGCGCATAGCGCCCGGCCTCGGCCAGGCACTTGCAGGTGCCGCATGCGCCGTCGCGGCAGTCCAGGGGGATGTTGATGCCCTGGCGGTAGGCCGCGTCGGCCACGGTCTCGCCGGGCGCGGCATGGATGAAGCGGGTCACCCCGTCTTCGAAGTTGAGTGCGATCCGATGGTTCATGGCATGTTCCTCGACAGCCCGCCGGCGCGGGCGTCAGACGTGGTAGACGTCGATCAGCTGGCGAACGTAGTCGTTCTTCAGGATCACTTTCTTGGCCTTGATCAGCGGACTCTCGCCGCGTACGTCGAGGTCGTAGAAGGTGGTGCCGAAGTAGCTGTCCACGGTCTTGTAGCGATAGCTCAGGGTGTGCCAGTTGCAGCGCGCACGGCAGATGCCGTCGTCCTCGCCGAGCAGTTCGATGTTGCTCAGGTTGTGCGAGGTGCGGGTGTCCGGCAGGGTCGCGCTGGAGCGCTCGGTGCGGATGCGGAATACCCGGTCCTCCAGGCCGCCGCGGTTGCCGTACCAGATCAGCGAGATTTCCCGCTGCGGGTCCTCGGTGAGCTGGTCGCGGTCGTCCCAGGACGGCATCCAGAAACTGGCGTCCGCAGCGTACAACGCCAGCCAGGCGTCCCAATCCTTGTCGTCGAGATAGCGCGCCTCGCGGTAGAGGAAATCGCGCAGGGCGTCGTAGCCCAGGCTCATGACGCCACCTCCCGCAGCGCCACGCGCTGCGTCCGTTCGCGTTCCAGGGCGGCGAGCAGCGCCTCCTGCCAGTAGCGATGCTGCAATACGAACAGTCCTTCGTCCTCGGTGCGCACGCCGCTCAGGCGCGGCCGCAGGTCGATGGCCGCGGCCGCCGCGTCGGCGCCCTCTATCCAGTGTTCGGCGCCGCGCGACAGGTCGTTCCAGCCGACCACGCTGCCCTGGTAGCCCTGCTGGCAGGAACGGAACTCCTCCAGGTCGTCCGGGGTGGCCATGCCGCTGACGTTGAAGAAGTCCTCGTACTGGCGGATGCGCCGGGCGCGCGCCTCGGCACTCTCGCCTTTCGGCGCGATGCAGTAGATGGTGATTTCCGTACGGTCCACCGACAGCGGCCGGGCGATGCGGATCTGCGAGCTGAACTGGTCCATCAGGTACACGTTGGGGTACAGGCAGAGGTTGCGCGAGTTCTCGATCATCCAGTCGGCGCGGGCCTCGCCGAAGTCGCGGGCAAGCTCGGCGCGGCGCTCGAAGGCCGGCCGATCCTCGGGGTTGGCCCAGCGACTCCAGAGCAGCATGTGGCCATGCTCGAACGAGTAGAAGCCGCCGCCCTGCCGGGCCCAGCCCGCGGCGCTCATGGTCCGCAACTGGTCCGCGGCGTCGCGCTGCTGGCGCTGGCTCTGGGTCGCCGCGTAGTTCCAGTGCACCGAGCTGACGTGGTAGCCGTCGGCGCCGTTCTCGGCGGTGAGCTTCCAGTTGCCTTCGTAGACATAGCTGGAAGAGCCGCGCAGCACCTCGAGGCCTTCCGGCGACTGGTCGACGATCATGTCGATGATCTTCGCCGACTCGCCCAGGTGCTCGGCCAGCGGCCTGACATCGGGGTTGAGGCTGCCGAACAGGAAGCCACGGTAGGACTCGAAGCGCGCCACCCGGGTCAGGTCGTGCGAGCCCTCGCAGTTGAAGCCCTGCGGGTAGCCGGCCTCGGCCGGGTCCTTGACCTTGAGCAGCTTGCCGGAGTTGTTGAAGGTCCAGCCGTGGAACGGACAGGTATAGCTGCTGCGATTGCCGCTCTTGTGCCGGCAGAGCATCGCGCCACGGTGGCTGCAGGCGTTGATGAAGGCGTTGAGCTGGCCGTCGCGGTTGCGCGCGATGACGATCGACTGGCGGCCGATCTGGGTGGTCAGGTAGTCGTTGATTCCGGCAACCTGGCTTTCGTGGGCGAGATAGACCCAATTGCCCTCGAAGATGTGCTTCATCTCCAGTTCGAACAGGCGTGGGTCGGTGAACATCTCCCGCTTGCAGCGGTAGACGCCGCGCTCGGGGTCTTCCTCGAGCAGGGAACGCAAGTAATCGCTACCCAGGGACATGGCCGGGGCCTCCGTTGTTATTGTTCAGGCCCGGTCAGGTTAGGTAGCGCGTGCTGCTGGGGATATCCGTTGCCTGCGGATCGCTGGCCGATTCCTGCACGCCGTGGCGGTCGGCGCTAGGCGCGCCGGCGCAGGGTTTCCGAAGGCAGCTCGCCGAACTGCCGGCGATATTGCTCGGCGAAGCGGCCGAGGTGGGCGAAGCCGAAGTCCAGGGCCAGTTCGGTGAGGTTGCGTACCCGGCAGCCGGGATCTTCCAGGCAGGCGCGGATGCGCTCCAGGCGCAGCCGGCGAATGTATTGCCGAGGGCTCTCGCCAAGCTGGCGCTCGAACAGCGCGTACAGCGAGCGAGTGCTCATGTGCGCCTGCTCGGCCAGCGCCGCGACCTCTATCTCGCTCTGCAGATGACGGCGGATGTAGGCATCGAGGCGGGCGAAGACGACCTGCGCATCGCCGGGGTCCTCGCGGCTGACGTTGGTCTTCAGCAGGGTCAGCAGCTTGCTGCCGAGGATCTGCTCGAAGTGGCTGTCGACCCGCGCCAGCCGCTCGCCGGACTCGGCCTCGCGGCAGACCAGGGCGAGCAGGCCGACGAAGCCTTCCAGCTGGTCCAGGCGATAGCGATGTTCGAGGAAGCGCACGCCGCGCGCCGGATGGCTCCAGCGCTGCTCGGCGCAGATCGCTTCGAGCAGCGCGCAGGGCAGCTTGACGATGAATTTCTCGCAGTCCGCCGAATAGGTCAGGTCGACCGGATCGTCCGGGTTGATCAGCAACAGCTCGCCCGGCACCAGGGCGTGTTCCTGCCCGCCGCCGCGCCACAGGCAGTGGCCGCGCAGGAGGATCTGCAGGTGGAAGATGCTCTCCAGCGCCGGCGAGGTGACCCGTACCGCCGCGCCGTAGCTGATCCGGCACAGGTCGAGGCTGGCGAAGGTGCGGTGGTCGAGGCTGGCTTGCGGCCTGTCGGCGGCCGGCAGGCGTATGCAGTGCGTACCGACGTGCCGGTTGACGTAGCCGGACACCGCATAGGGGTCGGCACGTTCGAACACCCGGCTGCGTTCGCTGAGCAAGGAGGCATTCATGGGCAGGACACTCAGGCTGCTATCGTTGTTGTTATCGCCGCGCGGCGCCAAGCGCCGGGCGCGGAACGCGCCACCCACACTACGCAAGCCCTCCGCCGGCGACAATCCGGGCCGGCAATCGCGTGCGGTAATCGAACGGAATCCGTCCAACGGCCAACGAAAAGGGCCGCCAGGGTTTCCCCTGCCGGCCCGCTTGCGCGCCCGCTTCAGCCGGCCGCCGGCGCCTCCTCGCGCGGTCCGGCGTCGCGCCCGTGGGTCCAGCGATAGAGCACCGGCAGCACCAGCAGGGTCAGCATGGTCGAGGACAGGATGCCGCCGATCACCACCGTCGCCAGCGGCCGCTGCACCTCGGCGCCGGTGCCGGTGGCCAGGGCCATCGGCACGAAGCCGAGGGACGCCACCAGGGCGGTCATCAGCACCGGTCGCAGGCGGGTGATGGCGCCCTCCCACACCGCCTGGTCGAGGCTGCGTCCCTCCTGCAACAGGTTGCGGATGAAGGAGATCATCACCAGGCCGTTGAGCACCGCCACCCCGGACAGGGCGATGAAACCCACCGCCGCCGAGATCGACAACGGTATCCCGCGCAGCCACAGGGCCAGCACCCCGCCGGTGAGGGCGAAGGGGATGCCGGTGAACACCAGCAGGCCGTCCTTGACGTTGTTGAACATGGCGAAGAGCAAGGTGAACACCAGCAGCAGCGCCACCGGCACCACCACCTGCAAGCGCTTGGCGGCGGACTGCAACTGCTCGAACTGGCCGCCCCAGGTGGTCCAGTAGCCGGCCGGGATCTTCACCCCGTCCTGCAGCTTCTGTTGCGCTTCCAGCACGAACGAACCGATGTCGCGGCCGCGCACGTTGGCGCTGACCACGATGCGCCGCTTGCCGTTCTCCCGGCTGATCTGGTTCGGTCCCGGCGAGAGGTCGAGGCGCGCCACGTCCGACAGCGGGATGAAGTCGATCCGCGCCAGGTTGTTCGGCGGCAGCGGGATCAGCAGGTTGGACAGTGCCGGCAGGTCGGCGCGCAGGGTTTCCGGCAGGCGGATGACGATGTCGAAGCGGCGGTCGCCCTCGAACAGGGTACCGGCATTGCGTCCGCCGAGGGCGGTGGCCACGGTGTCCTGGATGTCGCCGACATTGAGGCCGAAGCGTGCCGCCTTGTCGCGGTCGATGTCCACCGTCAGCACCGGCAGGCCTGTGGTCTGCTCGACCTTCACCTCGGAGGCGCCGTCGATGCCTTGCAGCACCTTGGAAATCTTCTCCGCAGTGTCGTTGAGCACCTGCATGTCGTCGCCGAAGACCTTCACCGCGACGTCGCTGCGCACCCCGGAGATCAGCTCGTTGAAGCGCAACTGGATCGGCTGGGAGAACTCGTAGACGCTGCCCGGCACCTCAAGGGCCGCGGCCTGCAATTCTTCCAGCAGCGCCTCCCGCGACTTCTTCGGGTCCGGCCACTGGCTCTGCGGCTTGAGCATCACGTAGCTGTCGGAGGCGTTCGGCGGCATCAGGTCGGAGGCGATCTCGGCGGTCCCGGTGCGGGCGAAGACCCGCTCGATCTCCGGGAACTTGCCCATCAGCTTCTTCTCCAGGGTCTGCTGCATCTCGACCGACTGGGTCAGGCTGGTACCCGGCACCCGCAGGCCCTGCATGGCGAAGTCGCCCTCGCTGAGGCTGGGAATGAACTCGCTGCCCATCCGCGAGGCCACCAGCCCGGTGAGCAGGATCGCGCCGAGGGCGCCGCCGACCACCAGCGCGCGGTGCCCGAGCACCCAGCGCAGCGCCGGTTCGTAGGCCAGACGCGCGCGGCGCATGACGAAGTTCTCCTCCTCCTTGACCTTGCCGGTGATGAACAGCGCGATCGCCGCCGGGACGAAGGTCACCGAGAGGATCATCGCGCCGAGCAGCGCGGTGACCACGGTGAACGCCATCGGGTGGAACATCTTCCCCTCGACCCCGGTGAGGGCGAAGATCGGCAGGTACACCACCATGATGATGATCTGGCCGAAGACCAGCGCCCGGCGCGCCTCCCTGGACGCGGCGAAGACCTCGTGGAAACGCTCCGCGCGGGTCAGCTGACGGCCGTGGTGGGCCTGGGCGTGGGCCAGGCGGCGGATGGCGTTCTCGACGATCACCACGGCGCCGTCGACGATGATGCCGAAGTCCAGCGCGCCGAGGCTCATCAGGTTGGCGCTGACCCTGTTGCCGACCATCCCGGTGAAGGTGAACAGCATCGACAGCGGGATGATGGTGGCGGTGATCAGCGCCGCGCGGATGTTGCCGAGGAACAGGAAGAGCACCGCGATCACCAGCGCCGCGCCTTCCACCAGGTTCTTCTTCACCGTGGCCACGGCCTTGTCCACCAGGGTGGTGCGGTCGTAGACGGTGATCGCCTTGACCCCCTTGGGCAGGGTCCGGTTGATCTCCTCCAGGCGCTGGCCGACCGCCTGGGCCACTTCCCGGCTGTTCTCGCCGATCAGCATGAACACCGTGCCGAGCACCACTTCGCGGCCGTTCTCGGTGGCGGCGCCGGTGCGCAGCTCCTTGCCCAGGCCGACCTCGGCGACGTCACGGATGCGGATCGGCACGCCGTCGACGTTGGAAACGATGATCCCGCGGATATCGTCCATGTCCTTGACCTGGCCCGGCGCGCGGATCAGCAACTGCTCGCCGCGCCGCTCGATGTAGCCGGCGCCGACGTTCTCGTTGTTGCGCAGCACGGCGTTCTGCAGGTCGCCGAGGGTCAGCTTGTAGGCCGCGAGCTTCTTCGGATCCGGGGCGATGAGGAATTGCTTGGCGTAGCCGCCGATGGTGTTGATCTCGGCCACGCCCTTCACGTTGCGCAACTGCGGACGGATGATCCAGTCCTGGATGGTGCGCAGGTCGGTGGACGTGTAGGCGCTGCCGTCCTCCTTGGTCGCGCCCTCCTCGGCCTCCACCGTCCACAGGTAGATCTCGCCGAGACCGGTGGAGATCGGCCCGAGAGTCGGCGAGATGTCTTCCGGCAGTTGCTCGCGCGCCGTGCTCAGGCGTTCGTTGACCTGCTGGCGGGCGAAGTAGATATCGGTGCCCTCCTCGAAGATCACCGTCACCTGGGAAATCCCCGGCCGCGACAGCGAACGGGTTTCCTGCAGGCCCGGCAGGCCGGCCATGACGGTCTCCACCGGGTAGGTGACCCGCTGCTCCACTTCCAGCGGCGAGTAGCCGGGGGCGGCGGTATTGATCTGCACCTGGACGTTGGTGATGTCCGGGACCGCGTCGATGGACAGCTTCTGGTAGCTGCCGATGCCGACCCCGGCCATCCCCAGCACCGCCAGCAGGACCAGCCAGCGTTGCTCGATGGCGAATTGGATGATGCGTTCGAACATGCGAAGACTCCTGGAGCGGGACTCAGTGACCGTGTTCCGCCGAGCCCTTGCCCAGTTCGGATTTGAGGATGAAGCTGCCGCCGGCGGCGACCTGGCTGCCGGCGCGCAGGCCCTCGAGGACCTCGACGCGCTGGCCGTCGCTGATGCCCAGCTTGACCGGCTGGACCACGAAGCCATCGGCCACGCGGACGAACACCACGTCCTCGCCGTCGACGTTCTGCACCGCGCCGTCGGCGACCGTCAGGACTTCCTTGCGGGTCGCCTCGGCCACCTGCACGGAAACGAACAGGCCCGGGCGCCAGGTGCTCTCGGGGTTGCTCAGGGTGACCCGGGCGGTGGCCGCGCGGGTCTGCTCGCCGAGCAGGTCGCCGATGTAGGACACGGTGCCCTCCACCTCGCTATCCAGCGCCTGGGCGAGCACCTTGACCTTGCTGCCGACGCGGACCTGGCCGAGCAGTTGCGCGGGCACGTTGAAGGTGGCCCAGACCGAGGACAGGTCGGACAGGGTGAAGACGTTGGCGGTGCCGTCCACCGGCTCGCCCTGGGTCAGGTGCTTTTCCACCAGCACCCCGGCGAACGGCGCGCGCAGTTCGTAGCGGTTGCCGCCCTGCAGGCTGGGATTGCCGCCGAGCGCGGCGATCTTCGCCCGCGCGTTGTTCAGCGCGATCTCGGCTTCCTGCAAACCCTGGCGGGCGAGCAGGAATTCCTGCTCGGCGGAAATGCCCTCCTTCCACAACTGCTGCTCGCGCTTGTAGGTGCTCTGCGCCAGGCTCAGGCGGCGCTGGGCAGCGGCGAATTCGCTGCGCTGGTCGGACAACTGCGGACTGCTGATCACCGCCAGCAGCTCGCCCTGCTTCACCGCCTGGCCAAGGTTGGCCGGCACGTTGTCGACGATCCCCGGCAGGCGCGGGACGATATGCGCGGTGCGGTCCTCGTTGAAGCGGATCTCGCCGGGCAGCGAGACCACCTGGGCCAGGCTGATCGTCCGCGCCGTATCGAGGGTGATGCCGGCGGCCTCGATCTGCTCGGCATCCAGTTCCAGCTTGCCCTCCTCGCGGGTGAAGGCGAAGTCGTAGCCCTGCTTGCCGGCCATCAGCTTGAGGCGCGCGGTGAAGGCGTGCGGCTCGGCGATCCCGGCGTTGGCCACCAGGCCATCGCCGATGGCCTTGAACAGCAGGTCCTCGACCTCGCCGGTGGCACGCTCGACGTCCGCGCCGAGGACCAGCTCCTGCGGCGCCAGCGCCTTGCCGCCGCGCTCGACCCAGGCCTTGAGCGGGCTGCCGTCCTCCGGTACCAGCAGTTCCAGGGTCAGGTCGCCCTGGCGCAACAACATGCCGCCGCGCGGTCCGCTGCCCTCGCCCTCGGCGGCCGCTTCGCCGGCGCCGGCCGGCGCCTTGCCGCCCAGCTCCAGGTAGGCGCCGCCGCCCAGGCCGAGCAGTGCCAGTGCGGTCACCGCGATAATCGTCTTCTTGCCCATTCTGTTCTCCCGAACCGTTCGGGGGGCGCGCCGGCGGCCCGCCCCGGAAATCTCACTGGCCGAGGTGGCCGATGTCTTCGCCGAGCAGACGCTCCATGCTCACCCGCGCCTGCGCCGCGGCGTCCAGCGCGCGTACGTACTGGGCACGGACGCCGACCAGGGTGCGCTGGGCGTCGAGCACGTCGAGGAAGTTGAACTTGCCCATCTCGAAGCCACGGGTCATCGAGTCCAGCGCGCTCTGCGCGCCGGGCAGCAGGTCGCGACGGACCAGCGCCAGCTCCTGCTCCGAGGTGCGCAACTGGTCGTAGGCCTGCACCGCTTCGCTGCGCAGGCGCAGCAGGGTCGCGCGTTGCAGGTCGCGGGCCTGGTCGGCGCGGCTCTGGGCGGCGTAGATGTTGCCCTGGTTGCGGTCGAACAGCGGCAGCGGCATCGACAGGCCGATCAGGTTGACCCGTTCGCCACGTCCGTCGCGGGCGGTCTGGTCGTACTTGCTGCCGATGCTGACCGTCAGGTTGGGGATACGCTGGCGCTTCTCCAGGTCGACCTGGGCCTCGCCGCGCGCGACCTCCTGGGCCGCCAGGCGCAGGCTCGGCGACTCGTCGAGATGGCGCAGCAAGGCGCCGCGGGTGATGCTCGCCGGCACCGCGTCGAGCGCGCCGCCGACCCTGGCGAAGCCTGGCTGCGGCTCGTCCCAGGTGCTCGACAGCTGCACATAGGTGCGCTGCTGCTCCAGCTCCGCCTGGCTCAGGTCGAGCTGGGCGTTGTCCGCCAGGACCTGGGCGCGGACCCGTTCAACCGAGGAGATGCTGCCGGCCTTGACCCGCCGGTCGGCGGCCTGCAGCGCACGTCTGGCCAGGTCCAGGGAGGTCTTCGCCAGGCGCACCCGCTCCTGCGCGGTCAGCGCCGCGTAGTAGGCGCCGCGGACCTGGGCGCGCAGTTCGGCGCGACGGACTTCCAGTTGGGTCCAGGCGATCTCGCTGCCGCGCTTCGCCACCTCCACCCGCGCGCCGCGCTTGCCGCCCAGCTCCAGCGGCTGGGCGATGCTCACGCTGGTCTGGCGACTGCCCTGGCGGGTGTCCTCGACGCTCCAGGACAGATCCGGGTTGGGGATCAACCCGGCCTGCTGCCGCGCGCCGCTGGCGATCTCGGTCTCGCGCCCCACCGCCGCCAGCTCGGGGTTGCTCCGCAGGGCCCGTTCCAACGCCTGCTCGAGGCTGATCGAAGTGCCGTTGAAACTCACCGGCGCCTCGTTCGCCAGGGCCGGCAGGCCCAGGCAGAGTCCCATCAGTAGCCAGCAGGCGCGTTTCCCCGCGCTGGCCAGTGGCCGAAGTATCGGCATGTTCCGCTCCTCGTCTGCTGATCGTCGTCGGCGACGGCGATCCATTACCGGCCCGGAACCACGCAACCGTTCATCGGCGATATCTCGCCGGCGATATTCGAAGTTGCACTTCCGGGATGCGGCAGATGTTAGGTAGCGGGGCTTATCGGCAAGGTGACGGAAGAATTACAAGTCGGTAATGAATATTCTCCACGGACAATTAGCGGTTACACTTCGGCAACCTTCGAAGAGACTGGCAATAGTTGGATGAAACATAGGGACAAAAGCAACATGCGCTTACAAAAAGCATTGCCCCTCACGCCCAGCGGCGCTTGCGCCGCGGACATTTCCGAAGTTTTCAGGCGGACTCCCGAGAGAACTGCCCGGTCATTCGATAATTATCATCGAAGCAGCGCAACGATATGAAATTACATTTCCAGGACTGCATTCAAGCAACGCCCGCAATGTAACCTTATAGCAATGCACTTAAACATTTACTTGCAAATGAATCCATACTTTATATAGGGGCGAACATGCGCATCCTTATTATCGAAGATGAAGTCAAGACTGCCGACTACCTGCACCAGGGCCTGACCGAAAGCGGCTACATCGTCGACCGCGCCAACGATGGCATCGATGGCCTGCACATGGCCTTGCAACACCCTTACGAACTGGTGATCCTCGACGTCAACCTACCCGGCATCGACGGCTGGGACCTGCTCCGCCGCCTGCGCGAACGCAGCAGCGCGCGAGTGATGATGCTCACCGGGCACGGCAGGCTGACCGACAAGGTGCGCGGCCTCGATCTCGGCGCCGACGACTTCATGGTCAAGCCGTTCCAGTTCCCCGAACTGCTGGCGCGGGTCCGCTCGCTGCTGCGCCGCCACGACCAGGCACCGATGCAGGACGTCCTGCGGGTCGCCGACCTGGAGCTGGACGCCAGCCGCCACCGGGCCTTCCGCGGCCGGGTGCGGATCAACCTGACGACCAAGGAGTTCGCCCTGCTGCACCTGCTGATGCGGCGCAACGGCGACGTCATCACCCGGACGCAGATCATCTCGCTGATCTGGGACATGAACTTCGACAACGACTCCAACGTGGTGGAAGTCGCCATCTGCCGCCTGCGGGCGAAGATCGACGACGGCTTCGACCTCAAGCTGATCCATACCATTCGCGGCGTCGGCTACGTCCTGGAAGCGCGCCGATGACGCCACCAGGCCGACTGTCGCTGCGCCTGGCCCTGCTGGTCGGCGCCCTCGGCGCGCTGCTGGCCCTGGCGCTCGGCGCGATGGCGCACTGGAACCTCGGCCGCGAGCTGGAAGCCCGCGAGCGGGAAAACCTGCAATTGAAGCTGGAGCAGATCCGCCACAGCCTGGAAGACGATCTCGACCTGCGCAGCGACCCGGCCGTACAGGCGCATGCCCTGCAGGACCAACTGGTGGCGCACAGCGGCCTGCACCTGAGCATTCTCGACAGCCGCAGCGGCCAGCCGCTGATGAGCTTCGGCGACCAGGCCGCGGCCAGCGTCGCGGCCAACCGCGCGCTTCTCGCCCGCTTGCAGGCGGATGCCCGCCAGCCGGTATTCCAGGGCTGGAGCACCGGCAACGACCAGCGCCTGCTGAGCATCGGCGCTTCCATGCGCATGAAGAACGGCACCCCGGTACAGGTGTTGCTGAGCAGCGAGCGCAACGCCGACGAGCGCCTGCTCGACGGTTTTCTCCGTGCCACCCTGCTGGCCCTGCCCTTCCTCCTGCCATTGATCGCCCTGGCCGCCTGGTGGGTGGTGCGTGCCGGCCTCGAACCGTTGAACCGCTTCCGCCGGGTGGCCGCCCAGGTCAGCCCGCAGGATCTCTCCTACCGCATTCCCGAGCAGAACCTGCCGCGCGAGCTGGACAGCCTGGCCCGCAGCTTCAACCACATGCTCGGCCGCCTCGAGGATGGCGTACGCCAGCTCTCGCAGTTCTCCGACGACCTGGCCCACGAACTGCGCGCGCCGATCTGCAACCTGCTGGTGCGCAACCAGGTGCTGCTCAGCCAGCATCGCGACAGCGCGGCATACCGCGAAGCCCTGGAGTCCAACGCCGAGGAACTGGAGCGGCTGTCGCGGATCGTCACCGACATGCTGTTCCTGGTGCAGGTGGACAACCCGGCGATCCAGGCCCAGTTCGGCTGCGTCGCCCTGCACGAGCAGGCGGCCAAGGTCATCGACCTGTACGAGATGGTCGCCGAGGACAAGGGCATCGAGCTGTGCCTGTCCGGCAGCGGCTTCGCCCACGGCGACAACCTGATGATCCAGCGCGCCATTTCCAACCTGGTGTCCAACGCCGTGCGCCACACCCCGCAAGGCGGGCGTATCGACGTGCGGATCGGGGAACGCGCGGGGCACACCGAGGTGAGGGTCAGCAACGACGGCCCGGGCATCCCGCCGGAATACCTGCCGCACCTGTTCGAGCGCTTCTACCGCCGCGCCGGACGCCAGACTGGAGCCCAGGCCGGCACCGGCCTGGGGCTGGCCATCGTGCAATCGATCATGGCCTACCACGGCGGCCGCGCCGAAGCGGAAAGCGTACCGCAGCAGAAGACCCACCTGCGCCTGCTGTTCCCTTCGACGGGCGCTGCCTGACGCCGGTTTCAGCAACCGGCGCGGCGCCGCCACAGCCGGTACTCGCCGCAGAAACCGGCGAGGAACAGCGCCAGGCCGAGCGCCAGCAGGGTCCAGGGCGTCCGCAGCGGGGCACGCTGGAGCGGCGGTTCGCCGTGCAGCAGGGCGAAGCATTGCAGCAGCGCCCAGAACATCGCGGCGACGCCGCCAAGCATGGCCAGGCGGCACAGCCAGCCGAGCCAGTAGCCTCGGCGCGAGGGCTTTTCCGGAAACTTCCCCGACACGTATTCACCTCCACATCCGCCGCCGCACTCTAGCCGAGAGGCGGACGGCGGTGTGTCATGCAAGCGCAATAGCGGGGAAAGGCATTCGTCAGGAACAGGCAGCGAGAAGAACTCAGGGGGAAGGCGGCAGGCCCTCCTCGACCCGGCCGAGTCGCTCGTCGGTCCGCTCGATGTCGGCGCTGTCCCAGCCGCCGCCCATTGCCGCGATCAACTGGACGCTGGCGGTCAGGCGGCTGCCGAGCAGGGTCAGCACGGTGCGTTCGTTGCTCAGCGCGGTGGCCTGGTTGGTGACCACGTCGGTGTAGTCGACGGTGCCGGCCTTGTACTGGTTCTCGACCAGGCGCAGCGCCTCGCGGGCCGACTCCAGGGCTTCGCGCTGCACCCCGCTCTCCTCGTCGAGGACGCTCAATTGCACCAGGTAGTCCTCCACCTCGCGGAAACCGTCGAGCACGGTCTGCCGGTAGGTCGCCACGGTCTGGTCGTAGGTCGCCTCGGCCTGGTCCACCTGGGAGCCGATCAGGCCGCCGTCGAACAGGGTCATGGCGAACTGCGGGCCGATCGACCAGAAGCGGTTCGGCGTGCTGATCCAGTTGCTCAGGCTGCCGCTGCGGTAGCCGCCGGCGGCGCTCAGGGTGAGGTCGGGGAAATAGGCGGCCTTGGCCACGCCGATCTGGGCGTTGGCGGAAATCACCTTGCGCTCCGCCGAGGCGATGTCCGGCCGCCGTTCGAGCAATTGCGACGGCACCACTGCCGGCAGGTCCGGCAGCTTCGGCACGCTCGCCACCGGCGGCAGGTTGAATTGCGCCGGCGGCAGGCCGACCAGCACGGCGATGGCGTGCTCCAGCTGGGCACGCTGGTACTTCAGGTCGATGGCCTGGGCCTGGGTGCTTTTCAGCTGGGTGCGTGCCTGGGCCACGTCGGCCCTGGTGACGATGCCGGCGCGGTATTTGTTCTCGGCCACCTTCAGCGAACGCTCGTAGGCCGTCACCGTGTCGTTGAGCAGGCGGATCTGTTCGTCCATCACCCGCAGTTGCAGGTAGTTCTGCGCCAGTTGCGACTGCTGGCTGAGGCGCACCGCGGCGAGGTCGGCGGCGCTGGCATGCAGGCTCGCCTGGTTGGCCTCCAGTTGCCGGCGCAGCTTGCCCCAGAGGTCGACCTCCCAGCTGACGCCGAGGCTGGTCGAGTAACTGTTGCTGATCGCACCGGAACCACCGCCGCTGCTCACAGTGGAGCCGTCGGGCAGGCGCACGGTGCTATCGCCGCCGCCCTGGCCGCTGCGGGTCTTGCCCGCGTTGCCGGTGATCGACGGGAAGAACGCCGCCCGCGCGCCGCGCACCAGCGCCTCGGCCTGGCGGAACTGCGCCACCGACTGGGCCAGGGTCTGGTTGGAACGTTCCAGGTGCATCTGCAGGTCGTTCAGGGTCTGGTCGCCGTACAGCTCCCACCAGGCGCCGCGCTGGAACACGTCGCGCGGCTCGGCGCGGCGCCAGCCTTCGGCTTCCTTGAATTCGGCGGGCACCGCCAGGTCCGGTCGCTGGTAGTCGGGGCCGATGGCGCAGCCGCCGAGGGCGGCGACCAGGGCCAGGGCGAGCAACGAGGGGGTGTGTTTCATAGGGGTGTCTCCAGCGCACCGTCCGTGCGTACGCCGCGTTTCTGGTTGACCCAGTGGCGCAGGCGGTCGAGATAGAGGTAGACCACCGGGGTGGTGTACAGGGTCAGCAACTGGCTGCCGATCAGCCCGCCGACGATGGTGATGCCCAGCGGCCGGCGCAGCGCGGCGTCGCCGCCGATGCCGAAGATCAGCGGCAAGGCGCCGAGCAAGGCGGCCAGGGTGGTCATCATGATCGGCCGGAAGCGCATCATGCAGGCCTCGAGGATCGCCTCGCGCGGGCTCAGGCCGTGGTTGCGCTCGGCCTCCAGGGCGAAGTCGATCATCATGATCGCGTTCTTCTTGACGATGCCGATCAGCAGGATGATGCCGATCAGGGCGATCAGGCTCAGCTCGCTGCGGCAGAGGATCAGCGCGAGCAGCGCGCCGACCCCGGCCGAAGGCAGGGTCGAGAGGATGGTCAGCGGGTGCACGTAGCTCTCGTAGAGGATGCCGAGGACGATGTACACCGCCAGCAGCGCCAGGAGGATCAGCCAGGGCATCTGGTTCTGCGTGTCCTGCACCGCGCCGGCGTTGCCCTCGAAGCTGGTCTGCACGTCCACCGGGATGTGCAGCGGCTCCAGGGCCTGCATGATGGCCTCGCGGGTCGGGCCGATCTGCGCGCCCGGCGCCAGGTTGAAGGACAGCGTGGTGGCGGCGAACTGGCCCTGGTGGTTGACCTCCAGCGGTGCCCGGCTCGGTTCGTAGTGGCTGAACGCGGACAGCGGCACGCGCTGGCCGTCGTTGCCGATCACCTGGACCTGGCGGAGGATCTCCGGGCTCTGCTGGTACTGCTGGTCGACCTCCATCACCACCCGGTACTGGTTCAGCGGGTTGAAGATGGTCGACACCTGGCGCTGGCCGAAAGAGTCGTTGAGCACCGCGTCGACCATTTCCACGTTGATCCCCAGGGTCGCCGCGCGGTCGCGGTCGATCACCAGGCGGGTCTGCACGCCCTTGTCCTGGGAGTCGCTGTTGACGTCCACCAGTTGCGGCAGCTTGCGCATCGCCGCCTCGACCTTCGGCGCCCATTCGCGGAGCAGGGTCAGGTCGTCGCTGCGCAGGGTGAATTCGTACTGCGCGTTGCTGTCGCGGCCGCCCAGGCGCACGTCCTGGCCGGCGTTGAGATAGAGCGCCGCGCCGGGCACCTTGGCGATCCGCTCGCGCAGCCGGGTGAGGACCTTCTCCACCGGGTCGCGTTCGCCGATCGGCTTGAGGGTGACGAAGAACGAACCGGTGTTGCTCGACTGCCAGCGGCCGCCGCCGATGAAGCCGACCACGTTCTCCACCGCCGGATCGGAAGAGAGGATCTTGCGGTACTCGCCCATCTTCGCGCTCAGGGACTGGAACGAGATGCTCTGGTCGGCCACCGCGTAGCCGCGCAGGCGCCCGGAGTCCTGCTGCGGGAGGAAGCCCTTGGGCACCACCACGAACAACCAGAGGTTCATGGCGATGCAGGCCAGCATGATCACCACCATCAGCCGCGAGTGCTCCAGCGCCCAGCCCAGGCTGGCGCGGTAGCGCAGCATGAAGGCGGCGAAGAAGCGATCGCTGCGCCGCGCCAGGGAAGCGCCCTCGGACCGTTTCAGCGGACGCAGCAGACGCGCGCAGAGCATCGGCGTGAGGGTCAGGGATACCACCAGGGACACCAGGATCGCCGCCGAGAGGGTCACCGCGAACTCGCGGAACAGCCGCCCGGTGAGCCCGCCCATGAGCAGCAGCGGGATGAACACCGCGACCAGCGAGAGCGTCATCGACAGCACGGTGAAACCGACCTGGCGGGCGCCGGTGATCGCCGCCTGGATCGGCGGGTCGCCCTCCTCGATGCGCCGGGCGATGTTCTCCACCACCACGATGGCGTCGTCCACCACG